>JAJUJZ010000001.1 GCA_029265075.1 Gammaproteobacteria bacterium | reverse complement strand
GTGAAGCGGGCGAATCGAGCGAAAGGTCAAAGCGCGATGCCTGCGTAAGTAAGGCTCTCCCTTACTCGGCCGCTATTCTGGCGAGCGGTTGTTGCAGAACTGTGACAGCGGAAGGCTGCGACACCGTCAGACTGGTACCGGCACCCCGACAGCATCCCGTCTGGCCGCTCCAGCCAGCTTCCGGTGCGACTGTTAGGAAGAGGTAAAAGGAGGGTGCAGGAGAGCGGGGTAAAACGGGGCAAATGGAGGGCGCTCTGTCAAGGCTTCCCGGAAGTGCACGGGGACCGAAAATGACCGGGAATCTTTCCACAGATTCTGTGGATAACTTGGTGGAAAAATTGTTCAACCCACGCCCG
This sequence comes from Gammaproteobacteria bacterium, assembly GCA_029265075.1. Classification (GTDB taxonomy): domain Bacteria; phylum Pseudomonadota; class Gammaproteobacteria; order Pseudomonadales; family CAMLJR01; genus CAMLJR01. Next base: position 70,974 of record JAJUJZ010000001.1, on the reverse strand, counting down.
GAGCCAGTAACTACGTGCCTCTTAACAAATTGTTCAAAAAACAGTCAAATTAATAAATTAATATTAAAAACAATATGTTATAAGAAAGTCATGAGGATTGTTCGATATATGAGCTGGAACTTTTATTGGGATTGTCGCCAGTCATGTTACTTGCATCCCGATGTGAATAAGTGTTACGGGAACTTTCATAGCCCAGCCGTGTCGCGTTAGAGTCATGGGACGATGGGTACACGGTTAGGATCCACTCAGGTTCCGCTTAGTCGCCCCGATAGACACAGCCACTGGTACACGTTTCCCGTACCTCGACAGCACTCAGACCCGGCAAACGGGAGACAAGCTCATCCCAGATCCAGCGAGCCAGATTTTCGCTGGTCGGATTCTCCAGGCCGGGAATATCGTTGAGGTAGTGGTGGTCCAGCCGCTCATAAAGGGGAGCAAAGGCCGTGCGGATCTCTGCAAAATCCATCACCCAGCCCAGTTTCGGGTCAACCTCGCCGGTCACTGAAATCCTGACCACGAAGCTGTGGCCGTGGAGACGGGCACATTTATGGCCAGCCGGGACGTTCGGCAGGCGGTGGGCTGCTTCAAACTGAAACTCTTTGAATACTTCGGTAGACATCTATCGCTCCTCCGCCTCAGCGTACTGCAAAGGGCGCTAATGGTAATGAGGGGGCGGCACTCCTGTATACCCGGGGTTACCGCTGTGAGCACCATGTGGGTTGCCCTGAGCTTCTTGCCGCAGCCTTTGACAAGCAAAGGTACGCCACAGGCCCTCGCCGCCACGACTTTCTTCAGCGATCTGCAGGACGATGGCGATAGCGCGGTTTATTTGTTTCCACAATGACAATGGCGAGCGTCTTCAGTCGATTCTTCAGCGGCATGCGATCGCGGCCGCCGCGAGGCGCTCACCGCCGCTGAGTCCGGGTGGTTAAGAATCGCTCAATGTGATTGTTTTATATACGAATCTTGCCAGAATTCGCTGTTTTTTTGAGCAAAATATCGATTGTAAAAAATAGTTGTGCTGAACGTTTGACATCGGCCGGTGAACGGGTAAAATGCGCAGCACTTGATCGCGGGGTGGTTAGCTCAGCTGGGAGAGCATCTGCCTTACAAGCAGAGGGTCGGCGGTTCGATCCCGTCACCACCCACCAAGACTTCTGCCTCGAAGTCTGATTAAGTGTCCCTGAAGCGGACCGGTAGTTCAGTCGGTTAGAATGCCGGCCTGTCACGCCGGAGGTCGCGGGTTCGAGTCCCGTCCGGTCCGCCATCTTTCCCCCTCGGGGGGCGCAAGGTGAGGGTGTTCGTCATAGCCAATTCCGCCAGTCTGTGGGATGGCACGAGCTCCACTCACAGCCAGCTATATACCGTTCTTTTCCTGTTTGATCCAGCTCTGTCTGCTTCATCATCCCTGTTCTGTCTGTTCCTCGCTCGACGTCTGGTGACCCGATGTCCGGGCGTGCGCCGCATGGTGTCAACTGCCGCTGGCATCAGCGGACCGACGGATGCGCTGACTACGGATGTGTGGGCGCAGTGTGCGCGTCACCCGATGGTGATCCGTTGCGCCGTTATCAGGCGGCGATGATGAACAGCCCGATCACGCAGGCGAGTCCCGCCAGCCACGTCAGGCTGCGCAGGGTGCCGAGGCCGGCGATATAGAGGACGCCATAGATGACCCGCAACACAACGTAGGTGAGTGCCAGCAGGTCGGCGCTGGCTTGCGGGCCTTTGAGCATGTGGGCGGTCAGGACGGCGGCCACGAACAGCGGCAGTCCTTCGAAGCTGTTCTCCATGGCTGCAACCGCCCGTGCCTGGCTTCCTTCCAGGGTGGTAAACCAGGCGCGTGGGTTATTGTTGTCGAATCCCCTGGCGCGCTTGGCATAGGCGCTGAAGGCCAGGGGCAGCAGACCGGCTGCCAGCAGACACCATAGGGCAATCGTCATGGCTCACTCCTCTCGAGGCTCGCTTATCGGAACATCCCGAAGGCAAGCGGTTCGCCGGCCGTCGGCATCAGGTCAGCAGTTCGCAGCCCGTTCGGCTTCTCACGGTGTCGAGATCGACGTCCGGCGCCAGTTCCACCAGTTTCAGTCCCTCTGGTGTCACATCCAGCACGCAGAGATCAGTGATGATCCTGCTGACGACGCCGACGCCCGTCAATGGCAGATCGCAGTGCTCAAGGATCTTTGCCGAGCCGTTCTTCGCGTTGTGCTCCATCAGTACCACTACGCGCTGCACGCCGGCCACCAGATCCATGGCGCCGCCCATGCCCTTGATCATTTTTCCCGGAATCATCCAGTTCGCCAGGTCGCCGTTGCGGGATACCTGCATCGCGCCGAGGATGGCCAGGTTGATGTGGCCGCCACGAATCATGGCGAAGCTCTGTGCGCTGTCGAAGAAGCTTGCACCGGGCAGGGCGGTTACGGTCTGCTTGCCGGCATTGATCAGGTCGGGGTCGACCTCGTCCTCGGTCGGGAATGGGCCGATGCCGAGCAGCCCGTTTTCACTCTGCAGCCAGACATCCATGCCGGCGGGAATGTAATTTGCCACCAGCGTCGGCAGGCCGATGCCGAGGTTAACGTAAAAACCGTCCTGCAGCTCCCGGGCGGCGCGCTGCGCCATCTGGTCTCGTGTCCACGCCATCTCAATTGCTCCGCACAGTACGTTGTTCGATCCGTTTTTCCGGTGCGGCATTCAATATCAGCCGCTGCACGTAGATGCCGGGCAGATGAACCTGGTCCGGATCGAGCTCACCAATCTCGACGATCTCTTCCACCTCGGCGACGCAGACCTTGCCTGCCGTGGCGCAGAGTGGATTGAAGTTGCGCGATGTCTTGCGGAACAGCAGGTTGCCCGCCTTATCCGCCTTCCATGCCTTGACCAGCGCTACGTCGGCAGTCAGCGAATTCTCCAGCACATACCATTCACCATTGAACTGCCGGGCCTCCTTGCCCTCGGCGACGACGGTACCGTAGCCCGTTTTAGTGTAGAAAGCGGGAATGCCGGCGCCGCCAGCCCGCAGCTTCTCGGCCAGGGTCCCCTGAGGGGTGAACTCCAGCTCCAGTTCATTGGCCAGATACTGGCGTTCGAACTCTTTGTTCTCCCCCACATAGGAAGAGATCATCTTTCTGATTTGCCGGGTTTCCAGAAGCTGCCCGAGACCAAAGCCATCAACGCCCGCGTTATTGCTGATGACCGTGAGGTTGCGCTTGCCGGTGGCGCGTAACGCGGCAATCAGTGCCTCCGGAATACCGCACAGTCCGAATCCGCCGACAGCCAGCGTGATGCCGTCTTCGATCAGGCCATCCAGCGCGGCAGTGGCGCTTGAATAGATCTTGTTCATGTGGTTGTCCCTTTGAATGCCGGGTGAAGCTACAGCTGTGTGGTAACCAGCTTCTCCTGCAGTGATTGATTTGTTAAGTTTGACTTTCAAATCAATTAATAAGATATCCAAATGAACCCCAGGCAGTTGCGCGCCTTTGTCGCGGTCGCCCAGAGTCTGAGCTTCGCCAATGCCAGCGAGCGGCTGCATCTCTCGCAGCCGGCGCTGAGCCTTTCAATCAAAAACCTGGAAGAGTCGCTCGGCGGCCGGCTGCTGGTGCGGACCACGCGGGCGGTGTCGCTGACGCCGGAAGGCGAGATTCTGTTGTCAATCGCGCCGCGTCTGCTCGCTGACTGGGATAACACCGAAGAACTGATGCGCCAGCATTTCACGCTGCAGCGGGGCAAGGTAGTGGTAGCCGCGATGCCGTCATTCGCTTCCAGTCAGCTGTCGGTTGCTCTGAAGGTGTTTCGTGAGCGCTATCCGCGCATTGATGTCGCGGTCCACGACGTTATCAACGAGCAGATGCTGGAGATGGTGCGGGCCGGGCGGGTCGAGTTTGGAATCGGCTTCGAGCCGGTCGTGACCGCAGGGATCGACTTCACCGAGCTTTCCAGTGACCGCTTTGTGGCCGTGGTACCGGCGGATTCGCCGCTCGCCGGTGCGGCGCGGGTGACCTGGGCCGGGCTGCTGGCAGAGCCGTTTATTGCCCTGCAGCGACCGTCCGCGGTACGGCTGCTGCTGGAGCAGAGTCTGGAGCAGACCGGCCGCAAATTGAGGGTTTCCTTTGAGTGTCACCAGCTTGCTACGGTAGGGCGCATGGTCGCCTGCGGACTCGGCGTGAGTGCCGTGCCGGCGCTGTCGATTGCGCAGATGGAAGAGCTCGGAGCGCGCTGCCTGCCGCTGGCCGAGCCGACGGTGAGCCGCGGGATTGGCATCGTGAGTCTGGAGCGGCGCGAACTTTCCAGTGCTACCCGAGCGTTGCGTAAAGTAATTCTGGAGGTCTCTGGTTCGGGGGGTGCCGGGCAGGAGCGGGAGGACGATTAGTGTAAAGAAGCTGAGAGGTCAGCCGCGTGACCGACCGACCTCTCAGCGGGCTCAGACGAGCTCCTTGCCGTTACTTCTGGCGTCTCTGATGTCGCGTACTACGCCAGCTGTCAGGACTCCCATGACGACAGCGGCAGCAGCCGGCCAGATCAGTACATAAGCGGTCAGACCGAGACTGGACATTTTGTATTACTCCCCTGGTTAGTGACCACCGGCTGGTCGCGATTAGCATCAGCTGGCGCGGCATCGCCGGTCTGGAAAGCTCCGATCCGCTCAGCGAGCTGATCGAAGTCGAAACGCTTGTTGGAGGTAAGGCTGATTGCGACTGTTACGATCGCGCTGGCACCGTAGGCAACCAGTGAACTGAGCAGTACCGGATAGTCGCGCAGGAACCCGACCATGAACGGTATCAGCACCAGCCCGACCACGGTTCCAGCGGTCAGGCCAGCCACCTTGCCGAGGAATCCAAAGGCCATCAGGCCAATCACCACGCCACCACCAACCGATGCCAGCAGTTCGGTGAGGACTGCGAACGCGCCTTGCAGTGACAACAGCTCGAAGCGGGTAACAAGGAACAGTGCGAAGGCGACGATGACGGCACTGGTAAAGGCGGTGTTGGTGACGCGATCCCAGTAGAGGCTGGTGATGACCGGGAAAACGATTGCCCCCCAGAGGGCGCCCACGAAGATCAGCATCGACAGGATGTCCAGCTTGAGGCTCGCAAAGATGACGGCGACCAGCGTAGCGACCACCATGGTCAGGCGGCCGATCCACAGCATCAGCTTCGGATTGGGGCGTCCCCGCGCCAGGTTCTTGCCGTAGATATCGGTCATGACAATCGAAGAGAGCGCCGACAGATCGGAATCCGCGGTGGAGGAGAGCGCACCGATGATCATGATGAAGAAGAGACCGATGACAAATGGTGGCAGGTAGGTACCCGCCATCTGCGGAATCAGGTTGTTGAGATCGCCACCCATGGGCTCCAGCCCGGCGAGCAGTGCAATCAGACCCAGCATGCCCAGCCCGATCACGATGGTGCCGTAGCCGATAGTGGCGGTGATGAAGGTCGGTTTAATCAGTTCTTCTTTGACGGCGAACAGGCGCTGCGCAATGGTCTGGTTACCGATGGCGTAGGCCAGCACGGCGACAAAGTAGGGCGCTCCTTGCTCCAGAATCGCTGATTTCGACCAGAAGCTGGCCTGCTCCGCCGTCAGTTGGGGCAAACCTTCCTCAAACAGCCTCGGGCCGCCGAGCGTAAAGAAAATCCAGGGGACGATAATCACTGCTGCTGCCACCATCGCCATTAGTTGCGCATAGTCGGTCAGCAACGAGGAACGGAAGCCCGACCAGATGGTGTACGCAAGCACGCCGCCGCCGGCGATAAGCACGCCATGAATAAAGCTCAGCGGGGTCAGCACTGCCACCAGCGCGCCGGCAGCGGTGAAGTTCACCATCAGGCTGATGCTGCTACCGAGCAGATTGGAGCCTGCGAGAATCATCTGGCTGGCGCGGCCGTGGCGCCCGTGCATGATCTCGGCGAGGGTATGGGCGCGGGGCGCGAGTTCCCGGAAGCGCCTCCCGAAAGGGTAGATAAAAAGAATCATCAGCGCGCCCCAGAAGCCATAGTGCAGCGCGCCGGACAGGCCGTATTTGTAACCGGAGCTGGCAGCGGCGTAGAGCGAAGCCGCCCATACCCAGGTGGCGGTCATGCTGGCCGCCGAGATCCCGAAGCCAACATCGTTGTTCGAGACCATGTAGCCGTCGACGTTCTCTTTCTTCTGTTTGATCGAAAGTGAGAGCAGAAAGGTGAGGCCGTAAAAGGCGGCCATCAGCAGCAGGGCCGTTGTCGTCGACAACTGGTACATACGGTTCTCCTGAATCTGGTTGCGTCAGCCGTGGCTGCCTTGCATGCCGGCGACGCCGAAACACGGCTCTGCTTGCGAATCCGCAAGTCCTGGATTGAAAGAGCCGTAACATCATCTGCGGCCCGGATGTTGATTACATGAAGAAAAGATTAGAGCAGTAATCGAATTCGTGCCGGCCTGGTGCTGGCGCGATTCCGGGGAAGTCGCAATTTTCCGGGCAAGACGAGAGGGGGAAATCGTTTGCCTCTCGCGTAAAGCGGCGAATTATAGCACGTGTGGGGAGAGTGCAACCGTCGGTGCGCGCTCGGCGCTTTTCATGCCGCAGTGGCGCAAGGTTATAAAAATACTTCGTGCTATAATTATTGGCTCGCATATTGGTTTGTGGCCATTGCACGGCTTCCGCGCAGAGCAATCGCTACGGGCCTTTCTGTTCTTGCCTCGCCAGCGCCGGTGCCAGCCCGGTCGGCGTCGGGTCGAGGTATCAGTCCGATACATCGCAATGGACCGTCGGTCCAGGCGCGGTCGCAGCCAGCTGAGCGCGACCTGAGTGCGGGCATTTTTGTCGTCCCTTCCGTGAGTGGCGGGTAGCGCCAGTTACGAAAGGGCGATACAGCAGTCCTGGAGGTGTCATGAGTTTCAGAGTTGCCATTCTTGGCGCCGGCCCGAGCGGGCTGGCGCAATTGCGTGCTTTCTATGCTGCCCGGCAGGCGGGCGCCGAGATTCCCGAAATCGTCTGTTATGAGAAGCAGGACGACTGGGGTGGTATGTGGAATTACACCTGGCGTACCGGCCTTGATGCGTACGGCGAGCCGGTGCACGGCAGCATGTATCGCTATCTCTGGTCAAACGGCCCCAAAGAGTGCCTCGAATTTGCCGATTACAGCTTCGAAGAGCATTTTGGGCGGGAAATCCCTTCGTACCCGCCGCGCGAAGTGCTGCGTGACTACATCATGGGCCGCGTGGCGCGCAGCGACGTCCGGCGCTTCATTTGCTTTAACCACGCGGTGCACTGGGTTGAGTATTGCGAGGAGTCCCGTCAGTTCACGGTGACGGTCCGCGATCTGAAGGCTGACCAGCTGCGTTCGGAGCAGTTCGACTATGTGGTGGTGGCCACCGGCCATTTCTCGACCCCCAACGTACCGTACTTCGAAGGTTTCGATACCTTCCCGGGGCGCGTGCTGCATGCCCACGACTTCCGTGATGCACGTGAATTCGAAGGCAAGGACCTGCTGCTGGTAGGCAGCAGTTACTCCGCTGAGGATATCGGCACCCAGTGCTACAAGTACGGCGCCAGGTCGATCACGTTCAGCTATCGCAGCAGCCCGATGGGCTACGACTGGCCCAAAGGCTTCAGCGAAGTGCCGCTGCTGACGCGCGTCGAGGGTAAAACCGCCCATTTCGCTGACGGTTCACGCCGCAAGGTAGACGCGATCATTCTCTGTACGGGCTATCAGCATCATTTCCCGTTCCTGCCCGATAGTCTGCGGCTGCGTACCCGCAACCGGCTGTATCCCGCCAATCTCTACAAGGGTGTGTTCTGGCTCGATAACCCGCGGCTGATCTATCTCGGCATGCAGGACCAGTACTACACGTTCAACATGTTCGATGCGCAGGCCTGGTTTGCGCGCGATGTCATGCTGCAGCGGATCGGGCTGCCGACGGTGGAGGCCATGCGCGCCGACAGCGAAGCGTGGCACGGGCGCGAGCAGCAGCTGGCTGACGCCTTCGAGGAGGTCGATTTCCAGCGCGATTACGTGCGCGACCTGCTGCAGCAGACCGATTACCCTGACTTCGATGTGGAAGGCGCGGGTGAGCTGTTCAAGGAATGGATGCGCGACAAACAGCGCGACATCATGAACTACCGTGACAAGAGCTATCGCTCGGTACTCACCGGCAAGGAGGCACCGCGTCATCATACGCCGTGGATGGAAGCGATGGACGACTCGCTGGAAGCGTTTCTCGGAACAGCGCCGCGGCCGGCAGTCAGAAAAAGCGCCTGACGACCTGCCTCACTGGCCGGACCAGGGTCCGGCCAGCCCCGCCAGGGGCAAACCTTGTCCCTACCAGCCTTTCCGGCCCATCAGTTGCCAGGCTTGCCAAGCGAGTCACACTCCCGGCTGAGCGATTTTTCCAGCCCGGTCCATAATGGAGGCACCCATCCCGGCCGCAACGGCCAACTGCTTCCGAACACGCTGGAGTCATGATCAGGCAGACAGAGCACGTCACGCATCAGGCGGTGATGTTTTTCGAATCCGGAGTACTCGCCAAAGAGATGCTCTTTGCCGAATTTGAGGCCGTCCTCGATCAGGTCGTCGGCTTGCAGGACTTCGCCGACAAGGAACTGCAGGCCTGTTTTCTTCGCATCAACCAGCGTCAGCAGATTCTTGGCGCCGTATTTTTTCTGGTCGATTTCGATAGCCGCGGTTTCGTCAATCGCAGCTGGAATCTGCCGCTGCAGCATCTGCTCGACAAGGCCGAGCGCGGCCCGGACCTCGGCGGCGGGCGCATCCGGCTGGCGTGCCGCAGTCGCTGCCCGGTGGCCTGGCACCAGCGGCAGCTCTGGGACCCGGTGCTGGAAGGCGCCGATGCCACACTGCCGCAGCTGCAACGTGCGGTCCTGCGCAACCGGCTGGGGCTGCCGGTAGTGCCGCCGGAGCGGGACGAGCCCGAAGCAGCGCCTGTCACCCGTCATGAGCTACGCAGCCGTGAGCTGAGCGTGCTGCAGGCGCGCTGTGATCTGCAGCTTGCCACGTTACGCTCCGAGCATCAGCAGGAGCAGCAGGCACTGCACCAGCACTATCAGATTCAGCTGGGGCAGCTGCGGGCAGCGCTGGAGTCGGCCAAACGGCTGTTTCGCGAAGAGAAGCACCGCAGCCGGCAGCTGGCAGCGCGGCTGCAGGCGCAGGCCGACGAGGTGCGCCGTGCCCGGGAGCAGGCGGAAACCGCGTTGCAGGCACGCCAGGGCGCTGAATCCGAGCAGCTGGCTGAGCTGCGCCGCCACTTTGAGACGGAGCTGCAAGTGCGGCTCGAGCGCGCCACAGCCGAGCTTCACGAGACGCTCGATATGCGCGATGTCGAGCTGTTTTATCGCGATGAGCAGCTGGGCGCATTGCGGGAGGAGGTGTCTCGGCTGCGGCAGGAACGCGAGAGCCTCATCAGCCGCAATGCGGCGCATCTGCTGGAGCTGCTGGCGGAGCGCGAAGTATCGCTGGTGATCTATCCGCCGCAGGGTGGTGCTTTCACCGTGCCGCCCTCAGAACTGGCGCATTATCTGGAAGCGCCGGACAGCTGGCTCGCAGAACAGCAGGGAGTCTCGCAGGAGCACTATACTTTGTGGTGTCGCCACATTGCCGCGCCGCTGTGTCTGGGCGAAACGGGTGGCGACCGCTGTGGCGAACCGGTACCGAAGGTCGATGACCCGGTCCGGTTTTTACCCGGTCACTCTGATCGCTGCGCCCGCCATCGGGCAAAATGCACCCGGGCCGATACGGTGGCGGCGCCCTGAGCGTCAGGCTTTTTCAGACTAATCTCACTGACGATCCGGCAGTTGACGGCCATTTGCCAGTGGAGGGCATCTGTTTTTGGTCATGCTGATGCAGGAAATTCCGGTGGTTACGCACCACGATAATCTCAAGAAGCAGCTGCTGCAGACCTTTGTACCGCTCTGCGCGCTGACCGAAGCTCATCTCGATGCCCTGTTCCGGGATACGTCGGTGGAGGTGCTGTGCCGTGGCCAGACACTGTTCGAAGTCGGGGAATACGATCATCACTATGTCTATCTGCTGAGCGGGGCGCTTGAAATAGGCACCGGTCCTCTGCGGCGTATCGTACAGGCCGCTGACCCGGTGGCAGCGTTCCCCGTCGCGCATCAGCAGCCCCGGCTGGAGCCCGCGCGGGCGCTGGAGGATTGTGAGCTACTGCGGATCGATTGCGACGTGCTGGACGCAATGGTGGCGTGGGATCAGGCCTCGCACTACATCCTGCTCGACATTGCCAGCCAGCGCGACCTCGATGAGGATGCCGAGTGGATGCAGCGGCTGCTGCGCTCCGACCTGTTCTACAAGGTGCCGCCGATGAACATCCGGCGCGTCATCGACCGCTTCACGCCTCAGTTCCGCTACGGCGGCGATGTGGTCATCCGGCAGGGCGAGATCGGCGACAGCTGCTATTTCGTCAAGGAAGGGGCAGTGCAGGTGTTCCGTTCGACCGATGGTCGCAGCCGTGGTGAGCGCATTGCAGTGCTGGGGCCGGGGCGTTCCTTCGGTCAGGATGCGCTGGTGGATGATGCGCCACGCAATGCCACCGTGGTGATGGCGGAAAATGGCGTGCTGATGCGGCTCGAGAAACAGGATTTCTATCTGCTGCTCAAGTCGCCGCCGGCCCGCACCCTGAGTCTGGTCGAGGCCGATCGGGAGCTGCGCGCCGGCGCTGGCCTCATCGATGTGCGCACGGAGCTGGAATTCGAACAGGCCCACGCAGCCGGCGCGCTCAACATGCCGCTCAATATCCTCAAGCTCAAGTCACGGCTGCTGGACCGCGATCGCACATACATCATCTATTGCAACAGCGGCCGGCGCAGCCTGGCGGCGGCACATCTGCTGGCGGAGGAAGGGTTCTCGACCATCGCCCTGCGCCACGGGACCGATGCGCTGGAGCTGCCGCAGCGGGTGCGTTTCCTGAGTCAGGGCGATGCAGCCTGCCTGCAGCTGCTGCAGCAGCTGGCGGCGCACGCCCCGCTGGTCAGCGGCTGAAGGCGTCCGTCCGCTCTGTGTATAATGCCGCCTCGCTTCACCTGAGCCCTCGCCATGGATCATTTTCGCAACGTCGGCATCCTCGGCCGTAGCGGTGCCGGCGTCATTGAATCTCTGCAACGTCTGATCGATCTGCTTACCCAGCGCGGCATCAATACCGTCATCGCTGACGTCATTGCCGATCTGGTGGATCCCGCGTCGCTGCAGAAAGTGCGAGTGGCGCCGCGCAAGCTGATTGGCGAAATCAGCGATCTCATCATTGTGGTCGGCGGCGACGGCAGCCTGCTCGGCGCTGCGCGGATGCTGGCGCGGCACGACGTTCCGGTCCTGGGGATCAACCGCGGCCGGCTCGGTTTCCTGACCGATATTGCGCCCGACGAGATCGAGACGAAAGTCAGCGAGGTGCTGGATGGCAAGTACCGCATCGAGAAACGCTTTCTGCTCGACGTCACCGTCAAGCGGGACAAGGAGACCCTCGGTCTGGCCGACGCGCTCAATGACGTGGTGGTGAATTCCGGTACCTCGGCCAAGATGATTGAACTCGACCTCTATATCGAGGGGGAGTTTGTCTGTCGCCAGCGCTCGGACGGCCTCATCGTCTCGACCCCGACTGGCTCGACCGCCTATGCGCTCTCCGGCGGTGGCCCGATCATGCACCCGCACCTCGACGCCATTGTGCTGGTGCCGATGTTTCCCCATACGCTGAGCAGCCGGCCGATCGTGGTTGGCGGCAACAGCGAGATCAAGATCGTGCTGGCAGAGAATGCCTCGCAACCGATTCCGGTCACCTGCGACGGGCAGGTGATTCTCACCGCGCAGGCCGGTGATGTCGTGTATGTCCACAAGAAGCCGCACAAGCTGAAGCTCCTGCACCCACTCGATCACAGCTTCTATGCCAGCTGTCGCGATAAGCTAGGGTGGAACACCCAGCTTGTGCGGTAACACATGACCCGGTTCAGCGGTTTCGATGTCATCGGTGACGTGCACGGCTGCTACGCGGCGCTGCGCGAACTCCTCGATCAGCTGGGCTACGTGCGCGAGCGCGGCCGCTACCGCCACCGCGACCGGCGCCGCCCGCGTCAGGTATTGTTTCTGGGCGACCTGATCGATCGTGGTCCGGCCATCCGCGATACCGTCCTGCTGGTGCAGGAAATGGCGGCGGCGGGACAGGCTCAGCTCATTCTCGGCAATCACGAGCATCACGCCGTGCTCTGCTGCACGCCGGCGCCTGCTGAACTGGGGCGGCCCTGGCTGCGGCCCCGCACTGAGCGCAATATGCGGGTGCTGGAAGCGACCCTGGAAGAGTTTGCCAATCACCCGCTCGACTGGCGGGATTTTCTTGCCTGGTGCCGGACGCTGCCGCTGTTTCTCGACATGGGGAGCTTCCGCCTGATCCACGCCTGCTGGGATGAGCGTCTGCTGGGTGCGTTCCGCGAGCGGTGTCCCGACGGGGTGATCGACGCCGCGCTGCTGCTCGAATCGGCTACCCCCGGCACCTTCGGCGCACGCCTGCTGTGGCGCTCGACCAGCGGTCTGACGCTGCAGTTTCCGGAAGGGCGCAGTCTCACGGGGCAGGATGGCGTGCAGCGGCGCAATTTCCGCAGCAAGTTCTGGGTGCGCGAACCAGCTACGCTGGGCGATCTCGAATTCCAGCCCGACCGGCTGCCCGATGATCTGGCTGCGCTGCCGCTGAGCGATGAGCAGCGGGCGGAGCTGGTCTGTTACGACGCCGACCAGCCGCCGCTGCTGGTCGGGCACTACTGGCTGCGCGGGCGACCGCGCCAGCTGACCCGCAACATCGCTTGCCTCGATTACAGTGCAGTACTGCATGGCCGGCTGGTGGCCTATCGGATGGATGGTGAGCGCGAGATCGATAACAGCAAATTTGTCTGGGTCGACGGAACCCCGCTGGAGGAGATGACGTACATTGGCTGAAGTGGAAGCGCTCAACGTGAGCATTGACGAGGATCTGCAGCCACTGAGCGAGTTCCTCTGGCAGCACGGCCTGCCGCATCGCGTCACCGAGTTTCGCGGCCGCCAGGTGCTGTGGGTGCGAGCCCCGCAGCAGGCCGAAGTGGTGCAGGCCGTTTACGAGAAATGGCGCAATGGCGAGCCACTGCCCGAGGGCCCGCTGCGGCTGCGCGTGCCGCGCCCGGCCACACCGCGACTCTCATGGTGGCGGGTGCCGGTGACCTTCACGCTGGTCCTGCTGAGTATCGCCGGCTTTCTGGTGGCGTCGCTCGATCGCAATCTGCAGTGGCTGCCTTGGCTGACCTTTTTTCCCTTCGATTACCGCGGCACCGGGCTGGTGTTCGGAGCGCCGGGCGACCAGTACTGGCGGCTGTTCACGCCGGTGTTTCTGCACTTCGGTCTGCTGCATATCACTTTCAACATGCTCTGGCTGTGGGACCTGGGACGCCGCGTCGAGCTGGTGCAGAGCGGCTGGCGCCTGCTGGGGATCACGCTGCTGATCGGCATCGGTTCCAACATCGCTCAGGCTGTATATGGCGGCGTGTCGGTTTTTGGCGGCATGTCCGGTGTCATTTACGGACTGCTGGGTTATTGCTGGGCATGGGGGCGGCTGCAGCCCGATCCCCGGTTGCTGGTGCCGACGCCGGTACTCGCTATCATGCTCGGCTGGCTGGTGATCTGCCTGGTGGGCTTCACCGAAATTCTGGGCGTGGGTGCGGTGGCTAACGCCGCTCACGTCGGTGGCCTGGTCATGGGCCTGATACTGGGTGCCGGGGGCGCGCTGCTGACTGGCAGGCAGCGCTGACGCGTCCAAAGGAGGAGTCGTGAATTTTCTTGATCTGATTGACAACATCACGCCGGCGGTGCATGAGCGCCTCAGAACGGCGATAGAGATCGGACGCTGGCCCGACGGCACCCGGCTCACGCCGGAACAGCGCGAGCTGGTGATGCAGGCAGTCATCGCCTATGAGCTGCGGCATGTGCCGAAGGAGGAGCGGGTGGGTTATATCGACCGCGGCAGCAAGGCCGAAGGCGAGATGTGCGGTGACGACCATCATCCGAACCAGTCGGATACCCCGGATAACGTGCGGTGGATTCACTGATGGGGGCGATGGTTACCGTCGCGCCCGGCGGACTGCGCAAGATGCTGGTGGAGCCGGCTGATCCGGTTCGCTACACCCTGGTTCTCGGCGAGGAGCGGGTGCTGCTCAACGACTGGCTGGGGCGGCGCATCAGCCTCGATTTTCACGGCGTCATCCACTGTGTTCACTGCGGTCGCAAGACCAGCAAGTCGTTCAATCAGGGTTACTGCTATCCCTGTTTCCGGAAGCTCGCTGCCTGTGATACCTGCATCGTCAGCCCCGAACGCTGCCACTACGATCAGGGCACCTGCCGCGAGCCCGAGTGGGGCGAAGCGTTCTGCCATCAGCCCCATATCGTCTATCTGGCCAACTCGTCCGGCCTGAAAGTCGGCATTACCCGGCGCACGCAGCTGCCCACCCGCTGGCTGGATCAGGGCGCCACCCAGGCGCTGCCGATTCTCGCCGTTGCGACCCGGCAGCAGGCCGGGCTGGTGGAGGTGGCGATCAAGCAGCATGCTGCGGATCGCACTAACTGGCGGGCGATGCTGCGCGGCACCGCCGAGCCGGTCGACCTTATCGCAGAGCGCGAGCGGCTGCTGGCTGCCTGCAAGCCTGAGCTGGACGCGCTGCACAGCCGTTTCGGATTACAGGCGATCCAGCCGCTGGAGGATGCCGAAGCGGTGACCTTCGCCTACCCGGTGCTGGAGTACCCGACCAAAATCACCTCGCTTGATTTTGGCAAGCAGCCGCGCATCGAAGGCACTTTACTGGGGATCAAGGGCCAGTATCTGATGCTGGATAGTGGCGTCATCAACCTGCGGAAGTTCAGCGCTTATCAGGTCAGCTTCAGTGGCGCTGGCACGGCCGCCCCCGAACAGGCCCCGGCCGGACAGGCGGAGCTGACGCTCGAATAGCCCCCTGGCGCGCTCTTTTTGTGACGGGCGCGGGCACGAACAGTTGAGGAGAAATACCATGCGCGATGCGCAACCGCGGACGATCCGGCTCAGTGATTACCGCGTTCCCGATTTCCTGGTCGATACCATCGAGCTCCATTTCCGGCTGGACGAAGCGCAGACCCGCGTCGGCTCCCGGCTGGCGTTGCGCCGCAACCCGGCCGGCGTGGCCGGTGCGCCGCTGGTACTCAACGGGGTCGAGCTCGAGCTGCAGGAGGTCAGCCTCGACGGCCGCCGGCTTGACGCCACGGAGTATCAGGTGGATGCCGAGCAGCTGATCCTGGACAAGCTGCCGGCTGAGTGCGTGCTGGAGATTGAGACACTGATCAGGCCGCAGGAAAACACCTCACTGGAAGGGCTCTACAAGTCGCGCACCATGTTCTGCACTCAGTGCGAGGCTGAAGGTTTCCGCAAGATCACTTACTTTCCTGACCGGCCTGATGTGATGGCGACCTACACGGTTACCCTCGAAGCCGATCGCGATCGCTACCCGGTACTGCTCTCCAATGGCAACTGCGTGGCGCAGGGCAATTGCGAAGGCAATCGCCATTATGCGACCTGGCATGATCCCTTCCCGAAGCCGAGTTACCTGTTCGCGCTGGTGGCAGGCGATCTGACGGCCATTGAAGATCGCTTCACCACCATGAGCGGCCGGGAGGTGGCGCTGCGCATCTGGGTGGAGGAGAAGGATGCCGACAAGTGCGACCACGCCATGGTCTCGCTTAAAAATGCCATGCGCTGGGACGAGGAAGTCTACGGCCGCGAATATGACCTCGACATTTTCAACATCGTCGCGGTCGACGATTTCAACATGGGGGCAATGGAGAACAAGAGCCTCAATATCTTCAATACTTCCTGCGTGCTGGCGCGCCCGGAAACCACCACCGACGCTGGCTTCCAGCGGGTCGAGTCGGTGGTCGCGCACGAATATTTCCACAACTGGTCGGGCAACCGTGTCACCTGCCGCGACTGGTTCCAGCTCAGCCTCAAAGAAGGACTGACCGTATTCCGTGATGCCGAGTTCTCCGCCGATATGGGGTCGCGCACCGTCAAACGGGTGGAGGATGTCACTCTGCTGCGTACCCAGCAGTTCGCCGAGGATGCCGGCCCCATGGCACATCCGGTGCGGCCGGACAGCTACATGGAAATCTCCAACTTCTACACCCTGACGATTTATGAAAAGGGTGCTGAAGTGGTGCGGATGCTGCACACGCTGCTGGGGTCTGAGCTGTTCCGCCGCGGCACCGATCTCTATTTCGAGCGGCACGATGGAGAGGCAGTCACCTGTGACGACTTCGTGCGCGCAATGGAGGAGGTGAGTGGACGTGACCTCACGCAGTTCCGGCGCTGGTACAGCCAGGCGGGAACGCCTGTGCTCGAGGTGGCAGGTGCGTATGATGCGGTGGCCGCGCGCTATACCCTGACCGTTCGCCAGCACTGTCCGCCCACACCGGGCCAGCCGGAGAAACTGCCATTTCATCTGCCGTTCGCGGTCGCGCTGCTGGGCCAGAATGGCCCCCTGCAAGTCCGGCTGGGGGATCAGCGCCAGACCGACTGGGTGATTGATATCACTCAGGCAGAACAACAGATCGTGTTTGAGGGGGTGGCGGAGGAGCCAGTGCCCAGCTTGCTGCGCGGGTTCTCGGCGCCGGTGCGGCTGCAGTTTCCCTATACGCGCGAGCAGCTGCTGTTCCTGATGGGTAACGATACCGACGGCTTCTGCCGCTGGGATGCATGCCAGTTACTGGTACAGCGCTCGCTCACCGAGATGATGGCGAACTATCGCGATGGGCGGCCGATGATCTTCGCTGCCGATATCGTCGAGGCGTTTCGTGCGTTGCTGACCACGCCCGGGCTTGATCCGGCGATGGTGGCCCTGATGCTGACGCTCCCGAGCGAGGCTTATCTCGCGGAAAATGCGACAGTGGCCGATGTCCACGCCATCCACGCCGCCCGTGAAGCGGCGCGAGCGCAGCTGGCGGAGGCACTGAGCAGCGAGTTGTGGCAGGTCTGGCGCGCCACTGAGAGCAGCGAACCCTACGCGCCGACAGCAGCGCAGATCGCGCGCCGCAGCCTGCACAATATTTGTCTTGCTTACCTGATGAAAGCCGGGAGTGACGAAGCGGTGGCGGCCTGCGTGCGCCAGTTCGAGTCCAGCGACAACATGACCGAAACGCTGGCGGCACTAGTGGCGCTGGTGAACAGTGAGCGCAGCAGCGAGCGCGAACGGGCGCTGGCGCAGTTCTACGAGCGCTGGCAGTCGGAACCGCTGGTAGTCAATCTCTGGTTCCAGGTGCAGGCGGCCGCCACCCGTCCTGGTGCGCTGGCGCGCGTGCGGGAGCTGATGCAGCATCCTGCCTTCGATATCCGCAATCCCAACAAGGTGCGCAGTGTCATCAGTGCGTTTGCCGGCCAGAACGCAGTCAACTTCCACGCTGAGGATGGCACCGGCTACGAATTTCTGGCGGATCAGGTGATAGCGTTCGATCGCCTCAATCCGCAGATCGCCTCGCGCCTGCTGGTGCCGCTCACCAAATGGCAGAAATATCCGCCTGCCGCACAGCAGCGGATGATTGCCGCCCTGCGCCGCGTCGATCAGCAGCCTGCACTGTCGCGGGATGTCTGCGAGGTCGTGGTCAAGAGTCTGGCGGCAGTCGATTAACAGTGAACAGGGAGTCGTCTGTGAGCTCATTTACCCTGCGCCGTTCGGTGCTGTATGTCTCGGGTGCCAATGCGCGCGCGCTGGAAAAGGCGCGCACGCTGCCGGCGGACTGCCTGCTGTTCGATCTGGAAGATGCCGTCGCACCAGAGCAGAAGGGGCTGGCGCGCGATCAGCTGGTGGCCGCGCTCAGGGCGGGTGGCTACGAACCGCGGGAGCGGATAGTACGGGTCAATGGCGTCGGTACCGAATGGATGGCCGACGATCTGGCGGCGATCGTGGCGGCAGCGCCGGACGCGATCTGTCTGCCTAAAGTGGAGTCCCCGGCCGATGTGCTGCGGGTGGCCGCGCTGCTGGACGAGTACGGCTCACAGGCAGCCATCTGGGCGACGATTGAAACGCCGCGTGCGGTCGCGGCGGCGCAGGCCATCGCACTGGCCGATCCACGCGTGAGTGCCTTGGTGATGGGCACGGCCGATCTGGCCAAGGCGCTGGGGGTGCCGGCCACGCCGGAGCGGCAGGGGCTGGTGTTCGCACTGAGCGCGGTGGTGCTGGCGGCCCGTGTGGCAGGGGTGGCAGTGCTGGATGGCGTTTTCATGCAGCTCGACGATGACGCAGGCCTGCGCCGCGCCTGTGAGCAGGGCAGGGCACTCGGGTTCGATGGCAAGACACTGATTCACCCGCGCCAGCTGGAGATCACCAACGAGGTGTTCGCGCCAGATGCGGCTGCAATTGCCGAGGCTGAGCGGATTCTGGCTGGCTGGCAGAAAGCCGTGGCAGCGGGAAAAGGCGTAACAGTTGTGGATGGTCGGCTGGTGGAGCGGTTGCACGCTGAGGAGGCAGAGCGTCTGCTGGCTATTGCCGAGGCGACAGCCAGCAGAGCGGTCAGTGACTGACGGTATGCGCCGTCTTACTCGACGGCAGCCTCAGCCTCGTCGGCGGCTTCGTCGGCGGCCTCCTGCACCTCGTCAGCCGCCTCGTCAGTCGCGTCAGCAGCGTCGTCGGTGAGTTCATCGGCTTTATCAACGGCGTCGTCAAAGGCGTCTGTGGTTGCATCCCAGGCGTCGCTGGCAGCTTCACGCGTCTCTTCAGCAGCGCTCTCCACTGCTTGCTGAGCCTCTTCGAACGTTGCTTCGGCGCTCTTGTCGCCATTGTCGCAGCCAGCCAGAACCAGGCCGGCAAACAGAGCGGTCATTACCAGTGATGTCTTCTTCATATTGTTTCTCTCCATGACGGAACCCGTTACGGGCACGAAAACTCTACGGACAGCTGAACCGCATACCACAAAACAGGGTCGAGTCTACTGACGTGCTCGGGTGCTCGCAAGAGTTAGGAGAAAAACCTCAACAAACACTTAAAATAAGGCGATAACTTACTGATAAGTAATGCGGGCGAAAGGGGTAGGTTAATAAAAAGCCCGCGCGAGGGCGGGCTTGTCGAGTCGGAAAGAAAATCAGCGGAGCGCCATTTTTTCCATGCCGGAAGCGAGGCTGAGCCCATCCCAGTGATCGCGGCGGCCTTCGTGCCAGCCGAGCAGCCACTCGGTGCGGGCCGGGCCGTGCACATGCGGACAGGTCGACCGCGTGCGGCCGTCCAGCCCTGCACGGTAGCCTCGTTGATAAGCTCGTTCCTGCATGTCGCGCTTCTGTCTTTTCATAGACTTTGACCTCGATGGGATGCAGTAATCAGTCGATGGAGGGAAAGCGGGGCTGGTGACATGGCCTGCTGTGAGACATCCTGGGCCGGTGTTACAATCGCCACCGTGTCGTCACCCGCCATCCAATCAAACCAGATATGGCCAGGGTGGTCGACTGCGAATCGTGACTAAAATCGTCTTTAACCAGACTGTTTCGCTATAAGCAGACGGTCTGCCGCGTCGACGCCCGCCTGGCGTGCTGTCGTTTACGTGCCGGGAGCCCTCCTTAATGACTGCCTTGCTGCCGCTGTTCGCTACCTGCCCCAAAGGTCTGGAAGGGCTGCTGGCGCAGGAGCTGACCAGCCTTGGTGCCACGGTCGGGAAGGAACAACCCGCTGGTGTCCGCTTCACCGCATCGCTGGCCGTGGCTTATCGCTGCTGTCTCTGGTCGCGGCTGGCCAACCGCATCCTGTTCTCACTCACTGAGTTCGAAGCGCCGAGCGCGGACGCGCTCTACGATGGCCTGCGCGCTATCGACTGGACGGATCACTTTTCACAGCACGCCACCTTCGTGGTCGATTTCGCCGGCACCAGTGATGCCATTCGCAACACGCAGTTCGGTGCGCAGCGGGCCAAGGATGCCGTGGTCGACGCCATGCAGGCGCGGGTGGGCAGCCGGCCATCGGTGGATCTGCGCCGGCCGGACTGGCGCCTGCATGTGCAGTTGCACAAGGGCCGGGTGGCAGCGGCAATCGACCTGGGCGGCGGCAGCCTGCACCGGCGCGGTTATCGTCTCGAGGGGGGGCTGGCGCCGCTCAAGGAGAACCTCGCGGCGGCGCTGCTGTTGCGCGCCGACTGGCCGGGCATGGCTGCACGCGGCGGCGCGCTGCTCGATCCGCTGTGCGGGTCGGGAACGTTGCTGATTGAAGGCGCGCTGATGGCAATGGACATTGCGCCCGGGATTCTCGCGCCGCGGCGCTGGGGTTTTCTCAACTGGCTGGGCCACGACGACAAACTGTGGCGGCTGACTGAGGAAGAGGCCAGAACCCGTCGGGCCAGTGCAGCCGACCGGCAGTGGCCGGAGATTCGTGGCTATGATGCCAGCGCTGCGGCGGTACGCGCGGCCGAAGAGAACATCGAGCGCGCCGGGCTGACACGACGCATTCGGGTGCTGCGCAAGGAGCTGGCACAGCTGACGCGGCCCACGCACACCCATCTGCCCACAGGGCTGCTGATTACCAACCCGCCTTATGGCGAACGGCTCGGCGAGCAGCAGAGTCTGCGCGGCCTCTACCGCCACCTCGGCGAACGCCTGCGCGAGGAGTTCGTCGGCTGGGAAGCGGCTGTGTTTACCGGCAACCCTGACCTGGGCAAAACCATGGGGTTGCGCAGCCATAAGCAGTATCGGTTCTGGAACGGTACATTGCCGAGCCAGCTGTTGCTGTTTCATGTGCAGCCGGAGCGTTTTGTCCGCTCGGCGCCGGCTGATGAAGCGGCCGGCCTGCCGGCCGCAGCCAGCGACGAGAACGCGCTGAGCCCCGGCGCCACGATGTTTGCCAACCGGCTGCGCAAAAATCTGAAGCGGCTTGAAAAGTGGCGCCGGCAGCACGCGGTGAGCTGCTTTCGTGTTTACGATGCGGACATGCCCGAATATGCCGTCGCGGTTGACTGCTACGCCGACTGGGTGCATGTGGCGGAGTATGCGCCGCCGGCTAGTGTTGATCCCGAGTCAGCCGCCGCGCGGCTGGATGAGGTGGTGGCAGCAATTCCCGCGGCGCTGGCGGTGGCGCCGGAGCGCGTGGTGGTCAAACAGCGGCGGCGCCAGAAAGGCACCAGCCAGTATGAGCGGCTCAGTCAGCGTGGCGAGTTCATCGAGGTGCAGGAGGGTGCAGCGCGGCTGCTGGTCAATCTGCATGATTATCTCGATACCGGCCTGTTTCTCGATCATCGGCCGGTACGGCTGAAAATCGCTGAGCTGGCGCGCGGCAAACGGCTTCTTAATTTGTTCTGTTATACAGCCACAGCATCAGTACATGCCGGTCTCGGAGGAGCGCGCACCACCACCAGCGTCGATATGTCGGCCACCTACCTCGACTGGGCACGCCATAACCTGGCACTGAACGGCCTGAGCGAAGCCCGTCACCATCTGGTCCAGGCGGACTGCCTGCGCTGGCTGGAAGCGTGCCGTGACAGTTTTGACCTGATCCTGCTCGATCCGCCGACGTTCTCCAATTCCAAACGCATGGAGGAGACGTTCGATGTACAGCGCGATCATCCTTTTCTGATCAGCCACGCCATGCGGCTGCTGGCGCCGGGCGGCCTGCTGATCTTCTCCAACAACCGACGGCGTTTTCAGCTTGATCCGGCGCTGGCTGCCGAGTATGCGGAAGAAGATGTGACCCGCTGGTCGCTCGATCCCGACTTTGCTCGCTCGACCGACATTCACCAGTGCTGGTTCATTCGCCATCGCGAGGCGCGGCAGTGAGTTCCCTACTGCGCTGCCTCGCCCTGGCGGGCCTGATCGTGCTGGCGCTGCCGGCCACGGCTGCACAGCTGGCGCAGCCCGCGATCTATGCCAGTGTCATCGAATCGGGTCGCTACCGGCTCGAAAAGCTGCGAGAGCGACAATTCGCTGCCGAGACCACGGCCGGTTATTCGAGCGTCGTGGAAGCAGCGCTGCTCGAGGCCGGTCACCGCGTGCCCGTGCGACTGGGCGAGGCATTCGGCCTGCGCTTCGCGATCAGCGATCTGACGCGCAACGGCGAATGGATTCCGGTAGAGGTGCATATTTCGCACCCGCCCATCCCTGATCATCGTGGTGAGCTCCGCACCGGCTTCGTCATGCAAAGTGCCGCCCGGCGCGGCCGCGACGGGCAGTATTACAATGCTGCTTATTACATTCTCAGTGAACCGCGCGAGCTGGCAGCCGGAACGTGGGAGATCGCAGTGGTTTATCGCGGTCAGCGGCTGCTCAGCCAGTCTTTCGAGCTGGTGGCAGCGCCCGCAGCAGCCGATGCTGCGCAGACCGGTAACGCAGAAATCTGAAAGACGCAGGCCTGCCCTGTACCGGCAGTGGGTCGCCCCCATTCTGCATCCACTGTGCCGCTCTGCTATGTTTGAACAGTTGTTGCCCGCCCCGGGCGGATTGTTAATGACAGGAGGACAGGAGCCGAAGTGGTAAGTCGCTTACCCAGATGGGTTGAGTATGGGGCGTTCACGCTGGCCCTGCTGGCCGGCCTGATCAATGCAGTGGGCATGCTGGGGGTCCAGCACCAGGCCATCTCTCATCTTACGGGTATTGCTACGCTGCTTGGTTCCGAGCTGCTGGTATCACCGCTGCGAGCGCTCGACCTGTTTGGCATTCTGATCAGCTTCGTCCTCGGCGCGGCCGTGTCGGGTTATTTTCTCCCCAGTTACTCGCTCAAGCTGGGACGCCACTACGATTCACTGCTGCTCATGGAAGGCTCGCTGCTGGTAATGGCTGCGTATGCACTGAGCGAGGGCAGTCTGGCTGGTCACTATCTCGCTTCAGCGGCCTGTGGCATGCAGAACGCTTTCGCTACCCGCTACAGCGGGGCGGTGGTGCGCACCACGCATCTGACCGGTATTTTTACGGATCTCGGGATCATGCTGGGCGGTTTGCTGAAGGGCGAGTCGGTCAATGGCCGCCGGGTCCTGCTGTTTCTGCTGATCGTAGTGGGCTTTTTGCTCGGCGGCGTGTTAGGTGCGGTGCTGTACGCGTGGATCGGCTTTGTCGCGCTGATCATTCCGGCCATCGTCTGCTACATCCTCGCCATCGTCTACTGGGCATACCGCCGGCGGACGCAGGCTGCCATGCGTCGCCTGCGGCAGAGCCGCCGGCAGCAGCGGCAGTCACGCGCACCGCACTGAATCGTCAGAACGTGAAACAGCCTGCACCGGGCCATTGAACGGCCCTCCGGCAGCAGAGTCTCAGGCGCTGCAACGGAGGGTCAAGTGTGCGTCTGAATTGTCTGTCAGCCATCTGCTCACCACTCATCAGCCCCAGCCGGAGTGTGCTGCTGTGAGTCTGCCGCTGGCCGAAGGATCGATCCAGCTGGGCGGTCGTCATGCGCGCATCGCGCGGCTGCTGGGGCTGCAGCACCGCTGGTTCGAACTGTGGTGGGCCGAGCGCATTCGTCACGACCCGCGCTTTGATCCCCTGACCCCGTGGAACGTCGAACATGAAGCGTTCTTTGTGCATATCCCCAAAACCGCCGGCACCAGCATCTATCGATCGCTGGGTATGACCGAGATTCAGTACACCCACACGCCAGCGCGGGTGATCCGTCGCCACTACCGCGAAGAATTTCGCCGTTACTTCGTTTTTACCGTGGTGCGCAACCCATGGGATCGGCTGGTTTCGACGTTCGAATTTCTCCGCAACGGCACCACCTGGAAAAAGCAGCAGCGATGGGCGACGCACTGGCTCGGTGAGCAGAGTTTTGAGACCTTCGTGCTGCGTCTGGAGGATGATTTTCGCTTCCGCAACGGAGTACTGGCAGAGGATTTTTTCTTCGCCCAGAGCTACTTCACCACCGACTGCCGGGGGCGCAATCTGGTTGACAGGATCTACCGCTTTGAAGCGCTGCCAGCGGCGTTCGCCGAGCTGACCCAGCGCTTCGGGGTGGCGGCCGACCTGACCCACGAACGCAGATCGCGACGCCGTGATTACCGCAGCTATTACACTGATCGCACGGTGGCGATTGTCGAACGGCTCTATGCAGCCGATGTCAGGCGATTCGGCTACCGCTTCGAATCGTAACGGCCGGCGCTATGCGGGCACGTGCCCGATGGCGACGGCCGAATATACGACGATAGCCAAGGATCACGCCAGACAGGCTGAGTGCAAATCCGCCGCTGCACAGCACAATGATGACGCTATCCCACAGCAGACGGCGCTCCACGAGCCAGAGAAAATCCCAGGAGTGGAGACCGTTATAGAGCCAGCGATAAAGGCGGTTGCTGGCGCTGAGGCGATCGATGATCTGCCCGGTGAACGGATCGATGTGAAACCAGGTGGCGTCCTGATCGTCGAAGCGCACTCGTAAGACAGGCAGCGGCGCCGGGTCGGGGGCATGCCGCCGCGGCTTGTAGTAATTGTCATATGCATCGAGCTGTTCGATCTCGGCGGTCTCTTCGGGCAGCAGCGCCGCTAGGCGTTGCGCCAGCATCGCGACAGAGGGGGGCGCGACCGGTCGGCCCGCGGGATCGAGCTGGCTGCGGCGGCCGTTCTGATGGGTGACGAGCAGGCGCGGCTCACCGTCGATGTAGAAACTTTGTGCCGCGACGGCATCGGCTGGGAAGTGGCGGAGCAGCGTGTCGAAATGGCCCGGCTGCTGGTGCTCGAGCGCGCCGGCCAGTACCGCGCGCTGCATCGCGTCAGGGGCGCGCCATGGGTTGAGATTGCCCGGATTCATCGACAGCAGGCCGCTGAACGACCAGGTCAGTGCCGGGATGCCGAATATCACGCCAGCAAAATAATGCCAGCGAGCCAGACCGCGATAGGGCACGCGCTTGCCCGGTGCGCGTTTGCGCTTCCACTGCAACCAGCCCATCCAGAGCCCGGTCAGCGTCATCACCACAGCCAGCCCGGCCAGAATTTCCACCAGCCAGCTCCAGAGTGCACTGTAGCGCCGCAACACGGTGGGATAGAGCCAGTGCGTCACGGCGCCGAAGTAGTTGAGCAGACGTTCGCGGCGCGCGGTATCGAGCAGCACTTCGCCCGTCAGCGACGAGACGTAATAGTGATGGCCGGCCGGGTCGTCGAGTTGCACCCGATAGAGCGGGAGGTGGCGCCGGAACGCGCTGGAGAGGCTCCACTGATCGTATTCGATCAGTTCGATGCTGGCGACGCCCGGCGCGCTGCCGGTGCGCCGGGCGTGAAAATCGATTGCAGCTGCTGCCGCGTCATTGCCGTCCGGCTCCAGCTGCTCGCCGCTATCGGCGAAAACGGCGCTGCCCGCCTCGCCGAACTGATAGACCGGACGCTCGCCCTGCATGCGGAAACGCACCGTCACCGGCCATGCCGAGGGCGGCAGGCCGACTGCAGCTGCCGCCTCTGCCGGGGTCAGCTGCGCGGTGCTGAAGTCGAGCACCGCCAGTCCGGCCCGCCGTTCTGCTGGCGTCAGTTCGGGAAATGGCACGTACAGCATCACGATGCCGCTGAAGAACCACGCCGTCACCACCAGCGCAAGGGCGATGCCAAGCCAGCGATGGGTCAGGAACAGCCAGCGTTTCCAGGGCAGTCGCATCAGCTTACCTCTTACGTCAGAATCGGAAGTCCGCCGACAGCTCCCAGCTGCGCGGCTGCGCGACGCGCCACTGGGCAGTGCTGCTGGAGGTGGTGTAGAGCTCATCAGTAAGGTTGAAGACCCGCAGGGCCAGCCGCATGTTGTCGGTGGCATACCAGTGCAGCCCTGCATCCCACACCTGATAGGAATCGACCGCTGCGCTGTTGGCGTTATTGACGTAGCGCTTGCCGACATAGCGCATGCCCAGCGTGGCGCTCCAGTCAGCATGCGGTTGCCAGGAGAGCCAGAGGTTGGCGGTGCGCTCGGGAATGCCGGCCGGGACGCGGCCGTCCCGTGAAATCAGCGTCCCGCCGCTCACCTCCTTGAAATCCTCGAAGCGGGCGCGCAGCGCAGTAGCGTTGGCGTTGAAGTGCCAGCCCTGAGCCAGTTCGAAGGCAAATGCCGCCTCCACACCGCGGGCAGATCGCTCCCCCACCTGCTGGGTGATGGTCGGGTTGTCGGGATCGCGCGACAGCAGCTTGCGCTTCCGAATGTCGTACCACGCCAGCGTCCACTGGCCGCGACCATTGGCAAACTGCTGCTTAAGACCGATCTCCCACTGCTTTCCGTCGGAGAG
This sequence comes from Gammaproteobacteria bacterium, assembly GCA_029265075.1. Taxonomy (GTDB): domain Bacteria; phylum Pseudomonadota; class Gammaproteobacteria; order Pseudomonadales; family CAMLJR01; genus CAMLJR01. Next base: position 44,806 of record JAJUJZ010000001.1, on the reverse strand, counting down.
GTCAAAGTCGATCTGCGAGGCGGAGGTGGTGATCAGTGAGCCGAGCGGGTCGGAGCCGGTGGCGTACTGGCCGTATACCACCAGATCATCGCTGAGGTTATAGATAAGTCCGGTGCGCCAGTTCGTCATGTAGAACCGCTTGTCGATGTCATGCTGGGGACTGACCAGATCGAAGCGCTCGAACTGCGCCTCGTCATAGCGTGCGCCGGCCACCAGTGTCAGGCGGTCGGAGAGTCGTAACCGATCTTCAAAGAACAGCGACCACTGCCGGGTTTCGGTCCTGAATTTGTCGGCGGTGCCGTCGAGATTGATGAACCGCCCCGGCGTTGGCGCCAGCGGATTCAGCAGTGACGGTGCCAGCGGATCTTCGCTGTAGGGAGCATTGTTGCCGTGAGTGAAGCGCACCCGATTGACGTCGAAGCCGACCACTGCCTCGTTGGCGAGGCCAAACAGCTGATGCGCCAGCTTGAACTGGAAGCGGTTTCCGATCTGTTCCTGGTCATGCAGGATCTCGAGAAAGTCGGTGCGGCGCACCAGGTCGTCCGCCACAAACCGGTAGCTTTCAGCGTTGCGCCAGTGACGATCACTGGTAAGCCAGTAGATCTCATTGCTGACAGCCAGCGCGGTGGCTGGCTGCCAGTCGGCGCTGGCCCTGACCCAGCGATCCTGGTAATCGATATGGGCGTCAGCGACGTTGAAGTTGGCTTCCTGCAGGCCCGGCAGGAACTGGCCATTGCGCAGCGGCACACCGAAATAGCGCATCGGTTCCTGCCGGGCGTCATCAATCGCCAGTCTGAAGGTGAGATTTTCGGTCGCCTGCCAGCGCAGCGCACCGCTGACGGCAAGGCTTTTCGAGTGGCCGTCATCCACCCAGCCATCACTCTGGTTGTGGCTGATATCGAAACGGTAAGCCAACCCACTGGTGACTGGCCCGGTGGCACCGAAGGCCAGGCGGCGGGTGGCATCGCTGCCGAACGCCACGCGGCCCTCGGAGCTGGCATGATCGCTGGGCTGCTTGCTGACCACATTGACAGCACCGCCAATGGCGCCTTCGCCATAGAGCACTGATGCTGGTCCCTGCAGGACTTCCACGCGTTCCACCGACCACGGGTCAAACGGGAAGGAGAGGGTGCCCGAGCCAACGTAAAGGCGCGAACCGTTGTAGAGCTGCATCACCGAGCCGTGGCCGGAGAAGCCGCGGGCGGCGATAGCAGAGCCACCATTGCCGGGGCTGGCCGAGATGGAGACGCCGGTGGCGCGGCTGATCGCTTCATTCAGCGTCGCGTCGCCCCAGCGGCGGATCAGGTCACCATCAAGGATGAAGACGGAGGCGGGCAGCTCCATGGCCGAAAGTCCCAGTCGGGATGCCCCCTCGGTCGGCTGATCGAGGCGCAGGCCGGCGACCGCACTGGCGGTCACGTGGACCTCCTCCAGCAGCCGGTTGCCGTGGCCATCCGCGAACAGGGCAGGTGTCGCCAGCAGGCTGCCAGTCAGCAGAGCGGGACCCAATGCGCATTTTACTGGAAAAAAGAAGGGCCCTGACAGACGGGACGCGGGGGCAGACAGCATGGCAGACCTCTAACAGCTCGCTCTTGGCCGCATCCCTGCAGTGGAGGCCACAGGGTGCCGTCTGTCGCTGCGAAGCGCAACTAAATAACGGTTATTCAATACGTTATGCAACGTTAACGCTGTTGTTAACGCGCGTTAACTGCCGCGTAAGCGCCGCCCGGAAGCGGTTTCCTACGCCAGCAGCTGTTCCAGCAGCCGCTCGTAAATCAGCGACAGTCGCTCGAGATCGGCCACGGCAACATGCTCGTCGCGCTGATGGATGGTGGCATTCACCGGCCCCAGCTCCACCACTTCGGCGCCGGTCGGCGCGATAAAGCGACCGTCCGAGGTGCCGCCGGAGGTTGACAGTTCCGGCGTGATGCCAGCGACCTGCCGGATGGCGGCGACAGCGGCATCGACCAGCTTGCCGCGATCGGTAAGGAACGGCTGTCCGCTCAGGCTCCAGTCGAGCTGATAGTCCAGACCATGGCGGTCGAGGATTGCTTCAGTACGTGCGCGGAGCTGCGCTTCGGTCGATTCGGTGGAAAAACGGAAGTTGAGCCAGGCCTCCAGTTCGCCCGGAATCACGTTGCTGGCGCCGGTGCCGCTGTTGAGATTGGAAACCTGAAACGACGTGGCGGGAAAGAATGCGTTACCGGCGTCCCACTGCTCGGCTACCAGCTCGGCCAGGGCCGGCGCCACCAGATGGATGGGGTTGCGGGCGAGGTGCGGATAGGCAACATGCCCCTGCCGGCCACGCACCCTCAGCACGCCATTGAGTGAGCCGCGCCGGCCATTCTTGATGACGTCGCCCACCACTGCTGTTGAGGACGGTTCGCCCACCAGACACCAGTCGATGCGCTCGCCCCGCCCTGACAGCCATTCCACGACTCTGGCGGTACCGTTCACGGCGGGACCCTCTTCGTCACTGGTAATCAGAAAGGCGATGCGTCCGCTATGCGCGGGATGGCTGGCCACGAAGCGCTCGCACGCCGTCACCATGGCGGCCAGGCTGCCTTTCATGTCGGCGGCGCCCCGCCCATAGAGCATCCCATCCTCCACGCGCGGTTCAAAGGGGGGGTGGCGCCACGCCGTTTCCGGGCCCGTGGGAACCACATCGCTGTGTCCGGCGAAGCAGAACAGCGGCCCGCTCTCGCCCCGCACCGCCCAGAAGTTGCTCACCTCGCCGAACTGCAGCGGCATGGTAGTGAAGCCGATTGCTGCCAGCCGCACCATCAGCAGCTGGTGACAGCCAGCATCGTCGGGAGTGACGGAGGGCCGGCGAATCAGCGCTTCAGCCAGCGCCAGGGTGGGGGAGGGAACGGATGAGCTCATTTGTGGTTCCAAGTAAAACTGTCATGCAGTTTTCCCGGCGCTGTCATCTGCGCGGGGTAGGTTGATCAAGCAGTGTAATGCGGGCTTTAAATGGAGAGGAGGACGCACGCATGTCAGAGCAACCCAGACAGCATCCGGTTGTTACCGTCGCCGCCCGGGCGCGCCTGCGCCGGGAGATCGATGAACAGGTTCGCGCATTTCTGCAACGTGGCGGACAGATTGAAGTCGTGCAGCGGCGCACTGTCCCCCATGTCCCCAGGGCGGCTACCTGGGAATTCCGTGGGGTGCCGGACCTGGCCATCTGAATCACTCGCTGTCTGATCTCCGCAATTTTCTGCCGGTTGCCGCCTGTTGCGGCAATCCGGCCTCTGCTTTCGTGCCGGTCAGTTATTGCTGTGCAGCGCTTCATTCAGCGCGATAGCTGATTTGTTGGTCAGCACTTCGATGGCGCCACTCTGCGAGTTGCGACGAAACAGGAGATCGGGCTGACCGGCCAGTTCCCGTGCTTTTACCTGGCGTACGGGGTTGCATGCCTCGTCCAGCAGTGTCACCACGGCACCACCGGTGATATAGAGCCCTGCCTCGACGGTACAGCGATCACCGAGTGGGATCCCTACGCCCGCATTGGCACCAATCAGACAGCCTTCGCCGATCGAGATGATGACGTCATTGCCGCCGGACAGCGTGCCCATGGTGGAACAGCCGCCACCGAGGTCCGAGCCCTTGCCAACGATCACGCCTGCCGAGATGCGACCTTCGACCATGCCCGGCCCTTCGGTACCGGCGTTAAAGTTGACGAAGCCCTCGTGCATGATGGTCGTCCCTTCACCCAGCCAGGCCCCCAGGCGCACCCGCGCAGTGTCGGCGATGCGCACCCCCGATGGCACGACGTAATCACTCATTTTCGGAAACTTGTCGACCGAAAAAACCTGCAGCGTTTGACCTTCGAGGCGCGCTGCCAGCTGCCGCGCCGGCAGTTCGGCGACGTCGATGGCGCCGTGGCTGGTCCACGCGACATTGGGCAGCGTGGTGAACATGCCTGTCAGGTCGAGCTGGTGCGGTCGTACCAGACGGTGGGAAAGCAGGTGCAGCTTGAGATAGATCTCCGGCACCGAACGGGGCGCAGAGTCGTCGCGGAGCAGCAGCGCAACCCGCGGGCGGTCGCTTTCGAGCAGCTTGCCGGCCAGCTGCGCCAGGCGCTCTTCGCCGCGCTGCTGCAGCCCGTCGCGCAACACAGCCAGCAGGTTGTTGTCGAGCAGCACGGGTGTGTTGCCATCGCACGCGAGTGTGTCAGTAAAAAGTGCTGCCAGGGCGGTGTCCGGGTTGAGCACTGGCTGGGGGTAGAACACCTCTAGCCACTCGTCCTTGGCGTTGTGGGTTCCGATACCGAGGCCAAGAGCGAAGTGGGCAGTCATATGGGTGTCCTTATGAAATCAGGGAAGAGAGCCGTCGAACAGCTCGGCGTAGCGGGCAGTCTGAAAGCCGACCACGCGACGATCGCCGAGATCGAGCACCGGTCGTTTGATCAGTGTGGGCAGTTCGGCCAGCAGCGTGGCGGCATCCTGGTCGGCGGTGGCTTTTTGCGCATCGTCAAGCTGACGCCAGGTGGTACCGCGCCGGTTGATTAGCACATCACTGCCGAGTTCGGCGAGCCAGGTGGCAAGCTCATCGCGCGCAATGCCATCAGCGCGAAAATCGTGAAAGCGGTACGGTACCTGATGCTGATCCAGCCACAGGCGTGCCTTCTTCACGGTGTCGCAGTTCTTGATGCCGTAGAGCGTAATGGTCACAGCGGATCCAGAGCCAGAAAACGGGCGCGCTAGGATAGCAAACAGCGCTGCGGTACTGAAGAGGCGCCGTGGCAAGTGGATGCGCACCCGCTGCGAAGCGGCGCGTTTCGGCGTATGGCTACGCTTTACGCGTTTTTTTGGGATGCTTCCGGTCGGGGTAGACCGTGCGGCAGATCTCGCAGACGGTACCGTCGCAACCGCGTGCCGAGCAGTATTCGCGGGCGTAGTAGATGATCTGCAGATGCAGGTCGTTCCACCTGTCCTTCGGGAACAGGCGCTTCAGGTCGCGCTCCGTCTGCACTACGCTCTTGCCGGAGGTGAGTCCCCAGCGCTGAGCGAGCCGGTGGATGTGCGTGTCCACGGGAAAGGCGGGTTCTCCGAAGGCCTGCGCCATTACCACGCTGGCAGTCTTGTGGCCGACGCCGGGCAGCTCTTCGAGCAGGTCGATATCGCTGGGTACTTCACCATCGTATTTATCGACCAGAATCTGGGACAGCCTGCTGATCGCTTTCGCTTTCTGAGGTGAGAGACCACAGGGGCGGATGATCTGCTGAATCTCATCCACCGGTACCTGAGCCATGTCATGCGGGTTGTCAGCGCGCGCAAACAGGGCCGGGGTGACCTGATTGACCCGTTCATCAGTGCATTGCGCGGACAGCAGCACCGCGATCAGCAATGTATAGGGATCGCGGTGATGCAGGGGAATGGGCGGATTGGGATAGAGTTCCTGCAAGCGTTGCAGGATATATTGCACGCGTTCTTTCTTGAGCATCTCAATAAACCAGACATGCACATGCTCGCACCGAGCATGCCTGTATCAGCGCCAGCCGCTGATACAGCAAAAACCATCCTCGCCTTCAGGCGGTAACCATGTGGCGAATGCGCTGCGCCGCTTCTACGCACTCCTCGAGTGTCGCTACCAGCGCCAGCCGCACCCGTCCATAACCCGGATTGCCACGCTCGGTTTCCCGCGCCAGGAACTGACCTGGCAGCACGGTGATGTGCTGTTCGGCGAACAGGCGGCGAGCAAAATCACGGTCATCATCTGGCGTGCCAGCCCACAGGTAGAACCCTCCTGCTGGCAGGACCGTGTCGAGCGCGCCATCGAGGATATCGAGAACGCGCATAAATTTCTCGCGATAAAGCGCACGGTTGGCGCGCACATGCGCTTCATCGCGCCAGGCGGCGACACTGGCCAGCTGGTGCTGCAACGGCATCGCGCAGCCATGATAAGTGCGATACAACAGGAAGCGCTCCATGATGGCGGCATCTCCGGCTACGAAGCCGGAGCGCAGCCCCGGCACGTTGGAGCGTTTGGAGAGGCTGTGGAACACGACGCAGCGGCGGTAATCGTGTCGACCGATACGGTCGCACACCTGCAGCAGACCCAGGGGCGGATGCGCCTCGTCGAAATAGAGTTCGGAGTAACACTCGTCACTGGCAATCACGAAGTCATACTGGTCAGCCAACGCAATCAGCCGCTCGAACGCAGCCTGCTCCATCACAGCGCCGGTCGGGTTGCCGGGGCTGCAGACGAACAGCAGCTGGCAGCGCTCCCACACTGCGGCAGGTATCGTCTCGAAATCGGGCAGAAAACCGTTCCCGGCAGTGCAGTCCACAAACCACGGTGTTGCCCCGGCCAGATAAGCCGCGCCTTCGTAGATCTGGTAGAACGGATTGGGACAGACCACCACCGGCGCGTCGGCGCCGCTGTTGCGATCGACGATGAGCTGGGCAAAGGCGAACAGCGCTTCGCGCGTGCCGTTCACCGGCAGTACTTCGCGCTCATGGTCGAGCAGGCGAGACAGCTGGAAGCGGGAAGTGGCCCAGTCGCCAATTGCCAGGCGCAGTTCCGGTAGCCCTCTGGTCGCGGGGTAAGTTGAAAGGTGCTGCAGGTTCTCAATCAGCGCCTGTTGAACGAATGGTGGCGCCGGATGTTTGGGTTCGCCGATCGAGAGTGAAATATGGGTCAGCTCTGCCGGTGGCGTGATGCCCGCTTTCAGTTCGGCCAGCCGCTCGAAGGGGTAGGCCTGCAGTTTCTGGAGGTCGGAGTTCATCTGTCGCCGGCTCAGACGGCCGCCTTTTCGTCGAGTTCTTTCTTGATGGCACGCTGAATCTCGGCACAAAGCTCGGGATTCTCGATCGGCCGCTGCTGGTTGTCGGTAATAAAGAAGACGTCTTCCACCCGCGCGCCAAGGGTGGTGATTTTGGCGTTCTGCAGTTCAATGCCGTACTGATAGAAGATGCGGCCGATACGGGCGAGCAGGCCGGGACGGTCCGGGGTAATCACCTCCAGCACGGTCTGGTTCTTGCCGGTATCGGTAAACAGGCTGGTCACAGTTGGTGTCGAGAACAGGCGCAGCTGGCGGGGTGTGCGCTTGCGCATGATCTCGGGGAAGGAGTCGACGTGCTGCAGCTGGCGGGCAATGAAGTGCTGAATGTGCTGAATCCGCGCCGCGTCATCGCCAATCGGGCGGCCGCTTGCGTCGAGCACGTAGAAGGTATACAGCACGTAGCCGCCGTGCGACTGATAAAGCCGCGCGTCCTGAATGTTCAGGTTGAGCTGCTCCATCGCCGATGCCAGCACTGCAAACAGTAGCGGGGCATGGTGGCTGCGCACGAAAATTTGTGTGGCCGGGTCGAGCAGGGTGTCGCTGCTCTCTTTGACCAGCACCAGCGCGTCATCGCGGCTTTCGTGAGCTGCGATCGCCTGGGTATGCCAGGCGATATCCTCCGGCTTTTCCCGCAGGAAATAATCTTCCGCGGTCTCCTTCCACAGCGCCCAGATCTCATCCTCGTCGAAGCCGAGCCCTTCCAGCACGCGAATAGCGCTCTGCTGGGTCTCTTCGATCCACTCCTGCTTGTCGACCGGCTTCTCCAGACCGCGTCGCAGTGCCCGCTTGGTTTCAGCATATAGCTGCCGCAGCAGCGCCGCGCGCCAGGAGTTCCAGAGTGTCGGGTTGGTTGCCGTAATGTCGGCCACCGTCAGTACGAACAGGTAGTCGAGGCGGATGCTGTCACCCACCTCCACCGCAAATTTACGAATCACGTCAGGATCGGAAATATCCTGGCGCTGCGCGACGGAGGACATCAGCAGGTGTTTCTCCACCAGCCATGCCACCAGATTGGTATCGCGCCTGTTGAGGCCGTGCCGCTCACAGAAGGCAATCGCATCAACCGCACCCAGCGTCGAGTGGTCGCCGCCGCGCCCCTTGCCAATGTCATGGTAGAGCCCGGCGATATAGAGCAGCTCGATCTTGGGCAGGCGCCGCACACTGCGCGCCACCACCGGATTCTCCTCAACCGCATCCGGATACTGGAAGCGGCGCATGTTCTTGAGCACTTCGAGCGTGTGCGCATCGACCGTGTAGATGTGGAAGAGGTCGTGCTGCATCTGTCCAACGATGCGTCCGAACTCTGGCAGATACGCTCCCAGTACACCGTAGCGCCGCATGCGGCGCAGCTGGGGTGTCAGGTTCTGGGTGCTGCGCAGCAGCTCCATGAAGGCACGGCGGTTGCGCGGATCGGCACGGAACCGGTCGTCGATCAGATCGATACTGTCGCGAATCAGGCGAATGGTGGAAGCGCGCACGCCGCTGATGTGACTGCGCTCGGCCAGCAGTACGAAGATTTCCAGCAGTGCCGAGGGCGTGCGCCGGAACACCTTGTCGTTGGTGACCTCGATGTAGCCATTGCGGACCCGGAAGCGGGGATTGATGACCATCACCTGTTCCGGTTCGCAGGCGCGCAGGATCGCCTCGTCGAAGTACTGCATCAGTACTTCATTGAGCTGACCCAGCTCCAGTACCCACCGGTAGTAGGTCTGCATAAAGCGCTCGACCCCGAGGCGGTGGTCGTCATCCTCGAATCCGAACAGCCGGGCCAGAGCCCGCTGATGGTCGAACAGCAGACGATCTTCCTCGCGATTGGCCAGCATGTGCAGACCATAGCGGATGCGCCACAGATAGGCCTGTCCCTCCTGCAGCTGCTGCATCTCGTCGGTGGAGAGAAAGCCACGCTCCTGCAGCGCCTCCAGATGGCTGACGCCAAAGTGACGTTTCGCGACCCAGCCCACCATCTGGATATCGCGCAGCGCGCCCGGCGAGCTTTTGACGTTGGGCTCGAGGTTGTATTCGGTGTTGCCGAACTTGCGGTGCCGCTGGATCTGTTCGTCCCACTTGGCCCGCAGAAATTCGCGGCTCGGCCACATGCGGTCGGGGCCGGTCGCGGCCAGCAGCGCTTCGTGAGCGACAGTGGAGCCGACCAGTACCCGCGACTCCATCAGGTTGGTGACGATAGTGATATCGCGCGCGGCCTGGTCGACGCATTCATCGAGCGTGCGCACACTGTGCCCGACATTGAGACCGATATCCCACAGCAACCGGATGAAATTTTCGACGGGTTCGGCGTAGGAGGTGCCGGGCTCCTGTGGTGTCAGGATCAGGATGTCGATGTCGGAGTGCGGCAGCAGCTCGCCGCGTCCGTAGCCGCCCACGGCCAGCAGCGTCGGTGCAGGCTCCGGCCACGGCTGCAGGCGCCAGACTGCGCTCAGCAGTTCATCGATCACGGCCGCGCGCATGTGCACCAGCGCGCGAATATCGTGACCCTCCCTGAACAGTGCATCGAGCTGCTGCCGTGCACGCTCCAGGGCCGCTTTGCAGGGGTCCAGCGGGTTGTGACCGACCAGGCCGGCGGTGAAGGCGCCGGCATCGAACACTGTGGTCGGTAGCGGTGAGGTCATGAGGCGCGATAGTACGCAGTTTCTTCTTTGCGGGCAGTCAGAACTTCATAGCCATCCGCCGTGACAGCGACGGTGTGCTCCCACTGTGCCGACAGGCGGCCGTCTTTGGTGCTGACGGTCCAGCCGTCCTTGCGGTTCAGCTTCACATGGCGCTTGCCGGCGTTGATCATCGGCTCGATGGTGAAGACCATGCCTTCGCGCAGCTCGAGCCCGGTACCGGGCGTGCCGTAGTGGAGCACCTGCGGCTCCTCGTGGAAGACCCGGCCGATGCCATGGCCGCAGTACTCACGTACCACTGAGTAATAATTGGATTCGGCGTGAGTCTGAATCACGTGGCCGATGTCGCCGAGGCGGGCGCCGGGCCGGACCAGTTCGATACCTTTATATAGGCACTCCTGGGTCACGCGCACCAGCCGCTCAGCATGCGGCAGCGGTTTGCCGACATGGAACATGGCGCTGGTGTCGCCGTGGAACTCATCCTTGATCACCGTGATATCGATGTTGATGATATCCCCATCTTTGAGTACCCGTTTTTCCGATGGAATGCCATGGCACACCACATCGTTGACCGAGGTGCAGATCGATTTCGGAAAACCGTGGTAATTGAGCGGCGCCGGAATCGCCTTCTGTACGTTAACAATGTAGTCGTGGCAGATTCTGTCGAGCTCTTCGGTTGTGACACCGGGCTGGACATACGGCCCGATCATCTCAAGCACCTCGGCGGCCAGCCGGCAGGCGACGCGCATGCGCTCGAGTTCGTCGGGGGTCTTGATGGAAACAGTCATAGGACAACGCAGATTCCGTAAGGCGGCAGGGCCGCAGGGTGGTCGGGCATTGTAAACCAACGCGGAAGAGGGGCGAAGCCGCTGTCGGAAAGCCGCGTTTCGTCTTTATGCCAGCCCGGCGTTGTGGTATAAAGCGCCGTCCCTGGTGTCCGGCCAGGGCTACCGACACACATGCATCGGCACATCGGCCTGGGTGCTCCTCGCGGAGTGGGCAGGTGGGATGCATGGAGGTTTAACCCAATCGCAAGGAACAGTCATGTCCCAACTTCCGCAAGTCAGCATGCGTGAAATGCTGCAGGCCGGCGTTCACTTCGGCCACCAGACCCGTTACTGGAACCCGAAAATGGCGCCCTATATCTTTGGCGCCCGCAACAAGATTCATATCATCAACCTCGAGCAGACGGTTCCGGCCTTCAACGAAGCGCTGGCATTCGTCCGCAAGCTGGCTGCCAGCAAGAACAAGATCCTGTTCGTCGGTACCAAGCGTTCGGCGGGCAAAATCATCAAGGAGCAGGCCGAGCGTTGTGGCATGCCTTACGTCAGCCATCGCTGGCTGGGCGGTATGCTCACCAACTACAAGACCATCCGTCAGTCGATCAAGCGTCTGCGTGAGCTCGAAGCTCAGAGCCAGGACGGTACTTTCGACAAGCTGACCAAAAAAGAAGCCCTGATGCGCACCCGCGACATGGAGAAGCTCGAGCGCTCCATCGGTGGTATCAAGGATATGGCTGGTCTGCCTGACGCTCTGTTCATCATCGACGTTGACCATGAGCGTATCGCCATCCAGGAAGCCGGCAAGCTGGGCATTCCTGTCATTGGGGTGGTCGATACCAACAGCGACCCGGAAGGCGTGGACTACGTCATTCCCGGTAACGACGACGCCATCCGTGCAGTCAAGCTGTATGCCTCTGCCATGGCTGACGCCGTGCTTGCCGGCCGTGCCGATTCCGGCGCAGCTGTGCCCGGCGACTTCGTAGAAGTACAGGCCGAGGAAGGCGCAGCGGAGTAATCTGCCGCAGCCTGATGCGCCTGACGGTCGCTGCGACCGTTGCGGTTAAAGGGGGCAAGGCCCCCTTTTTGACGATACCGCTGACGTGTGGCACGGCCTCCGGGGTGTCACAGCAATGCTGGGTCCCCCGCCAAATCATTACTTCGGCCTGGCTTTGTTTGCTGGCCGACAGATCGGAGGAATTCTCATGGCAGAAATCACTGCTTCCATGGTCAAAGAGCTGCGCGACCGTACTGGCCTCGGCATGATGGAGTGCAAGAAGGCGCTGGTCGATGCAGGCGGCGATATCGAAAAAGCAATTGATGAGCTGCGCAAGTCGAGCGGCCTCAAGGCAGCCAAGAAGGCCGGCCGCGTTGCTGCGGACGGCGTAGTTGCGGCCCGTGTGGCTGCAGATGGCAGCTACGGCGTCATCGTTGAAGTGAACAGTGAAACCGACTTCGTCGCCCGTGACAGCAACTTCCTCGACTTTGTCAATCAGGTTCTGGACAAAGCATTTACTGCGAAGCAGACCGATGTCGCCGCGCTGATGGAAGGTGAGCTGGAAAATGCCCGCCAGGCGCTGGTTCAGAAGATCGGCGAAAACATCGGTGTGCGCCGCATCTCCGTGGTCGACGCGGCAGCGGGTGCTGTGGGCGCCTACGTTCACTCCAACAACCGCATCGGCGTTCTGGTTGCGCTGAAAGGCGGCGATTCGGAGCTGGCGAAAGACGTGGCAATGCATGTCGCAGCGGTTAATCCGGCCGTCGTGCGTCCGGAAGATATGCCGGCCGATGTGATCGAGCGCGAGAAAGAGATCTATATCGCTCAAGCTCGCGAAACCGGTAAGCCGGACGACATCATTGAGAAGATGATCGGCGGCCGTATCAAGAAGTTCCTGGCAGAAAGCAGCCTGCTCGATCAGCCGTTCGTCAAGGACCCGGAAGTCACCGTGGGTGCACTGGTGAAGAAATCGGGCGCCGATGTCGAAGGCTTCATCCGCTTTGAGGTGGGTGAGGGCATCGAGAAGGAAGAGGTAGACTTCGCAGCTGAAGTCGCGGCCGCCGCCGGCATCAAGAACTGAGTCGGGCAGGCAGGTCCGGACGGGGCCGCTGGCCCCGTTTTTATAGCGCCGTAATCCCGGCCTCTGGCCGCGCCGCTACGGTCAGGCGGTGCCGGGGTCACGTAATTGATCGGCAAGGAGTAATCGATGGCGACCCTCTCCCGCGACAAGAAATACAAACGCATCCTGCTCAAGCTGAGCGGTGAGGCGCTGGGTAAGGACGGCGTCGGAATCGATCCTCGCATACTTGATCGGATGGCGCTCGAAATTGGACAGCTGGTTGGCATCGGCGTCCAGATCGGACTGGTCATTGGTGGCGGCAACCTGTTTCGCGGAGCCGCGCTGCAGGCCGCCGGCCTGGATCGCGTGACCGGTGACCACATGGGCATGCTGGCCACTGTAATGAATGCGCTGGCAATGCGCGATGCGCTGGAGCGCAGCAACATTGTGTCGCGTGTTATGTCTGCCATCCCGATGAGCGGCGTGGTGGATCACTATGATCGCCGCAAGGCGGTCCGCGCCCTGGAGCGGGGCGAAGTGGTGATTTTCGCTGCCGGCACCGGCAATCCCTTCTTTACGACCGATTCAGCGGCCTGTCTGCGCGGTATCGAGGTGCAGGCAGATCTGGTGCTGAAGGCCACCAAGGTCGATGGTATCTACAATGAAGACCCGCTGCGTAACCCCGATGCAGTCAAATACAGCACGCTGAGTTACGATGAGGTGCTGGATCAGAAGCTGGAGGTCATGGATCTCACGGCCATCTGCCTCTGCCGGGACCACAATCTGCCGGTGCGGGTGTTCGCGATGGAGAAGGCGGGCGCGCTGCTGAATATCATTGTGGGCGGAGACGAAGGGACGCTGGTACACGGCGCCGACTGAGTAAGATAGATTTCGAGCTTTGCTTCGGTCGCTGCGTGCTGGCCGAAGGTATTGGCCGGACCTTTAGGAGAAAAGCGTGATCAACGACCTCAAAAAAGATGCCGAGGCGCGGATGAAGAAGTCGGTCGAGGCGCTCGGCCACAATTTCAACAAGATTCGCACGGGGCGGGCACATCCCAGCCTGCTCGACACCATTCGCATCAGCTATTACGGCAGCGAAGTGCCTCTCAGCCAGGTTGCCAATATCGGCGTCGAGGATGCGCGAACCCTCACGGTGACGCCATGGGAGCGGACCATGGTCCCTGAAGTTGAGAAGGCGATCATGAAATCGGACCTCGGTCTGAACCCGAACTCGGCCGGTAATGTCATCCGGATTCCGATGCCGCCTTTGACGGAAGAGACGCGCAAGGGCTATATCAAGCAGGCGCGGGCAGAAGCCGAAAGCAGCCGGGTCTCGATTCGCAACATCCGGCGCGATGTGCTCGCTGATATCAAAGAGCTGGTTAAGGAAAAAGAGATCAGCGAGGACGACGAACGTCGGGCCGCTGATGAGATCCAGAAGCTGACCGACCGCTATATCGCGGAAATCGATAAAGCGCTGGCCGCCAAGGAAGCTGATCTGATGGCTTTCTGAGCAACCTGGCTGCTCCGTTCGTCATCGACGAGGCAATATGACAAATACCGGGCTCCTCACAGCGTCGGCGACGGTGCCGCGGCACGTCGCCATTATCATGGACGGCAACAATCGCTGGGCGAAGCGCAGGGGCCTGCCAGGCAGTGCCGGGCATCGTGCCGGTGTGGAATGCATCCGGGGCGTGCTGCGTGCCTGCCGCGAGCATCAGGTCGAGGTGCTGACGCTGTTCGCCTTCAGCAGTGAAAACTGGAGTCGGCCGAACAGTGAAGTTGCCGCGCTGATGCAACTCTTTTCCACCTATCTGAACAGCGAAGTGCGTAAGCTGCACCGGGATAATGTGCGGCTGCGTTTTGCCGGGCAACGCACCCGGCTGAAGCCGGCGCTGATCAGGAAAATGCGTGAGGCTGAAGAGCTGACTGCCGGTAACACTGGCGCGACGCTGGTAATCGCGGTCGACTACGGCGGTCGCTGGGACATTGCCGAGGCCACCCGCACGCTGGCCCGGCAGGTCGCAGCTGGCAAGCTCGATCCCGAGGCCATCGACGAACAGCTCATCGATCAGCACACCGCGCTCGCAGGCCTGCCGCCGCCCGATCTGGTCATTCGTACCGCTGGCGAGCAACGTATCAGTAATTTTCTGCTCTGGCAGGCTGCCTATGCAGAGTTCTATTTCACCGATACCCTCTGGCCCGATTTTGACCAGCAGCAGATGGAGCGGGCGCTGCTGGCGTTCGGCAGTCGCGAGCGGCGGTTCGGTGGTCGCGTGACCCCTCTGGCTGAGGTTTCGGGTGCTTAAACAGCGTATTCAGACGGGCGTGGTACTGGCTGCAGCTGCCCTTGCCGCGGTGCTGCTGCTGCCGCTGGGTGGACTGGCCGTAGTACTGGCGGTCGTGGTTGCGGCCGCGCTGTGGGAGTGGTCGGATCTGGCGGGCCTGACCGGCGTTCCCGTGCGTGCTGGCTATTGTCTGCTGGGACTGGCGGGGCTGCTGGCGCTGCTGCCACTTACCGCCGTGGGTGGCTCGGTGGCGCAGCCTTCCCTGCAGATCGTCCTGGGTGTGGCTGCCGTGGCGTGGCTGCTGGCTGCCGCTGCCGTGCTTACCTATCCGGCCACCGCTGGCAGCTGGGGCAGTCGCTGGAGCCGCGCCGTCATGGGCTGGCTGGCTGTGCTGCCTACCTGGCTGGCACTGATTTATCTGCGGGGGCTGGAGCAGGGGGCCTGGCTGATCATTTTCCTGGTTGCGCTGGTCGCGAGCGCCGATATCGGCGCCTATGGCTTCGGTCGCGCCTTCGGGCGGCACAAGCTGGCGCCGCAGGTCAGCCCCGGCAAATCCTGGGAGGGCTTTATCGGTGGCATGGGGTGCGGCCTGCTGTTTACGCTGCTGGTGTGGTGGCTGGCGTGGTCCACGCGCGTCGGCATCGGCGCCATGGCGGTCGTCGCCGCTACTACGCTGCTGGCATCGGTGGTCGGCGACCTGACGGAAAGCATGGTCAAGCGCTATCGCGGCGTCAAAGACAGCGGTACCCTGCTGCCTGGACATGGCGGCGTGCTCGACCGTCTCGACAGTTTATGTGCAGCTGCACCGGTGTTCGCATTGGGTCTGTTGCTGGCTGCGTGGTAGGTACTCTGTGAAAAACATTACCGTTCTGGGTGCGACCGGCTCCATCGGTGACAGCACTCTCGACGTCATCGCGCGGCATCCCGACCGCTATCGCGTCTTTGCCCTCACAGCCAACACCGGTGTCGATAAGCTGGCGGAGCTGGCGGCGCGCTTCCAGCCGCGGTTTGCGGTACTGCGCAGCGAAGCGGCGGCGGAACAGCTGGCGGCGCGCCTGCAGGCGCGGGGTATCGCTACCGAGGTGCTGAGCGGTGAAGCGGGGCTCATCGCCGTGGCTGAGCATGCTGAAGTGGACGCGGTCATGGCAGGCATCGTCGGGGCGGCGGGGCTGCAGCCGACCCTGGCAGCGGCCCGGGCCGGCAAACAGGTCATGCTGGTCAATAAAGAAGCGCTGGTGATGGCGGGTCGCCTGTTCATGGACGCGGTAGCCGCGGCTGGCGCCACACTGCTGCCCGTCGACAGCGAGCACAACGCGATCTTCCAGTGCATGCCGGCCGACTACCAGCGCGGGCTGGGGACTGTCGGCGTCCGGCGCATTCTGCTGACTGGTTCAGGCGGGCCGTTCCGGCAGCGACCGCTGGCAGAGCTCGCCACAGTTACGCCAGCTGAGGCGTGTGCGCATCCCAACTGGGCCATGGGCCCCAAGATCTCCATCGACTCTGCCACCATGATGAACAAGGGGCTGGAGCTGATCGAGGCCTGCTGGCTATTTGATGCCACCCCGGCTCAGGTGGAAATCGTGGTGCATCCGCAGTCCGTCATCCACAGCATGGTGGAGTATGTTGACGGGTCGGTGCTGGCCCAGCTCGGTAATCCTGATATGCGCACGCCCATCGCCCATGCGCTGGCCTGGCCTGAACGCATCAGCGCCGGCGTGGCGCCGCTGGATCTCATCGCGCAGGGGCGGCTGGAGTTCGAAGCGCCCGATTACGACCGTTTTCCCTGTCTGCGGCTGGCCACGAGCGCCTTCGAAAGTGGCGGCACGGCGCCCGCGGTGCTCAATGCTGCCAATGAAGAGGCAGTGGCTGCATTTCTGGCCGGGCGGGTGAGGTTCACCGATATCGCCCGGATTATCGAGCTGGTGCTGGAAACGGCGATAACCGGTCCGGCGGATACGCTGGAGTCGATTCTGGCGGCCGATGCGGAGGCGCGGTCCCGGGCCCGCCAACTGATCGCGGTTCATCGCGTCGCGGTGGGGTTACCATAGGCGTCAATGGCGCGCGCCGCGGTGGCAGAGCGCGCAGATGCATGCAGCATCGCATTTTGCGGACAGGTGATGACCGATGGACATTCTGCAGACAGTTGCCGTAACGATCTTTACGCTCGGCATTCTTGTCACCATCCATGAGTTTGGTCACTTCTGGGTGGCGCGGCGCTGTGGCGTCAAGGTGCTGCGTTTCTCGGTGGGCTTCGGGCGCGCTCTGTGGCGCCGCGTCGGACGCGATGGCACCGAATACATGATTGCCGCCATTCCGCTGGGCGGTTACGTGAAGATGCTGGACGAGCGCGAGGGCGAGGTGCCCGCTGAGCTGCTCGACCAGACGTTCAATCGCAAGCCGGTGGGGCAGCGTATCGCCATCGTTGCGGCCGGGCCGCTGGCAAATTTCCTGCTCGCTATCGTGGCGTACTGGTTCGTGTTCGTCAGTGGCGTGACCGGCATCGCGCCGGTGATCGGCGCGGTCGAGCCGGGGTCGCTGGCGGAGTCCGCCGGGCTCGAAGCCGGGCAGGAGCTGGTCGCCATCGATGGTGTGCCCACGCCGACCTGGGAGGCTGTTCACCGCCAGCTG
Organism: Gammaproteobacteria bacterium; assembly: GCA_029265075.1. Classification (GTDB taxonomy): domain Bacteria; phylum Pseudomonadota; class Gammaproteobacteria; order Pseudomonadales; family CAMLJR01; genus CAMLJR01. The sequence goes on along the minus strand of JAJUJZ010000001.1, from coordinate 27,643 downwards.
CTCGACCGTATCGGTGAAACCGGCACGCTGGTGATCGAGGCGCGCTACCCCGGCTCCGAGGTGGTGTATGAAAGCCGGCTCTCACTCGAGCGCTGGCTGGCCGGCAGTGAGGCACCGGATCTGGTGGGGGGGCTGGGTCTGACCATGTGGCGCCCGCCCCTCGATGCGGTGGTGGATCAGGTAATGGCCGGCAGCCCGGCGGAGCGGGCCGGTCTGGCGCGTGGTGACCGCATCGTCGCGGTCGATGGCCAGCCGGTGGCGGGCTGGGACGGCTGGGTCGATTACGTGCGCAGCCACCCCGGGGAGACGCTGGCGGTGACGGTGCAGCGCGAAGGCATCGAGCGCCAGCTGCGGCTGACGCCGGAGCGCAAGGTGGATCAGCAGGGCGAGGCCTTTGGTCAGGCCGGCGTGACGGTGGTGGTACCCGAGTGGCCGGCGGAGATGGTACGCGAGCAGCGTTACGGTCCGGTCGCAGCGCTGGCTGCGGCTGGTGCGCGCACCTGGCAGATGACGGCGTTTACCCTCGATTCCATCTACAAGATGCTGCAAGGGCTGGTATCCCCAAAAAACTTGAGCGGTCCGATCACCATTGCTAAAGTGGCGACCGCCTCAGCCAGTGCCGGCTGGGAAGCGTACCTCGGGCTTCTGGCGCTTTTGAGTATCAGTCTGGGCGTCCTGAACTTGCTGCCCGTGCCGGTGCTTGATGGCGGTCATATCCTGTTTGCCCTGGTGGAGTGGATCAAAGGCCGACCGCTATCCGAACGGACGCAGATGGTTGGTTACCAGATCGGTCTCCTGGTCGTCGTGGGTGTCATGTTGCTCGCGTTCGCCAACGATCTGATGCGCCTGTAGTATGGCGGCGCAGTTCATAGCGGATAAGAGCCCGGCGTCGAGCCAATCGATGTCGACGCGGACAGATTTTCCTGGTAATAGGGTCTGATGAAACGACGCCTTCTTTCCACGGCCATTGGCCTGCTTATGGGCAGTACGGCAATGGCCGCCGAGCCTTTCGTTGTATCCGATATTCGGGTCGAAGGCCTGCAGCGCATATCTCCCGGTAGCGTTTTCGCCGCACTGCCGATCAACGTCGGTGACCGCGTGGGCGGTGACAATGTGCAGCACGCCATTCGCAACCTGTTCCGCACCGGCAATTTCGACGACATCCGTATTGCTCACGAAGGCAATGTGCTGGTGGTGCAGGTGCAGGAGCGTCCGTCGATCAGCGAAATCCAGATCGAGGGCAACAAGGCGATCAAAACCGAGGCCCTGACCGAAGGGCTGGGCAGTGCTGGTCTTGCCGAAGGGCAGGTGTTCAAGCGCTCGACGCTGGAAGCCATGCGCCAGGAGCTGCTGCGTCAATATGTGGCCCAGGGTCGCTATGACGCCAACATCCAGACGGAGGTCATTGCCGAACCGCGCAACCGCGTCAAGGTGCAGGTCAATATCGACGAAGGGACCCCAGCGCGCATCAAACATATCGCGGTGGTGGGTAACAGCGCCTTCGACGATGACGATCTCATTGATCTTTTTGAGCTGAAAACCACTGGCTGGTTCTCGTGGATTTCCGGCAACGACAAGTATTCGCGTGAAAAACTGCAGGGCGACCTGGAGCGACTGAGCTCGTATTACCTCGACCGCGGCTATGTGAAATTCCGCATCGACTCCACACAGGTATCGGTCACACCTGACAAACAGAATGTTTACGTCACCGTCAACGTTGATGAGGGTGATGTCTATGAGATCGGACAGGTCGATCTTTCCGGCGATATCATCCTGCCGGAAGCAGAAATGCGGCGCTTGCTGCTGGTGCAGGAAGGGCAGACGTTCTCGCAGGCGATGGTGACCAATACCGAAGAGCTGCTGACCAAGCGCCTCGGTAACGAAGGGTACAATTTTGCCAAGGTGCGGGGCATTCCCGAGATCGATGACGAAACACGCCGGGTGGCGCTGAAGTTCTTCGTCGATCCTGGCAAGCGCACCTATGTGCGTCGCATCGACTTCCGCGGTAACAACAAAACTGCCGACGAGGTGCTGCGGCGCGAAATGCGGCAGATGGAATCGGCGCCGGCGTCGTCGGATCGCATCGAGCTGTCGCGGATCCGCCTCGAGCGGCTGGGTTACTTCAAGGAAGCGAAGGTCGATACGTTGCCGGTTGCCGGCACTGACGACCTTATCGACCTGCAGTATAGCGTCGAAGAACAGCCGTCCGGCAGTATCGGTGCCAGCGTCGGTTACGCGCAGGATGCCGGCCTGCTGCTGGGCGCCAATATCCAGCAGAAAAACTTCCTTGGTACTGGCCAGGAAGTAGGCATCGGTCTCAGCCGCAGCAAATACATGACGGATGTCCGGTTCAACTTCAACGATCCGTATTACACGGACGATGGGGTCAGCCGCGGCTTCTCCGTCTACTATCGCAAAGCCGATCTCGATGAGATCAATATCGCCGATTACACTCTCAGCACCATCGGCGCCAATGTCAGCTTTGGCTATCCGATCAGCGAGACCTCGCGCCTGAGTTTCACCTTCGGTGTCGCCTCTACCGAAGTGGAAGCGGGATTCGGCACGGTTCAGGAAATCATCGGCAGTCCGCGGCCGCTCAACAACGTTGATTACTGGTATTACAACCGGCGTGACACCGACGGCTACACACAGGCCGAGCAGCTCGAACGGTTCGATCCGGCGCTCAACGCTGATTTGCTGACCGATCGGCCGACTGACGGTTTCCTCGACATTCACGGCGACAAGTTCAACGAATACAACTTCAACGTCGGCTGGGTATCGTCGACGCTGAACCGTGGTCAGCTGGCGACCCGGGGCCACTCGCAGTCGGTGGCCTTCGAAATCACGCTGCCCGGCAGTGATCTCGAGTACTACAAGCTCACCTACAGCGGCCAGATCTTCATTCCGCTGGGCAACACCTTCACGTTGCGACTGCGTACCGAGCTCGGCTACGGCGACGGCTATGGCGATTTCGAAGGCCTGCCGTTCTTCCGTAACTTCTATTCCGGCGGTTTCGCGTCAGTGCGAGGCTTCGAGAGCAACACGCTCGGCCCGCGCGGCACCCCGGCATCGATCTATCAGATCGGTCAGGCGTGTATAGCCATCGACGCTGATGGCAACTGCACCAGCTTCAGCAACCGGGCGGCCTACGTGGTCGATCCCAACACGGGTAAAATCGTGGTACAGCAGCTGGAGTCGGTGCGGGATTCCGATCCGTTCGGTGGCAACATCCTGGTCGAGGGCAGTGCCGAGCTGCTGTTCCCGCTGCCGTTTATCAAGGATCAGCGCTCGCTGCGGTCGGGACTGTTCATTGATGCGGGGAACGTCTTCAGCACCCGCTGCGGCCGGACTCAGCTCAACTGTTCGAATATCGACTTCAACGAGCTGCGCTATTCGGTTGGATTTGGCGTGACCTGGATCAGCGGTTTCGGGCCGCTGACGTTCAGTATTGCCAAGCCCCTGAACGAAGGGGAATATGACGAGGCGGAAGTTTTCCAATTCTCGCTGGGTCGAGGCTTCTAATAATTGGTACACCCACTCTGGAGAAAAGCTGTGATCGCTATTCGCAAACTCGGCATTCTGACTGTTGCTCTGACTCTCAGCGGTGCTGCACTGGCTCAGCAGAAAGTGGCTGTGCTTGATGTGCAGGCCGCGATTCTGCAGACCCAGCAGGCGCAGGACCGTCTCAAGGAGCTGCGCGCACAGCCGGCCTATGCGGAAAACCGCAAGGAGCTGGATAAAGTGCGTGGTGAGTACGAAGCGCTCATCCAGCAGTTGCAGAAAGATCTGGCAGTGATGAGCAGCGACCAGCAAGAGGCTCAGCGCAAAAAGATCGAAGAGAAACGCGCCGATCTTGAACACGTCATGCGCAAACTGCAGATTGCGGAGCAGGAGCTGGCCCAGGGCCTGATGAACGATCTCGCGCCGAAGATGGAGACCGTGGTCCGCGATCTGATTGCCGACGAGAAAATCGGCCTGCTGATCGACCGCAAAGCTGCGCTGCACGTGGAAGAGGAGTTCAACATCACGCCGAAGGTGACGGAACGCCTCAACCGGGCGAAGTGATGGCAATGGACAGCGGTTCGTTCACACTGGGCGAGCTGGCGGATCACCTCCAGCTCGAATATCGCGGTGATCGCAACCTGCGCATTACCGGCCTCGCAACGCTCAGCCAGGCACGTTCGGACCAGCTGACCTTTCTCGCCAACCCGAAGTATCGACAGTATCTTGCCGACACTCAGGCCGGCGCAGTCATTCTGGCGCCCGAGCTGGTTGATGAGTGTCCGGTCGCTGCACTGATCACCTCCAATCCCTATCTCGCCTACGCGCGCGTGTCGCATCTGTTCGACGGCGCCCCGCGCGTGGCGCCGGGTATTGCGTCGTCTGCGGTGGTCGCCCCCGATGCGCGACTCGGCGCTGACGTGGCAATTGGTCCTGGCACGGTGATCGGCGCCGGCGTCGAACTCGGTGCTGGCACTACGGTAGGGGCCAACTGCGTGGTCGGCGATGGCGCCCGGATTGGCGCGCACTGCCGGCTCCATCCCAGTGTCACCATCGCCCATGGGGTATGCATCGGCGATCGCACCGTCATCCACAGTGGTGCCGTGATCGGTGCGGATGGGTTCGGATTCGCGCCCGGCCCCGCCGGCTGGGAAAAGATTGCCCAGATCGGGTCGGTTCGCATTGGCTCCAATGTCGAGATCGGCGCCAACACCACTATTGACCGCGGTGCCCTGGGCGATACCGTGATCGGCGACGGCGTGATTATCGATAACCTGGTGATGATTGCGCACAACTGCGAAATCGGCGACGGCACGGCGATCGCCGGCTGTGTCGGGATCGCCGGCAGCGTCAAGGTCGGCAAGCGTTGCACGCTCGCCGGCGGCGTGGGCCTGAACGGCCATATCACATTGACCGATGGAGTGCATGTCACGGGCATGTCGCTGGTGACGCGCTCGATCGACAAGCCGGGCTCCTATTCGTCGGGCACCGGCACCATGGATACGTCTGCATGGCGCAAGAGTGCTGTGCGTTTCTCTCAGCTGGACGAGCTCGCCCGTCGGGTGGCAGAGCTTGAAAGGCAATTACATTCTGTGAAAGACAAGGGGTAGGCCATCGTGATGGAAGTGAATGAAATTCGAAAGTATCTGCCCCATCGGTACCCCTTCCTGCTGGTGGATCGGGTAATCGAGCTCGATCTGCCGAAGTCGATCGTCTGTATTAAGAACGTTTCGATCAACGAGCCTTTCTTCAATGGGCACTTTCCCGATCTGCCGGTAATGCCGGGCGTGCTGATCATTGAAGCGATGGCCCAGGCGGCAGGTATTCTCGGTTTCCGCAGTCAGGACAAAACGCCTGCCGATGGTTCAATTTACTATTTTGTCGGCGCCGACAACATGCGCTTCAAGCGCCCGGTGGTACCCGGTGATCAGCTGACGCTGCGCGCGGAGTACGTGTCGGATCGGCGCGGCGTCTGGAAATTCAACTGCAGCGCAGAAGTCGATGGCGAGTTTGCCGCCGGCGGCACCATTCTGTGCGCCGACAGGAAGCGTCCCGAGTGATTCACCCGGCTGCTATCGTCGATCCATCGGCCCGCCTGGGCGCCAGCGTTCGCGTTGGCCCCTGGACCATCATCGGCCCCGATGTGGAGATCGGTGACGGCACCGTGATCGAGTCTCACGTGGTCATCAAGGGGCCGACCCGGATTGGGCGTGATAATCATATCTTCCAGTTTTCGACGATTGGTGAAGACACGCCGGACCTCAAATATAAGGGGGAGCCGACGCGGCTGGTGATCGGCGATCGCAACGTGATCCGCGAAGGGGTCACGCTGCACCGGGGTACGGTTCAGGATCGCAGCGAAACCACCATCGGCGACGATAATCTGCTGATGGCATATGTGCACGTCGGCCACGACTCGGTGATCGGAAATCACTGCATTCTGGTGAATAATGCGTCGGTTGCCGGGCACGTGCACGTTGGTGACTGGGCGATTCTCGGCGGCTATACGCTGGTTCATCAGTTCTGCCATATCGGCCCGCACGCCTTCAGTGGCGCTGGCACCTTTATCACTAAGGACGTGCCCGCTTACATGATGGTGACTGGCAATCCGGCAGAAGCCCGCAATATCAACGTCGAGGGACTGCGGCGGCGTGGCTTCTCTGCAGAAGCAATCAGCACTTTGCGCCGCGCCTACAAGATCATCTACCGGCAGGGCCTGACCCTCGATGCCGCCCTTGCGGCACTGCAGGAACTGGCTGCAGACGAGCCTGCAGTCGGACCGCTCATCGAGTCGCTGCAGACATCGACCCGCGGCATCGCTCGCTGATTCATACCGGAGGACGGAGTTCATGGCCGCCGCGCAAGCGACAGCGTCGTCCGTTAATGACCGCCCGTTGCGGATTGGCATCGTGGCGGGCGAGGCATCCGGCGATATCCTTGGCGCGGACCTGCTGACTGCGCTGAACAAGCAGTGCGAAAGCCGTATCGAAGCCGCCGGCATCGGCGGCGCACGCATGCTGGCGCAGGGGTTCGACAGCCGCTATGACATCGACCGGCTGGCAGTGATGGGGTTTGTCGAGCCGCTCAAACGGCTTCCTGAACTGCTGCGAATGCGGCGGGATCTGCTGGAGTGGTTCACCGCATGGCAGCCCGATGTGGTCATCGGCATTGACTCGCCCGATTTCAATCTCGATCTCGAACTCAAGCTGCGCGAGCGCGGGATCTGCACCGCCCACTATGTCAGCCCCTCAGTCTGGGCATGGCGGCGCGGACGCATTCACAAGATTCGCCGCGCGATTGACCGGATGCTGGTGCTGTTTCCATTCGAAGAGCAGTTTTACCTCGACCACCAGGTGCCGGTCACCTGCGTCGGTCATCCGCTTGCCGATCAGTTCCCGCTGCAGCCCGATACTGACGCTGCCCGCGCCGAGCTCGGGATCGCAGCCGATGCAACCGTGGTGGCGCTGCTGCCTGGCAGTCGGGGGAGCGAAGTGGAGCAGCTGGGTGGCGTGTTTCTCGATACGGCACAGTGGCTGCTGTCCCGTCGCCCGGGTCTGCAGTTCGTGCTCCCGGTTGCCAGCTCCGCCCGGCGGCAGCAGCTGGAAGCGGCGCTGGCGAACCGGCCAGCGCTGCCGCTGAAGCTGCTCGACGGCCAGTCCCAGCTGGCGATGACCGCCGCCGACAGCGTACTGATGGCATCAGGCACTACGACACTGGAAGCGATGCTGCTCAAAAAGCCGATGGTGGTAGCCTATCGCATGGGTCGCTGGACCTTTGCGCTGCTGGCCCGGCTGGTCAAAACCGACTATATCGCACTGCCTAACCTGCTGGCGCAGCAGCGGCTGGTTCCGGAATGCCTGCAGGAGCAGGTGTGTCCCGAGGTGCTGGGGCCGTTGCTGCTGGAGCAGCTCGACAACGACGCGCTGCGGACCCGGCTTACCGAAAGTTTTACCGCGCTGCACCAGGTGCTGCGGCGCGATGCCGGAGCGCGGGCGGCGCAGGCATTGCTGGATCTGATTCGGGTGAAGAGCGCCAGATGAATCTCGACCTCTTTCAGTGCAGCTATGACGGTCCGTTGCTGGCCGGTGTCGATGAGGTGGGGCGCGGGCCACTGGCGGGCGCAGTGGTCGCGGCAGCCGTAATCCTGGATCCAGAACGGCCGATCGACGGGCTCGCCGACTCCAAGAAGCTGACGGCGAAGCGGCGCGAATACCTCTACGAGGCCATCGTCGAGCAGGCTGCCTGCTGGGCCGTTGCGCGCGCCACGGTAGCTGAGATCGAGCGCCTCAATATTCTCCACGCCAGCATGCTGGCCATGAAACGGGCCGTGCAGAGTCTTGCGATTCAGCCGGAGCATGTGCTGGTCGATGGCAATCGCCTGCCACGCTGGCGCTACCAGTCCGAGGCCGTCGTGCAGGGCGACGATCGTGTGCCTGCCATTGCGGCGGCCTCGATCCTGGCAAAGGTGACTCGCGATCGTGAGATGGCCAGGCTCAATCGGCGCTATCCGGGGTATGGCTTTGCCGACCACAAAGGTTATGGCACCGCAGCCCACCTCGAAGCGCTGGCGCGGCTAGGGCCATGCGCTATCCACCGGCGCGCGTTTGCGCCGGTAAGACAGGCGCTGGGCGAACTGGTCGTCGCCGAAGCCGTAACGCCCGATATTGAAGTCGAGCTGGGCACCGACGCCGAGCTTAACGAGGAGTTTTCTTTATGAGCGCACAGTTCGTGCACTTGCGCGTCCACTCCGAATACTCCCTGATGGATGGTCTGGTGCGGATCAAGCCGCTAGCGAAGAGTGCAGCTGCCATGGGGATGCCGGCCTGCGCGCTGACGGACATCACCAACTTTTATGCGCTGATCAAGTTTTATAAGGCCGCGACGGCGGCGGGCATCAAACCGATCTTCGGAGCCGATTTTTTCGTCCGTGACGAAGAGGATGACGATAACGTATTCACGGTCTGTCTCCTTGCTCAGAATGACGTCGGCTACCGTGGGCTGACGCGGCTGATCTCGCGCGCCTATCTGGAGGGACAGCATCAGGGCGTCGCCTACATTCGCCGCGCCTGGCTTAATGATGTGACCGAAGGCGTCATCGTGCTGTCGGGCGCGCGCGAAGGCGATGTAGGTCAGGCAGTGCTCAATGGCCGCGCTGGTCTTGCCACCAGCCGTCTCGCGTGGTGGCAGGCGCGATTTGGCGATCGCTATTACCTGGAAGTACAGCGCACCGGTCGCTCCGGCGAAGAGGAATACCTGCACGCCGCGGTGGAGCTGGCGCTCGCCGCCGACTGTCCGGTGGTGGCCACCAATGACGTGCGCTTTCTCACCCAGGATCAGTTCGAAGCGCATGAAGCTCGCGTCTGCATCCACGAGGGGCGCACGCTTGATGATCCGCGGCGGGTGCGGCGTTACAGCGACCAGCAGTATCTGCGTTCACCCGCGGAGATGGCCGAGCTGTTCAGCGATCTGCCCGAGGCGATCGAAAACAGCGTCGAGATCGCCCGCCGCTGCAACGTCGAGATCAAACTGGGCACCTACTACCTGCCCGAGTTCCCGGTGCCGGCCGGGATGACCATGGATGAGTTCTTCCGCAAGCGGTCGCACGAAGGACTCGATGAGCGCCTGGCTTTCCTGTTCGATGTCAATGCACCCGACTTCCCCGAGAGGCAGCGGGAATATCGCGAACGACTCGATTTCGAGCTCGACGTTATCATCCAGATGGGGTTCCCCGGCTACTTCCTCATCGTGATGGATTTTATTCAGTGGGCCAAGGATCACGATATTCCGGTTGGCCCCGGCCGCGGGTCAGGTGCCGGCTCGCTGGTGGCCTATGCACTCAAAATTACCGATCTCGACCCAATTCAGTACGACCTGCTGTTCGAACGGTTCCTGAACCCCGAGCGGGTATCGATGCCCGACTTCGATATCGATTTTTGCATGGAGAACCGCGACCGCGTCATCAGCTACGTGGCCGAGCGTTATGGTCGCGAGGCGGTCTCCCAGATCATCACATTCGGTACCATGGCAGCGAAGGCGGTGGTGCGCGACGTGGCGCGTGTGCAGGGCAAGTCGTACGGCCTCGCCGACAAACTCTCCAAGATGATCCCCTTTGAAGTCGGCATCACCCTGGATGAGGCCTCCGAGAAGGAGACGGTGCTGCGTGACTTCATCGAGACGGACACGCAGGCCGCCGAAATCTGGGAGATGGCCAGGCAGCTGGAAGGGATCACCCGTAACGTAGGCAAGCACGCCGGAGGGGTGGTGATCGCTCCGTCGCGGCTCACCGACTTCGCGCCGCTCTATTGTGATGAGAATGGCGAGGGCGTTGTCACCCAGTTCGACAAAGGGGACGTAGAAGAGGCAGGGCTGGTCAAGTTCGACTTCCTGGGCCTGCGCACCCTGACCATCATCGACTGGGCCAAGAAGATCATCGACCGGATTCGCGCCAAGCAGGGCGAGGAGCCGCTCGATATCATGGCGATTCCGCTCGACGACCAGCCCACTTTCAAGCTGCTGCAGCGGGCCGAGACCACGGCAGTGTTCCAGCTTGAATCGCGGGGCATGAAGGACCTCATCAAGCGGCTGCTGCCATCGCGCTTTGAAGACATCGTGGCATTGGTGGCGCTGTTCCGCCCCGGTCCGCTGCAGTCGGGCATGGTCGATGACTTCATCAACCGGAAGCACGGCCGCGCCGAACTGGCCTATCCGCACCCGCAGTACCAGCACGAGTCGCTGATTCCGATTCTCGAGCCCACCTACGGCATCATCCTCTATCAGGAACAGGTGATGCAGATCCCGCAGGTGATGGCCGGTTATACGCTCGGTGGTGCGGACCTGCTGCGTCGCGCCATGGGCAAGAAAAAGCCGGAGGAGATGGCCAAGCAGCGCGCCATCTTCGTCGAGGGGGCCGTCCGCAACGGCCACAGCGAAGAGCTGGCGTCGAACATTTTCGATTTGATGGAGAAGTTTGCCGGCTACGGCTTCAACAAGTCGCACTCGGCCGCTTACGCGCTGGTTTCCTACCAGACCGCCTGGCTCAAGACACACTATCCGGCGCCATTCATGGCGGCGGTGATGAGTTCAGAGCTGCAGAATACCGACAAGATCGTCACCTTCATTGAAGAGTGCAGGGCGATGAAGCTCGTCCTGAAACTGCCCGATGTGAACGCAGGCGATTACATGTTCACCGTCAACGAAGCGGGTGAAATCGTTTACGGCCTGGGTGCCATCAAGGGCTTGGGCGAAGGTCCGATCGAGAGCATCATCGAAGCCCGTCGCAGCGGCGGCCGGTTCACCAGCCTGTTCGACTTCTGCGCGCGGGTCGATACCCGCAAGGTGAACAAGCGGGCGCTTGAGGCGCTGATCCGGGCCGGTGCTTTCGACTCGCTGGGCGTGGATCGCGCCATCCTGATGGCGGCACTCCCCGAAGCGATGAAGGCCGCCGAGCAGGCGGCTGCCAACAAAGATCTCGGCATGGCGGATCTGTTCGGCGATGTGGTCGCCTCCGTCGGCAGCGATGGCGATCCGTACGCCGATTTCCGTCACGTCCGTCCGTGGGGAACCAGACAGCGGCTGGAAGGTGAGAAGGAGACGCTGGGGCTGTATGTCACGGGTCATCCCATCGACGATTACGAGAAGGAACTGCGCCAGTTCGTGCCGAACCGGATCGCCGATCTGCGGCCTGACAAGCACGCCACCCAGACCATCGCCGGGCTGGTCGTCAATCTGCGCACCATGCGCAACAAGCGGGGCGATAACATGGCGTTCGTACTGCTGGACGACCGCAGTGCGCGCATCGAGGTGACCCTGTTTGCCGATGTCTACGAGGAAAACCGCGAACGGCTGATCAAGGACAGCATCGTGGTGATCGAAGGCTCGGTGTCGCATGACGACTACGCTGGTGCACTCAAGATGCGCGGCCAGTCGGTGCGCTCGCTGCTGGATGCACGCGAGGCAGCTGTCAGAGCACTTGAGCTGAAGCTGACGGAGGCGGATTTCTCGGCCAGCTTCGCGGATGAATTCGAGCGCTTGCTGGAGGGCAGTCGCAGCGGCAGCTGCCCGGTGGTGATTCATTACCGCCAGCCGACGGCGCAGGCACGGATCCAGCTGCCGGAAGGGTGGCGGATACGCCCGTCCGATGAGCTGCTGCAGCGGCTGCGTGATCGCTTTGGTGCCGAACGAGTGCGGCTGGCCTACTGAGCCGGCCCGCCATGATGTTGCCGAACAGTGAATTAGTGCCTATGGCTGAGGTTCGGCTTCGGTCGACGTGTCAGCTATAATCGCGTATCTTTCTGCCCCCGCGGCGCTTTGGTGCCGTACTCAGCAGTTCCGGAACGGCGGCGAGCGCGCGTTCCGCCGTTTCCCAACAGTCCATTAGGGCGCCAGATCAGCCAAGGTGACCATGAATCCGAATTACCTCGATTTCGAACAGCCAATCGCCGAACTCGAAGCCAAGATCGAGGAGCTGCAGCTGGTCAGCAATGACAACAATCTCAACATCAATGATGAGATCGCCAAGCTGCGCGAGAAGAGCATCAAGCTGACCGAGAAGATCTATTCGAATCTGACCCCCTGGGACATCGTACGGGTAGCGCGCCATCCGCTGCGGCCTTACACGCTGGATTATATTCCGCGCATCTTCACCGAGTTCGATGAACTGCACGGCGACCGCCATTTCGGCGACGACAAAGCCATCGTAGGTGGTGTCGCCCGTCTGGACGGCCGGCCGGTCATGGTCATCGGCCAGGAGAAGGGGCGCGGTGTGCCGGAAAAGGTTAAGCGCAACTTCGGTATGCCCAAGCCCGAGGGCTACCGCAAGGCGCTGCGCCTGATGGAGACGGCCGAGCGCTTCAAACTGCCGATCATCACGCTGATCGACACGCCCGGTGCCTATCCCGGCATCGACAGTGAGGAGCGGGGGATCAGTGAGGCCATTGCCACTAACCTGGCGGTGATGTCTCGCCTGAAGACGCCGATCGTCTGTGTGGTCATCGGTGAGGGCAGCTCCGGCGGTGCGCTGGGTATCGGCGTCGGCGACCATCTCGCGATGCTGCAGTACGCCACCTACTTCGTTATTTCCCCTGAAGGGTGCGCCAACATCATCTGGAAAACCTCTGCCAAGGCACCTGAAGCTGCCGAAGCGATGGGGCTGACCTCCAAAGTGCTGGAAGACCTTGGCATCGTCGACGAGACCATTCCCGAGCCGCTGGGTGGTGCTCACCGCGATCCCGAGCTAACTGCCGGTCGCATAAAGGAATATCTCGTGACGCAGCTCGATCGTCTTGCGGGCATCCCGGTCGACGAGCTGCTGGAGCGTCGCTACCAGCGCTTCATGTCCTACGGCAGATAAACGGCGCGGGATGGACAGCAGCGCGCTCGCCATCCGGCTCCACTCCCACCGAGACTGTCGCCGCTGGTGGGTGGCCTACAGCGGCGGCCTCGACTCCCATGTGCTGCTGCATCTTTGTCATCAGCTGCGTCAGCACGGCGGGCCGTGGCCAGAGCTGCGGGCTATCCACGTCAATCACCAGCTGCAACCGCAGGCGTCCGACTGGGCTGCGCATTGTCAGGCGGTCTGCGGAGCGCTGGGTATTCCGCTGACCGTTGTTCCTGTTGAGGTTGACCTGACAGCCGGGCTGGGGCTCGAGGCCGCAGCACGTGCAGCGCGGTATGCAGCATTCCGGCAGCTGTGCGGATCGGGCGATCTGCTGCTGCAGGGCCACCACGCTGATGATCAGGCCGAGACCGTGCTGCTGCGGCTGCTCAGTGGCCGGGGCGCCGCTGCAGCCATCGGCATCCCTGCAGAGCGTCCGTTGGGGGGCGCCACCATTCTTCGGCCTCTGCTGCAGACGACGCGCTCCGAACTGGAGGCGCATGCACAACAGCACGGCCTGCACTGGGTTGAAGACCCCAGCAATTGCGATTCTCAGTATGACCGGAATTTCCTCCGCAACCAGGTACTGCCGCTGATCGGACAGCGGTGGCCCGGATATCGCGACACGCTGGGGCGCGCTGCAGCCCAGGGTGAGCAGGTGGCCACCGTGCTCGCCGAGGTGGCGGCACTGGACCTGGCGGCTGCCGCCGAGGGTGAGCGGCTCGCCATTGCCGCAGCGCTGGCGCTGTCGCAGCCACGGCGCTTCAATCTGTGGCGCCACTGGCTGGCGGGACTGCAATTACCACAGCCTGGTGTTGCCGTGCTGGAGCAGCTGGAGCGGCTGGCCACCGCCACTGACGACGCATTGCCCCTGGTGACATGGCGCGGACCAGCCGGCGCCGCCGAAGTGCGGCGTTATCGCGGCTGGCTGTACGCCATGACACCACTGCCGCCGTTCCTGCCGTGGCCCGCGCAGGCATGGGAACCGACGCGGCCGCTGACACTCCCAGCTGGCGGTGAGCTGCGGGCCGAGCCAGTGACAGGTGAGGGACTGCGCCGGGGACTGCCGCTCAGCGTCCGCAGCCGCGCTGGCGGAGAGCGCTGCCGGCCCGCAGGCCGGCGTCACTCGCAAACGCTGCGCCGGCTGCTGCAGGAGTGTGAACTCGAACCGTGGTGGCGCGAGCGACTGCCGCTCATCTACAGCGGTGACGAGCTGGTGGCCGTCGCTGATCTGTGGGTCTGTGAAGGTTATCAGGCGGCGCCGGGAGAGCCCGGCTGGGCCCTGCACTGGCACCGACTCACACCATCGTCACATTGAGAGGAAACCGGCCTTCTGGTAAGCTGGCCGCCCATCCCGGAGGCGGTCTTTCCTGCCCAGGCCTCCAACCTCTCGAAACGCTTGCACAAAAGGCTTCACATGGCGGCTCGCTTTATTTTTGTAACCGGTGGGGTGGTTTCCTCTCTGGGCAAGGGCATCGCTTCAGCATCGCTGGGCGCAATCCTCGAGGCGCGTGGCCTCCGGGTCACGATGCTCAAGCTGGACCCCTATATCAACGTCGACCCGGGCACCATGAGCCCCTTCCAGCATGGCGAAGTGTTCGTCACGGAAGATGGTGCGGAGACTGACCTCGACCTCGGTCACTATGAGCGCTTCCTGCGCGTCAAGATGAGCCGTCGCAACGCCTTCACCACCGGGCGTGTCTACGAAACCGTACTGCGCAAGGAGCGCCGCGGCGACTACCTGGGCGGCACGGTGCAGGTCATTCCGCACATCACCGACGAGATCAAGCGCCGCATCATGGAAGGCGCTGGCGATGCCGATGTGGCCATCGTCGAGATCGGCGGTACCGTGGGTGATATCGAAGGTCTGCCGTTCTTTGAGGCGGCCCGGCAGCTGCGACTCGAGCTGGGCACCCGCCAGGCGATGCTGATGCATCTCACGCTGGTGCCGTTCATCGCGACGGCCGGTGAAACCAAAACCAAGCCGACGCAGCACTCGGTCAAGGAACTGCGCTCGATCGGCCTGCAGCCCGACATCCTGATCTGCCGTTCCGATCATGAAATCGACGAGGGCTCGCTCAAGAAGATCGCGCTCTTTACCAACGTCGAGGAGCGGGCCGTCATTCCGCTGCCTGATGCCGACTCAATCTACCGCATTCCGTCGATGCTGCAGAAACGCGGCCTTGACGAGCTGGTGCTGGAGCGCTTCGGTCTGGATGGCTACCCGGTCGCGGATCTCTCCGAGTGGGACCGTGTGATCGAAGGCGAGCTGCGGCCCGAAGCCGAAGTGAACATCGCCATGGTCGGCAAGTACATCGAGCTGATCGACGCCTACAAGTCGGTCAACGAAGCGCTGAAGCACGCCGGTATCCAGCTGCGCAGCAAGGTCAATATCACCTATATCGATTCCGAGACCATCCAGGAGGAGGGCACCGCCTGCCTCGAGAAGATGGACGGCATTCTGGTCCCTGGCGGCTTCGGCTCGCGCGGGGTGGAAGGCAAGATTGCGGCCGTGCGGTATGCCCGTGAGAACAAGATTCCCTATCTGGGCATCTGCCTCGGCATGCAGGTGGCGGTGATCGAATTTGCCCGTTCGCTGGCCAATCTCGACGGTGCCAACAGCACCGAATTCGATCGCAAGGCGCGGCATCCGGTAGTCGCACTGATCACCGAGTGGATCAATGCCGAGGGCAAAACCGAAGTGCGTGATGAAGCCTCGGACCTCGGCGGCACCATGCGGCTGGGCGCGCAGGAGTGCAGGCTGGTCGAGAACAGCAAGGCGCGTGAAATCTACGGCAAAGGCGTCATCGTCGAGCGCCACCGGCACCGCTATGAGGTCAACAACAACTACCTGCCGCAGCTGCAGAGCGCCGGGCTGAAGGTGGGTGGCTGGTCGGCTGAGGACACGCTGGTGGAGATGATCGAACTGCCGGATCACCCGTGGTTCATCGCCTGTCAGTTCCACCCCGAATTCACCTCGACGCCGCGCGAAGGACATCCGCTCTTCATCGGGTTTGTCGAGGCGGCGCTGAAACATCGGGAGGGTAATGTATGAGCGAGCAGCGGATTATCTCGGTCGGCTCCCTGAGAATCGGTAACGAGCTGCCGTTCGTTCTGTTTGGCGGCATGAACGTGCTGGAATCGCGCGATCTGGCGCTGCAGGTAGCTGAGAAATACGTCGAGGTATGCGGCAAGCTCGGTATTCCCTATGTTTTCAAGGCATCGTTCGATAAGGCGAACCGCTCGTCGATTGCCTCATTCCGCGGTCCGGGCCTGGATGCCGGACTGAAGATTTTTGAAGAGATCAGGCAGACATTCAACGTGCCGGTCATCACCGACGTCCACGAGCCGTGGCAGGCGCAGCCGGTCGCGGAAGTGTGCGACATCATCCAGCTGCCTGCTTTCCTGTCGCGGCAGACGGATCTGGTAGTGGCGATGGCTAAAACCGGCGCGGTGATCAACATCAAGAAGGCGCAGTTCCTGGCGCCGCACGAGATGCAGCACATCCTGCGCAAGTGCGAGGAAGCCGGTAACGAGCGGCTGGTTCTCTGCGAGCGCGGTTCCTGCTTCGGCTACAACAATCTGGTCGTCGACATGCTTGGGTTCGCCATCATGAAGCGCATGGGCTATCCGGTCTTCTTCGATGTCACTCACTCCCTGCAGATGCCGGGCGGACGGGCCGATTCCGCCGGCGGCCGCCGACAGCAGGTGGTGGAGCTGGGGCGGGCCGGCATGGCACAGGGACTGGCAGGTCTGTTCCTGGAAGCACACCCCGACCCGGATGCGGCCAAATGCGACGGACCCTGCGCGCTGCCGCTGGACAAGCTGGAGCCGTTCCTGGCACAGATGAAAGCCATCGATGAGCTCGTCAAAGGCTTCGCGCCGCTGGAGATTCGTTAACAACGGCAGAGTGCCGGCGCCGCGCACAGCAACCGTAGCGCTACCAGCCGGCCTTGCCATGACCGTTTTCAATCGATGCAGCGCCACCGAAGGCGCCGTAATCACGACAATCAACGGAGTCCAACTCAATGGCTGAAGTAGTCGATATCAAGGCGTTCGAGGTACTCGATTCGCGCGGCAACCCCACGGTGATGGCCGAAGTCACCCTGAGTGACGGCTCGGTCGGCAGCGCCTGCGCCCCGTCCGGCGCCTCCACCGGCTCGCGCGAAGCGCTGGAGCTGCGTGACGGTGATGCTTCGCGCTATCTCGGCAAGGGTGTGCGCAAAGCCGTCGACAACGTCAACACGACTATTCTCAGCCTGCTTAAGGGCCGCGACGCCAATGATCAGCGCGGGCTCGACGAAGCGATGATCGACGCCGACGGCACTGACAACAAAGCCAACTTCGGTGCCAACGCCATCCTGGCCGTGTCGCTGGCCAACGCCAAGGCGGCGGCAGTCGCCAAAAAAGTGCCGCTCTATCAGCATATCGCCGAGCTCAACGGCACGCCGGAGCGCTTCACCATGCCGGTACCGATGATGAACATCATCAACGGCGGGGAGCATGCCGACAACAACGTCGACATCCAGGAATTCATGATCCAGCCGGTGGCAGCACCGACCTTTGCCGAAGCACTGCGCGCCGGCGCCGAGATCTTCCATCATCTGAAGAAGGTACTCTCCGCCCGCGGACTCAACACCGCCGTTGGTGATGAGGGCGGATTCGCACCCAACCTGCCGTCCAACGAAGCCGCCATTGAGGCGATCGCCGAAGCTGTGAAATCGGCAGGTTACGAGCTGGGCCGCGACATCACGCTGGCGCTCGACTGCGCCGCCAGCGAGTTCTACACAGATGGCCAGTACGACCTGGCGGGCGAGGGCAAGAAATTCACCGCTGATGGTTTTGCAGACTATCTGGCCGAGCTGGTAGGCAAGTATCCGATCCTCTCCATTGAGGACGGCATGGACGAAAGCGACTGGGATGGCTGGGCCGGTCTGACGCGCAAGATTGGCGACAAGGTGCAGCTGGTGGGCGACGACCTGTTCGTCACCAATACCCGCATCCTCAAAGAAGGGATCGAGAAGCGCATCGCCAACAGCATCCTGATCAAGTTCAACCAGATCGGTTCGCTGACGGAGACGCTGGAAGCGATCCAGATGGCGAAAAATGCCGGCTACACCGCTGTCATTTCGCACCGCTCAGGCGAAACGGAAGACACCTTCATCGCCGATCTGGCGGTGGCGACGGCGGCAGGGCAGATCAAAACGGGCTCGCTGTGCCGCTCCGACCGTGTTGCCAAGTACAACCGCCTGCTGCGTATCGAGGCAGAGCTGGGCGCCGCGGCACCGTACCGTGGCCGGGCCGAATTCCGTTCCTGATCTGCATTCGCCACCGGACCGGATTCGCGTCCGGTGGCGCTCTCGCGAGCCGTCATTTTCTCCTGCTCAGGGATTGTGATAACGTCGCGCCATCGCGCCGCTGGCGCTTTTTTTCGGCATAACGGCTCTCATGCGCTGGCTAAATATCCTGCTCCTGCTGTTGCTGCTGGGATTGCAATACCGGCTCTGGATCGGTCCCGGGAGCTGGGCGGATGTCGCTGCGCTCAAGGCCGAGATCGAGGTCCAGCAACAGCGCACCGGCGAGCTCGAGAAGCGCAATCGGCTGCTGGAAGAGGAAGTGATCAACCTCAAATCCGGGGTCGACGCGCTCGAAGAGCGGGCGCGCGGCGAGCTGGGCATGACGCGCAAGGACGAAACCTTCTATCTCATTGTCGACAAGTAAACCGGTGTCATCGTCTCTCTCTTTTCCGGTCGCTGCGGTCGTGCCCGCGGCCGGTGTCGGCCGCCGTTTTGGCGGCGACCTGCCGAAGCAGTACGCGATGGTGGCAGGCGCCACGGTGATGGAGCACACGCTCAGTCTGCTGCTGACGCTGCCGCAGCTTACTCATCTGGTCCTGGTCGTCGCAGCTGACGACGAGCGCTGGCGGGAGATCGCGCTGACGCGGGACCCGCGCGTGCTGATCGTTGCCGGTGGTGCCGAGCGCTGTCACTCCGTCCGCAATGGCCTGCAGCGGCTGGCGGAGACCGACGCGCCGCCGACGGTGCTGGTGCATGATGTGGCGCGCCCCTGCTGTCCGGCAGCCGATATCGAGCGGCTGATCCGCGTAGCGGGTCCGCACCCGGATGGTGGACTGCTGGCGCTGCCCGTTGCCGACACGCTGAAAGAGGCCGCCGCTGACAAGCGCAGCGTCCGCACGGTGGATCGCAGCCGCCTGTGGCAGGCTCAGACACCACAGCTGTTTGATCGCACGCTGCTGGCCGCAGCACTGGATCAGGCATTTGTGGACGGCACTGTGGTGACCGACGAAGCGCAGGCGGTGGAAGCACTCGGTCGCCGGCCGCTGCTGGTGGAAGGCTCGCGGCGTAATCTCAAGATCACGCGAGCCGACGACCTCGCGCTCGCGGCTTTTTACCTGGGAAGTGGAGTGGCGTAATGCGCATCGGACACGGTTTTGACGTCCACCGGTTCGGGCCGGGCGATCATGTGATGCTGGGCGGTGTGCGCATTGCGCATAGTGCAGGCCTCATCGCCCATTCCGATGGTGATGTCGTGTTGCACGCGCTGTGTGACGCGCTGCTCGGTGCGTGCGCGCTGGGCGACATTGGCCGCCACTTCCCCGATACCGACCCCCGGTGGCGGGGCGTCGACAGCCGCCAGCTGCTGGGCCACTGTTATGCCCTGGTGCGCGAGCAGGGGCTGCAGCTGGCCAATGCCGATATCACCGTACTCGCAGAAGCACCGCGGCTGGCGCGTCATGCGCCTGCGATGGTGGCCAATATTGCTGCTGATCTCGACTGTCTTGAAAGCCAGATCAACCTCAAGGCGACCACCACGGAAAAACTGGGTTTCGTGGGCCGAGAGGAGGGCATTGCGACGCATGCCGTGGTACTGCTGGAGCGCATTTCATGACGCTGCCGGTGTGGCCGCACGCGTGCGGCGAGGCGCCGGTGCGCGCACGTCTGCGCGCCACGCGTGCTGCCTTTCAGGTGGAGGAGCTGCTGGGCTTCGAGCCGGATGGTGAGGGTGAGCACTGCTGCCTCTGGGTTGAGAAAGAAGGCGTCAATACCGCCGAGGTGGCGCGGCGGCTGGCCCGCTTTGCCGGCATACGCGAAGCGGATGTCTCCTGGTCGGGCATGAAGGATCGCCATGCGATCACCCGTCAGTGGTTCAGCCTGCATCTGCTGAAGCGCGAGGTCGACTGGCGTGACTGGGCTGATCCCAGCGTGCGCCTGCTGCAGGTGAGCCGGCACAGCCGCAAATTGCGGCGTGGTACCCATCGTGGCAATCGCTTTGTTATTCGCCTCGATGATATCGAAGGTGATCTGAGCGCCTTTGAAGCGCGGCTTGATCAGATCGGCCAGCAGGGCGTGCCCAACTATTTCGGGCCTCAGCGCTTCGGTCGCGACGGCAACAATATCGA
Organism: Gammaproteobacteria bacterium; assembly: GCA_029265075.1. GTDB lineage: Bacteria > Pseudomonadota > Gammaproteobacteria > Pseudomonadales > CAMLJR01 > CAMLJR01. The sequence continues at coordinate 7,349 of JAJUJZ010000001.1, read as the reverse complement.
GGCTGCACGCCAGTGGCTGGCAGCCGGCAGGCCGCGCAAGCCGCGGCACCTGCAGGCGCTCTGGCTCTCCAGCCTGCGGTCGTTGCTGTTCAACGAGGTGCTGGCGGCCCGGGTGCGCGACGATTCATGGAATCAGGCACTCGCGGGCGAGCTGCTGATGCTGGATGGCAGCGCCAGTCTGTTCAGCGACGAACTCAGCGATGCGCTGGTGACACGGGTGGCCAGCGGTGACGTGCATCCAACCGGCCCCCTGGCTGGTCGGCCCGGCAAGCTGGCGCCCACCGCGGATGCCCTTGCGGTCGAGCTAGCGGCGCTTGAACCCTGGCAGGAGCTTGAGCAGGCACTGCACGCTGCGGGGCTGTCAGCCGAGCGGCGGGCGCTGCGATTACAGCCACGGGAATGGCAGTGGCGCCTGCTTGACGGTCCGGCAGCAGAGCTGAGCTTCGTGCTGCCGCGTGGCTGTTTTGCGACGAGTCTGATTCGCGAAGCCGCAGACTACGTCGACGCTTATAATGAATAATTTTTGCACCACTGGGGAATTCGTGTGACACCGGAACAGTTCAGCGGCATTGGGATGACGTCGCAGCGCACACGTGATCGTCTGGTTCAGCGCTTGCAGGAGCAGGGCATAGAGAATCAGGCGCTGCTCGACATCATTCGCACCACACCGCGCCATATTTATCTCGACGAGGCACTGGCTCACCGGGCCTATGAAGACAGCGCACTCCCCATTGGCTTCCAGCAGACGCTCTCCCAGCCTTACATTGTTGCCCGCATGACCGAGTTGCTGTTCGCTGCAGGCGCCCCTGCGCGCGTGCTCGAGGTGGGCACGGGTTCGGGATACCAGACCACCATCCTGGCGCGCATGCCGGGGGTGGAGCAGGTATTCAGCGTCGAGCGCATCCAGCCTCTGCTGGAGAAAGCGCGCGACCGCCTGCGTTCGCTGCGGATCTACAATGTGCAGTGCCGGCTGGCGGACGGCGCGATGGGGTGGGCGGAGAAAGCACCTTTCGACGGGATTCTGTCCGCTGCAGCGCCCCGCGAGATTCCTGCTGAGCTGATTGAACAACTGGCAATCGGGGGGCGGCTGGTTTCGCCCGAAGGGGATGATCGCGAACAGCACCTGGTGGTAATTACGCGCACGGATGACGGTTTCGAGCGCCAGATTATCGAACCGGTGCGATTTGTCCCACTGCTCAGTGGTGTCATCCGGCGCTGAGTCACCAAATTAGTTTGTGAATTAGATCACGCGCTGCCAGTAACTAATGATAATAAGGGGCTGAACGTCTGATATCGAACACTTACAACTGAGGGTGAGCAGGTTCGCGACAGAAGTGTTAATCAGCACACTGTCGTAGCGCGGCATCCCCCCGCGAGAATCGGAGTCCGCGACCGCTGCTTTCCTAAAAAGTTTCATATTTCTTAGATTTAATTTTTCCAGAGAAGGGGACGGGACCTCTAGAATCGTGATTAACCGACCGCCGGCTGCAGAGTGATTTTCCGTCCGATGGGGAACAGCATCGGCCCGCGAGCCATTCTTGTGTGTGTGATGTGCTTCACGCTGGTTGCCCTCGCTGCCTGCGGCGGATCGCGGCCGTTGCCGCCCGTAGTGGAGCGTGATGCCGCCCCCCCACGCCGCATCGATTTCCACATCGTAGCCCCCGGTGAGACGCTTTACTCCATTGGCTGGCGCTATGGACTGGATGTTTCACGGTTAGCGCATGCTAACAATCTGGGCGATGGGTCGCGCATCCGCGCGGGCCAGCGGCTGACTCTGGACCTCTCCCGAGTGCCGGGCCCGTCCGCTTCCGGCACCGTCCAGGCCCCTACGCAAAAAAGGACCCCAACCACGACCGATACGCCCCATCGACCAACCATTCCGTCGCAGCCACTCGCGTCCCAATGGCGCTGGCCGGCACAAGGGCCAGTAGTGACACGCTTTGGAAGCGGAGCTGTGGCTCACAAGGGGATTGATATTCGCGGAGAGTTCGGCGAGCCTGTAGTCGCAACCAACAATGGAGTGGTGGTGTACGCCGGCAGCGGACTGATCGGTTATGGCAACCTGATCATTCTGAAACATAACGAACGTTATCTGAGCGCGTACGGCCACAATAGCCGACTGCTGGTCGCTGAGGGACAGCGTGTTAAAGCTGGCGAGCAGATTGCCGAGATTGGAGATAGTGGTACCGATTTCGCCAAGCTGCACTTTGAGGTCAGGGAGTATGGACGGCCTGTCGATCCGATAGCACTGCTGCCGAGACGGTAAAGGCAGCGTTGTCATTCCGGCAGAGCCTGGACCCTGGCAGTCGAGGCGTTCGCGGATTTGCTTGTGACGCGGGCTTTTTACATAAGGACGGTGAACTGATGCAGAGTGAACGGGAAGAGGATTCCAGCGCAGGCGAGTTCGACGCAGCACTCGGAAGCGAGCTCGGCTTCGGTACGGATGAGGTGATGGTGGGGGACGATCTTCCTGCGGCACTCGATGCAGCCGACGAGGAAGATGATCAGGAAGCGGCTGAGTCCTCTCGCTACGTACGGGGTTCAGTAGGACGGGGTGCCACGGCGTCGTTGCAGAAGACGCTCGATGCCACCCAGATGTATCTCAATGAGATTGGCTTTTCGACCCTGCTGACACCCGAAGAGGAGGTCTATTACGCGCGTCTGGCAGTGAAGGGTGATCCGGCGGGGCGCACTCGCATGATCGAGTCCAACCTGCGGCTCGTGGTGAAGATCGCTCGCCGGTATGTCAATCGCGGGCTGTCGCTGCTCGATCTGATCGAAGAGGGCAATCTCGGTCTGATCCGGGCCGTCGAGAAGTTTGACCCGGAGCGCGGCTTCCGCTTCTCGACCTATGCGACCTGGTGGATCCGGCAGACTATCGAGCGCGCCATCATGAACCAGACGCGCACCATCCGGCTGCCGATCCACGTCGTCAAGGAACTCAACGTCTATCTGCGCGCGGCGCGTGAGCTGACCCAGAAACTGGACCATGAGCCCACCGCCGAAGAAATTGCGGAGCTGCTGGACCGGCCGGTTGAAGACGTCAAGCGAATGCTCGGTCTCAATGAGCGGGTGACTTCGGTCGATACGCCGCTGGGTTATGACTCCGATCGCTCGCTGCTCGATACCATTCCCGATACGCAGGTCTCCGACCCGGCTGAGCTGCTGCAGGACGACGATATGCGCGCCAGCATCAGCGTGTGGCTGGACGAGCTGACCGAAAAGCAGCGTGAAGTTGTCGCCCGGCGCTTCGGGCTGCGTGGTCACGAGGCGGCGACGCTGGAAGAGGTTGGGCGCGAAATCGGGCTTACCCGGGAGCGTGTCCGTCAGATCCAGGTGGAGGCGCTGCGTCGTCTGCGCGACATCATGGAGCGCAACGGCCTGAGTGGTGAAACCGTTTTCAGCTGACAGTCCTGTTGCTGTGCGCATAAAAAAACCGCTGAGAGATCAGCGGTTTTTTTATTGGCCGGTGGTCAGAAACACAACCGGCCAGCAGTCGGAGATCAGCGCTCCAGATACTGCAGCTTGTTGGGCACGCCATCCCACTCGTCGGCATCGGGCGGCGAGTCTTTTTTCTCGGTGATGTTGGGCCAGACTTCCGCCAGCTCGGCGTTCAGCTGCAGGAATACCTGCTGATCCTCGGGCAGCTCATCTTCCGAGTAGATGGCATCCACCGGGCACTCAGGCTCGCAGAGCGCGCAATCGATACATTCGTCGGGGTGGATCACGAGAAAGTTGGGGCCTTCGTAGAAACAGTCAACCGGGCAAACTTCCACGCAGTCCGTGTGTTTGCACTTGATGCAGTTTTCACCCACTACAAATGTCATCGCACTACAAGCCTCGGCTAGTTCCAAACAGCGCGGATTGTACCACTTCATTTCGTGCCTGTAATAACTGCGTCACTCTGCCTCCGCCCGCAGCTCATACAGAAGCTGCAGCGCCTCGCGTGGTGAGAGGGCGTCGACATCCAGCGCTGCCAGACGCTCCAGCACCGGGTGCGGTGCCGCGCTGAAGAGATCGCCCTGCTGGAAGGTCGTCTCCGTGGCGTGCCCTTGCTGCACTGTCGAAGCGGCTCCGCCCGCAGGTGTCACCGGTTGTTCCAGCTCACTCAGCTTGCGTCTGGCCGCAGTGACGACTTCCGACGGAATACCCGCCAGCTGCGCCACCTGCAGCCCGTAGCTGCGGCTGGCCGGACCGGGCTGGACCGCATGCAGGAACACGATGTGGTCCTGATATTCGGTGGCATCGAGGTGCACGTTAGCCGCCAGCGGGTATTCCTGGGGTAGCTGGGTCAGCTCGAAATAGTGAGTGGCGAACAGGGTAAAAGAGCGCAGTCTGTCGACCAGGTGCACCGCCGCTGCCCACGCCAGCGCCAGTCCATCAAAGGTGCTGGTGCCGCGTCCCACTTCATCCATCAGGACCAGGCTACGCTCGGTGGCGTTGTGCAGAATGTTGGCGGTTTCAGTCATCTCCACCATGAAGGTCGAGCGGCCACCGGCCAGATCGTCTGACGAGCCGATGCGCGTAAAAATCTGATCTACCAGCCCGATACAGGCGCTGCTCGCCGGCACAAAACTGCCGACATGAGCCAGCAGTACAATTAGCGCAGTCTGGCGCATGAAGGTCGACTTACCACCCATGTTAGGGCCGGTGACAATCAGCATGCGGCGCTGCTGATCGAAGCAGACGTCGTTGGGAATAAAGGGACCATCCAGCACGCGTTCAACGACCGGGTGGCGGCCGCCGCGGATGTCGATGCGATTCTCATCCGTCAGTTCCGGCTGCACCATTTCGAGCTGGTCGGCACGTTCCGCCAGGGCCGCCAGTACGTCGAGTTCGGCCACGGCTGCTGCACAGTCCTGCAATGCCACCAGCTGCTCGTTGAGGCGCTCGAGCAGCTTGTCGTAGAGATATTTCTCGCGCGCCAGCGCGCGGCTGCGGGCGGACAGCGCCTTGTCTTCGTACTCCTTCAGCTCCGGCGTGATGAAACGCTCGGCGTTCTTCAAGGTCTGCCGGCGCTGATAGTCGGCGGGCGCGTTGTCAGCCTGACCGCGGCTGATTTCAATGTAGTAGCCATGCACCCGGTTGTAGCCCACTTTCAGGGTGGAGATGCCGGTGCGCTCGCGTTCGCGTGCCTCCAGCGCCACCAGATAATCACCGGCATTGCTGGAGAGGTCACGCAGCTCATCGAGTTCTGCGTCGTAGCCGCTGGCGATGACACCGCCGTCGCGGATCACCATCGGCGGATTCTCGATCAGCGCCCGCTTCAGCAGGTCGGCCAGGTCGGGAAACTCGCTGATCGCCTTGGCCAGCTGCCGTACCCGCGGCGATTCATTGGTGTGCAGGTCGCGCTGCAGATCGGGCAGTGCCGCCAGCGCCTGCTGCAGGCGTGCCAGGTCGCGCGGACGCGCCGAGCGCAGCGCTACCCGCGCCAGGATGCGCTCCATATCGCCGATGCGCTTCAGCTGGTCGCGGACCGGTTCAAAGGTGTAATCCGTCAGCAGCGACTGGATTGCTGCCTGTCGTGCCTCAAGCGGTTCGCGGCGGCAGAGCGGGCGGTTCAGCCAGCGACGTAACATGCGACTGCCCATCGGGGTGCGGGTGCTGTCCATCACCCACAGCAGCGTGTGCTCGGTGCCGCCCGAGAGATTGGTGTCAATTTCGAGATTGCGGCGGGTGGCCGCGTCCAGTGCCACGCTCTCTTCACGCCGCTCCTGACGCAGTTCCCGAATATGGGGGAGGGCACTGCGCTGCGTTTCCTGCGCGTATTGCAGCAGACAGCCGGCAGCTGGCAGCGCCACGCTGAGATGGGCAACGCCAAAACCCTGCAGATCGTGCGTATTGAACTGCTGGCAGAGCAGCCGGTGCGCGGTTTCGCTATCGAACTCCCAGATCGGACGCCGCCGGGCCCCGGGACGGCCGGTGAGTTCTGCCACCGCCAGCGAATCGGCATAGAGCAGCTCCGCTGGCGCCAGCCGTTCAATTTCCGCCAGCAGGGCCGGCACACCCTCATATTCGGCCACCAGAAACCGGCCGCTGCTGATATCGAGCGTTGCCACCCCGAACCGCTCGCCATGCTGCTGCACTGCCATCAGCAGGTTGTCGCGGCGCTCGTCGAGCAGCGCCTCATCGCTGACGGTACCCGGCGTCACGATGCGCACCACCTGCCGCTCTACCGGACCCTTGCTGGTCTCCGGATCGCCGATCTGCTCACAGATCGCGACCGACACCCCGCGCCGCACCAGCCGCGCCAGATAGCTTTCCGCCGAGTGATACGGCACCCCGGCCATCGGAATAGGTTCGCCACCCGACTTACCCCGGGCTGTCAGCGTGATATCGAGCAGCTCCGCTGCACGCTTCGCATCGTCAAAAAACAGCTCGTAGAAATCCCCCATGCGGTAGAACAGCATCTCGTTGGGATGCTGGGCCTTGATCCGGAGGTACTGCTGGATCATCGGAGTGTGCGCGGCAGCAGAAGCCATGCTTTCGCTTTTTTTGTCCTGAATGGCGGTCATTTATCCTGAAGGATCAGTTGGTTAACGGTGTGGCGGTATGCCGGGGCCCTGTGCGTGGGTGACCCTGATGCCAGGCGGGCTGATCGCGCATTAGCCGGGTCGATGGACGGCATGGCTGGTCAAACGTCGGCCAGCTGGCTTCCTGTGGCGAAGCGCCGAAGGATACCAAACAGCGTTGAGTAAATGCTGCCTCTGTCAACCTGACGCCGGCAAGCGGGATTCACCTCCGCCACGCCGCGCAGCTGAAGATCGTCCCTGCTCCACCAGCTACTGTCTCCGGCGGTTCAATGGATCCGGGCCCGCATCGGGGCAAGGTGCAACTCCCGAGCACGACACAAGCTGGTGCCGAAGAAACAAGAGCTGCTCGGCGTTATCAGTGCCAGCAAGTTGATTCCAGGCATGAATCCTTTATGGTGTAGACCCGGCGCGAAAGGATCGCTGCCGTTCAGTCTTCTGCGCGAACCATGGAGGGTTCTCATGACTGCTTGCTATACAGCCGGCGACTTCAAAGCCTATTTCATTGAAAACATGACGGATCTCGGCCTTTCCGTGCCGAGCAACCTCTTCGACAGCTATCAGAAAGCGCTTGAAAGCGCTGCATTCATCACTGCTGCGCTGAAAACTCTCGGTTCTGGCGCCACAGTGAGTCAGCTGGTTGGTGCGACTTTTCTTCCTGAGAAAATCCTCGGGCTGGCAAGCCTCGGGGCGGCTGGCTATGTGGGTGCAGTTATAGGCAGCATTGCGGTGGCCTCGGGACGGTCTCTTGGCTGCGGTTCACGTATAGCGGATATGTTCGTCTTCATGCACCTGCATCCGGAACTCAAGTTTGAGGGG
>JAJUJZ010000015.1 GCA_029265075.1 Gammaproteobacteria bacterium | reverse complement strand
GGCCGGCTGTTTGCTCTGGCGGAGAACTATCCGGAGCTGAAGGCCGACGAGACCTTCCGGCATTTGCAGCAACGCATCAGCGGCCTTGAGAATGCCATTGCCGACCGCCGCGAGGTCTACAACGAGGCGGTGAACAATAACAATGTCCGGATTGAGCAGTTCCCCGATGTGCTGGTGGCGCGCCTGTTCGGCTTCAAACCGTTCGATCTGCTGGTCTTCGAGGCCCACGAAACGCGCGATGTCGATGTGGCAGCGCTGTTCAGCTGAGCTATGCCCGAGCTGAACTGGCCGGCACTCCTGCCGCCCCTGCTGGCGGCAGGTGCCACCGTCGCCACACTGGCTGCAATGGCCGGCCAGCTGCGGCGCGCTCGCCTGATCGAGGACACCCCGACCTCCCGCATTCGCTCGGCTGCGCAGGGGTATGTGGAGCTGAATGGCTTTGTGCGCGCTGCGGATCCGGCCGGGCTCACCGCACCGCTTACCGGCAAACCCTGTCTCTGGTATCGCTACACCATCGAGCGTCTCGAAAGCAGCCGCAGTGGTCGCCACTGGCGCCGGGTAGAGAGCGGCAGCAGTGATCAGCCATTGCTGTTCGACGACCATACCGGCCAGTGCCTGATCGACCCGCGCCGCGCCGAGGTCACCGTGGAGCGCCGCGAACGGTGGACCGGCAATCGTCGCCACCCGCGCGGCACGGATGGCCAGTTGTGGCAACGTCTGCTCAGCTCCGGGCGCTTTCGCTACACCGAGTGGCGGATAGAAGCGGATGACTGGCTGTACGTGCTCGGCTGGTTTGCAACACCACGCCAGCCCAGCTTCATCGAACAGAAGACACAGCGGCAGCGTGAGCTGCTGCAGCAGTGGAAGCAGGATCAGTCAGCGCTGATTGCGCGTTTCGACCAGGATGGCGACGGCCAGATCGATCTCGCCGAGTGGGAGGAAGCACGGACACAGGCCAGACGTCAGGCCCAGCGCGAGATCATCGCCGCGGCAGTCACGGAACCGCTGCCGGTTATCAGCTGTGGCAACCGCCAGCGACCATTCCTGCTGACCACCCGAGATCCGCACCAGCTGGCGCGGCACTACCGCTGGCGCGCTTTCGGCGCGCTGGCCGCCGGCCTTTGCGTTAGCATACTGCTGACAGCCCGGATGCTCGGACTCTGGCAGTAATATGCTCGACCTTATGGTCGTGCTAACGTGTGCAGCTCACCAACCTCACTTCACGGATGTTGCCATGCACAACAACAATACTGCTCCCCTTGCTGGCTCCGCCGAGGAGCTGCTGAACCGCACGCCGCCGCCGCTGGCACTGGCCGATTATGTGCGCGATGGCTGGCGTCTGTTCATTGCCAACCCGGTTCCGCATATCGCTTACACGGCGGTAATGCTGCTGATTCTGCTGGTCGCCGGCTGGGTGCCGATTATCGGGCAGCTGCTGGTCATGGCGCTGGCTGCGCTGCTGCTGGGTGCTCTCTATCGGGCGCTGGGCAAGCAGATGGCAGGTGGTCCGGTAAGCGCGAGCGACTATCTGGAAGTACTCAACGATCCGCTGCCGCTGGTACTGCTGAGTATTGTGTCGAGCATCCTGATCGGCATCGGCTTTCTGCTGCTGCTTCTGCCCGGCATCTACCTGAGCGTGGCGTACCTCTTCGCGGTCCCGCTGGTGGTGTTTTACCGGCTCGAGTTCTGGACCGGACTGGAGACCAGCCGCAAGCTGATCACCCGGCAGTGGTTCATCTATTTCATCCTGATGGTAATCATCACGGTACTGAACATGGTCGGGGCAGCAGTGTTCGTCATTGGCCTGCTGGTTACGCTGCCGCTCAGCGCAGCGATCGTGCTGACCGCCTTTGCCCATCAGCTTGGGCTGCCGCAACCGCCGCTCGCGATTGAGCAGCGCTGACTCGCGCGCGGCGGACAGGCTCTGCTGGCGCCGGCTCCGCCGGCGAACCATCCAGTGTTCGGGTCCGGTGGGCTCTACACCAGCCGGGCCAGCAGGCGGCGCACGGCTTCTCGCACAGCATCGGCGTGAGCCGCCTCGATCTCAGCCATCTGCCGCTCGAAGTCGCGCCGCTCGGTCGCCGGCAGCGCCTGCCAGCGTTCATGAGTAGGGATGTGATCGACCGCAGCGGCGACGTCGAGAATCGCACCATATTCACTCCGTTCCGCCGCGCTCCACTCCAGCGCTTCGATCAGCCAGGCCAGCCGAAGGCAGGCTTCACTGATACCGACCTGATCGTCCAGTAACGCCATGCCAATGACGCGCAGGCCGCGCTCACGCTGCCGTCGCGTCTCAGCCTGTTGCTGCGCCTGCGCCGCCAGCCGTTCCTGCTGCGCCCGTTCGGCCGCCCGGACCAGCCGCGTCATCCTGACTGCAACTACCGACAGCACCGCTATGACGAGCAGGGCTACTACCAGAAAAACAATGAAAATCGCGTCCATCGTCAGGCCAAATCAAGGAGGGTGGCCATGGTAACATGCGCTCCCGCTGCGCCCGGGGGGAGCGCAGTCCCATTCGGAGAGCGAGCAGTGGCAGTGATTGAACCTCTGCGCTGGGCCGACGGCCGCCTGGCGCTTCTCGACCAGCGGGCCCTGCCCGACCAGGAGATTTGGCTGACCTGCGACTCAGCCGCGGCAGTGGCAGAAGCCATTCGTGCCATGGTGGTGCGCGGTGCGCCGGCCATCGGCATTGCTGCCGCCTACGGCACTGCGCTGGAAGCTCGCCGTCTCGCTCCACAGCGCGCCGCGCCATGGCCCGAAACAATGGCGCCGGCGCTGGCGCAGCTGGCTGCCTCCCGCCCCACCGCCGTCAATCTGTTCTGGGCACTCGATCAGGTGCGGGCCGTGCTGGCCGCGGACGCCGGCAGCGACCAGCTACCGCAGCGGCTCGAACAGCTGGCGCAGCAGATTCATGCCGACGATGTGGCCGCCAATCGGCGCCTGGGGGATTTCGGCGCCGCGCTGATCGAACCCGGCAGTGTCGTGTACACCCACTGCAACACCGGTGCACTCGCCACCGGCGGCTATGGCACGGCGCTTGGGGTGATTCGCTCTGCCTGGCAGCAGCAGCGGCTGGCGCATGTGCTGGCCGGCGAGACCCGGCCGTGGTGGCAGGGTGCCCGTCTTACCGCCTGGGAGCTGATGCGCGAAGGCATTCCGTTTTCGCTGAACGTGGACGCCGCAGCGGCCCACCTCATGCGTGAGCGCAAGGTGGCCTGGGTCATCGTCGGAGCCGACCGTATCGCCGCCAATGGCGACACCGCCAACAAAATCGGCACATACAGCCTGGCGGTGCTGGCCCGCCATCACGGTGCACGCTTCATGGTGGCGGCACCTTGCAGCACCTTCGATCTGGCCGTTGCCAGCGGTACGGAAATTCCGATTGAAGAGCGTCCCTGCGACGAGGTGACAGCAGTACGCGGGATCGCCATGGCCCCCCGCGACTGTGGCGCTGTGAATCCAGCTTTTGACGTAACACCGGCCGGGCTGATCGATGCCATCGTGACCGAACGCGGCGTCATCATGAACCCGACCGAAGCCGCTATCGCCGCGCACTTTGCCGGCGAGGCAGTGGTTCCCAAGGAGACCGCCATTTGAACAGTTTCGAACCCCGCTTCAGCGAGCGCGCCGAGGAGCTGGCCGCCATTGGCAGCGACCTTTATCAGCGCGGATGGGTGCCGGCTACCAGCGGTAATTTTTCCATGCGGCTGAACGAACAGACCGCACTGGTGACCGCTTCGGGTAAACATAAGGGCCGGCTCGGGTCCGACGATTTTCTGGCCGTCGACCTACAAGGGCAGCCGCGGACGGCCGGCAAACCCTCGGCGGAAACCCTGCTGCATACGCAGCTCTATGCTTGGCAGCCGTGGATCGATACAGTGCTCCACTGTCACAGTCCGACCGCTACGGTGGTCTCACGACTGCTGCCGGGCAATGAGCTGGTACTGGCCGACTACGAGCTGCTGAAAGCCTTCCGCGGGGTGACGACGCACGCCACCTCGCTGACGCTGCCGGTGTTCGAGAATACGCAGGACATTGCCGCTCTGGCCGACGAGGTGGCAGCCTATCTGGCACAGCACCCGGACTGCCCCGCATACCTGATTCGTGGCCACGGCGTCTATTGCTGGGGAGCCAGCAGCGCCGAATGCATGCGGCAGCTCGAAGCCCTCGACTTTCTGCTGCAATGCGAACTACTGACCTGGCAGCAGCCGCAACGTCGCCCGGACGGAGGAGATCAATGAGCCAACTGACCATTTTTGCCGATCACGACGGCATGACCCCGACCCTGCGCACCGACGACCCGGCGGTGATCGCCAGCCAGCTCGGCGCGGTGGGGGTGCGCTTCGAACAGTGGCAGGCCAGCCAGCCGATAGCAGCCGGCGCTTCGCAGGAAGCGGTGCTCGCCGCCTACCGCAGCGACGTGGACCGGCTGGTGGCCGAAGCCGGCTATCAGACGGTGGATGTCATCAGCCTCAATGCCAGCCACCCCGACAAAGCGGCGCTGCGCGAAAAGTTCCTGAGTGAGCACACTCACAGCGAGGATGAGGTGCGTTTCTTTGTCGCCGGGCGCGGCCTGTTCAGCCTCCATATCGGCAGCTCCGTGTATGAAGTGCTGTGCGAAAAAGGCGATCTCATCAGTGTTCCGGCCAACACGCCGCACTGGTTCGACATGGGTTCGGAGCCCGATCTGGTGGCAATCCGCTTCTTCGATAACCCCGAGGGATGGGTCGCGCGCTTCACCGGCAGCGCCATCGCCGAGCAATTCTCACGACTGCCATGACCCGCGTCATTCTCACTGACATCGAGGGGACGACCAGCTCCATCGCCTTCGTGAAGGAGGTGTTGTTCCCCTACGCCGCCGCCAGCCTGGATCCGTTCCTTGCAGTGCACCGCACGGAGCCGGAAGTCGCCGCCATCCTTGATGACGTCGCCCGCGAAGCGGCGATCGACCGCAGCGACGAGGCGGCGCTGGCCGCCCAGTTACAGCAATGGATGGCGGAAGACCGCAAGGTAACGCCGCTCAAGGCGATCCAGGGGCTGATCTGGCGCAATGGCTACGAGACTGGCGCCTATCGCGCCCATATCTACCCGGATGCCGCCGAAGGGCTGCGCCGCTGGCACCAGCAGGGCCTGGCGCTCTATGTCTACTCCTCCGGCTCGGTGGAGGCGCAGAAACTGTTCTTCGGCCACAGCGAAGCGGGCGATCTGACTCCGCTCTTCAATGGTTATTTCGACACCACTACCGGTCCCAAGCGGGAGGCCGCCTCCTACCGCAAGATCGCCCTCGCCATCGGCGAGGATGCTGGCGAGATCCTGTTCTTGTCGGATGTCCCGGCGGAACTGGACGCCGCCGCCGCGACCGGCATGCAGACCTGCTGGCTGCAACGGCCGGCAGATTGTCCGCAGACAGACTGGTCCAACCCGCACCCGACAGCGTCCAGCTTCGCCGAAATCCTGACCTGACCGCTCTCCCGGTGCGGTCCGCGGACCGCACCGCCTGTCATCCGCTCCCACCGCGGCTGCCGGACAGCTCATCCGTTACCGCTCAGCCGCTGGGAACTTCCGTCCGGCGCTGGATCGTATATTTAACAGGCGGCCAGACGCCTGGGCTCAACAGACAGGAGAGCGAATATGCAGGTACCTCCCCAGATCAGCTTCCACGGCCTTCAGCCCTCCCCCTACAACGAACGTTACATCCGCGAACGCATCGCGCGGCTTCAACGGCTGCATGACAACATCATCTCCTGCCGGGTGGTGGTGGAGCGGCCCCACCAGAACAAGCTGCGCGGCAACCCCTTCCGCTGCCGCGTCGAGCTCAGCCTGCCGCGCAAGAAGGAGCTGGTCGCCAGCAAGGAAGAGAAGCTGGAGCGCCACGCGCGGCTTCGTACAGTGGTTGGTCATGCTTTTGATGCCATGGAGCGACAGCTGCGCTCGGTGATCAACGCGCCCGCACATCGCAGCCAGCAGATGGCGCCGCACCACGAATTGTCGCACCCGCCGCACGGCATCGTAGTCCGCCTGTTCCACACGGACGGTTATGGTTTTATCAAGACACTGGACGGCACCGAGTATTACATGCACCGCAACAGCGTATTGCGCGACAAATTCGATGAGCTTCGCATCGGCGCCGAAGTCCGTTTCGAAGCTGTCGAAGGCGAGGAAGGACCACGGGCGTCAACGGTGCAGCTGGTGGCCCAGCCCGGCGCCAGAGCCACCGATGACCCGGTAGAGCTGGCGCAGCCGCCGCACGGCTGGGAAATCAGCCGTCCGGAGTGGGTTAGCGAACAGCACCTCTGAGAACAGCTGGATCGCGACTATTCAACCCTCGCATGCAGCGATCTTTCCGGGCATGATTCGGCTCCTGTATCCAGTGCTGTACGAGAACGATCATGCCCCAGGCCCCCACCAGCCTTGACTGGAATCTCCCCACCATTGTGGCTCAGCTGCGAGAATCCAGGGAGGTGACGCATAAGATCCGCCACCGTGACCGCGTGCGTGAACTGCCTTCCCAGCAGGTCCTGAAACAGGTACTGGAAGGGCTCACAGCGGCGCTGTTTCCCACCCATCACGGGCGTTCCGATCTGAGCGATGAAAGCATCGACTACTTTGTCGGCAACTGCCTGCACGACACCCTCAACCTGCTGGTCGAGCAGGTACGGCGCAGCCTGCTGTTCAGCAGTGATCCTAATGCCGATGATGATGCCTACCTGCGGCGCCGGGCGGTTGAGATCACGCGTCAGTTCGCCGCCGAGCTGCCCGCCGTTCGCGCGCTGCTGGTCAGCGATCTGCATGCGGCCTATCAGGGCGACCCGGCAGCCACCAGCCTGTCCGAAGTGCTGATCTGCTATCCCGGCATGATGGCCGTGACCTGCCATCGCTTTGCGCATCTCTTCTACAAGTTCGGCTCGCCGCTGCTGGCCCGCCTGATTGCAGAAATTGCACATTCAAAAACCGGCATCGACATTCATCCAGGCGCGCAGATTGGCGGCAGCTTTTTCATCGACCACGGTACCGGTGTGGTGATCGGCGAAACGGCCATCATCGGCGAGCGCGTGCGCCTGTATCAGGCTGTTACCCTGGGCGCGAAGCGCTTTCCCGCTGATGAAAACGGCGCTCTGATCAAGGGCAACGCTCGTCACCCGATTGTCGAGGACGATGTCGTGATCTACGCCGGTGCCACGGTGCTGGGCCGTATCACCATCGGCCGCGGCTCTACCATCGGCGGCAACGTCTGGCTCACGCAGAGTGTGCCGCCCCGCAGCAACGTGGTGCAGGCGCAAATGCGCAGCGACTGAAATGCCGGTATCAGGCGCGCTTCAGGCAGCACTCAGCTACTGCTTGCAACGTAAACGATATGTATGGAGCAACGGCTCCGTATAACCGTTGGGCTGTTCCGCACCCTGATAAATCAGCGCACGCGCAGCCTGAAAAGCATAACTCCGGTCGAGATTCTCACTCATGGGGCGGTAGAGGGGATCGTCAGCATTCTGACTGTCCACCTTCGCCGCCATGCGCACCAGCGCTTCGTCAACCTGCGCCGGCGTGCAGACGCCGTGCAGCAGCCAGTTACAGATATGCTGTGAGGAAATACGCAGCGTGGCGCGGTCTTCCATCAGGCCGATATTGTGGATATCAGGGACTTTGGAACAGCCGACACCCTGATCCACCCATCGCACTACATATCCCAGCAAGCTCTGCGCATTGTTGTCGAGTTCTGCCTGAATTTCCTCCGGTGACCATACCCCAGGCTCAGCCAGCGGCAGGGTCAGCAGGTCGCGCAACGACGGGCAGGCCGTCTGCGCCAGCTCGGTCTGGCGCGCCTTTACATCAACTGCATGGTAGTGGAGCGCATGCAGGACCGCCGCAGTCGGGCTGGGCACCCATGCGGTGCTGGCCCCGGCTTCCGGATGCGCGCCTTTCTGCGCGAGCATATCGGCCATACGATCCGGAGCAGCCCACATACCCTTACCGATCTGCGCACGCCCCGCAAAGCCGCAGGCCAGCCCGATCACAACGTTGCGCGCCTCATAAGCGCGCAGCCAGGACGTGGTTTTCATATCCCCCTTGCGCATCATCGGTCCGGCCTGCATCGACGTATGAATCTCATCACCGGTTCGATCAAGAAAGCCGGTATTGATGAAGACGATCCGCTCTTTCACCGCATGAATGCATGCCGCCAGGTTTGCAGAGGTGCGGCGCTCTTCATCCATCAGGCCGACTTTCAAGGTGTTTTGCGGCAGTCGAAACATCGTTTCCACGGCATCGAACAACGCGTTGGTGAAGGATGCTTCTGCCGGACCATGCAGCTTCGGTTTGACGATGTATATTGAACCAGCTGCACTGTTTCGGTATTTCCCCAATCCCCGCAGGTCATACGTGCCAATGGCGCCGGTGACGACTGCATCGACAATGCCTTCCGGTGCCTCGCTGCCATCCCGCAGCCGCACCATGGGGGTGGTCATCAGCAGGCCGACGTTACGAAAAAACAGCAGGCTGCGGCCCGGCAGCTCGAAGGGCGTTCCGTCAGGTCGCAACCACTGGCGGTCATTATTGAGCGTACGATGCCTCATCCGCCCACCCTTTTCGAAACTTGCCTCCAGCCGACCGGAGACAAGTCCGAGCAGGTTGGCATAGGCGTGAACCTTGTCTTCAGCATCCACCGCCGCCACGGAGTCTTCGAGATCGACGATCGTGGTCAACGCAGCTTCGAGGATGACATCTGCCAGCCCGGCGGGGTCTGAGCGTCCCGGCGCGGTAGTCCGGTCGAACACCAGTTCGATATGCAGACCATGATGGCGCAGCAGGATCGCAGTCGGGTTATCCGGTTTGCCACGATAACCCGCAAACGCGCTGGGATCAGCCAGCTCGGGAGTGAGTCTGCCATCGATGATCCGCCACTGGACCACTTCATCATGGCGTATGCCTCGCAGCGGTACCGCTTCATCAAGAAATTGCCTGGCGCGCGCAATAACACGCTGGCCTCGCTCTTCATCATATGGCTGGGTCGCCGGCTTGCCGGGTATTGCATCAGTGCCATAAAGCGCGTCGTACAGACTGCCCCAGCGCGCATTGGCGGCGTTCAGAGCGTAACGGGCGTTAGTCGCTGGAACCACCAGCTGCGGACCGAACAGCTGGCTGACCTCCTCATCGACTTTCGTCGGAGAGATGGTGAATGGTTCCGGCTCAGGCTGGAGATAGCCGATCGCTCGCAAAAAAGCCTCATAGCTCTCCTGGTCGAAGCCGCCCCGATGGTCGCGGTGCCATGCATCGATGTTGCACTGCAGGCGGTCACGGTCCGCCAGCAGTGCACGGTTCTGCGGTGAAAACTCCGCGAGAATATCGGCGAGTCCCTGCCAGAACAGATCGGCTGAGAACTCAAGTTCCGGTAACAGCTCGCGCTCGACGAACTCGACAAATGGTTGAGCAACCGAAAGCCCGGCTCGTGACGTCCACTTCTTCATTGTCTTCTCCGTGTAGCACGGCTGGACTTCCAGCCGCAAATCTTGCTGATCGGCCAGCAGTTATTATTTCTGGCAGAGCGTTCAGCACTGAATAACCAATCATGCCAGCTGTCCACTGGGTTAAGCATGCGCATCCGTTCGGGCGATATCAGCCGCCATGTAACGTCCGGCCAGCCAGAGCATGCAGCCACCAAGTACTGCCGTCGCTGCGACCGCCAGCATCGAATAGCGGATGGCCATATCACCATAGACGGGTGCCAGCAGATCGTTCACAGCACCAACCATGAAAGGTCCCACTGCCTGCCCCAGCAACGCTGAGCAGAACAGCAGGACCGATGTTGCCAGCGCACGCATACGCACCTGCGCCACTGCCACGACTGCAGCGAATACAGCGGGCTGATGGATGAGGGTGAGGAACGCGCTGGCCGCAAACGCCGGCATCCACACCCACTGAGAATTAGCCAGCAGGAAGATTACCTCCAGCGGCCCCGTCAGCAGACAGGCCAGCGCCGGCAGGGTCATGCGCCATTTGGGATGAGCCTTGCGGCCCAGCCAGTCCATTGCGAACCCACCCAGCAATACGCCCGCGAAGCCGCAAATGCCACGCAACGGGCCGATCAAGGAAGCAATTTCGCCCATCTGGTAGCCGTGTACGCGCTCCAGGAAGGCCGGCACCCAGACACTGGCGCCAAACACATTGAGCCCCATGAACGTCGCCCCTGCCAGCAGGCAGATGTACGCGCGTGAGCGCATCAGAAACGCGATTGTCTGCCGGAACGACCTGCGCTCGGCGGGCTGCTTTCGTTTCTCCACAGCGCCACGCTGCGGCTCTTTGACGGTCAGCACGAAGACCAGCGCCAGCACCACGCCCGGCAGGCCCGCAGCCACGAACATCTGGCGCCAGCCGTAAAGCTGGCCGATCCACCCCATGATGGGAAAGAACACCAGCGATGAGATCGAGGCGGCTGTGCCGAAAATAGCAAACGCCAGCGTCCGTCGTTCGCTGCGGAACAGATCGGAAATGATCGAGTTGGAAGGAGCAATACCACAGGCTTCACCAGCTCCCATCAGAAACCGGGTCATGGCAAGCTGCCAGATGTTGGTCACCCACCCCGTCGCCATCGTCATGAAGCTCCAGAAGGCGAAGCCGATGGCGATGATGTTGCGCCGGCTCCAGCGATCCGCTGCCCAGGCGATGGGAATCCCCATCACGGAATAAAACAGAATGAACGCCAGCCCCGAGACCAGACCCAGTGCAGTGTCACTGACCTGCATCTCTGCCTTGATGGCCGGGATAGCCAGTCCGATGATGGATCGGTCGAGATAGTTAAAGGTGGCTATGAGTGTGAGGAACCCCAGGGAATAGACTGTCCGCGGCTGCCAGTCGGCCGGCGTTGACTGAACGGATGCCTGCGGGACCACCGGGCTACCCATGCTTTGATTCGCGCTGCTATCGCCGGCCGGATCTGAAGAGGCTGCTTCACGGAAACTATTCATCGGCTCGTCCTCCGGGGTTGACTTACAGCCTTGATGCGCGGGTTTCCTGTGCCGTGATGAACTCGATCAGAGCAGGCTGACCACCCTGTGTCGCCTCGATGCCTCGCTGCAGCGCCGGAACGATTTCGTCCGCAACCGTTACCCGTTCGCCATACCCTCCCAGCGCTCGTGCAAACGCCGCGTAGTCTCCCGAGATATCGGTGCATCGGTAACGCTCGGTAGCGACTGGCATGATAGGAAGCTCCACCGCCATGGCGCTGTTGTTTAGCAGAATGGACAGAATCGGTAATCGTTCCCGGACAGCCGTTTCGAAGTCCATTCCGGTAAAGCCGATGGCCGCGTCTCCCCAGACGTTGATACAGAGCTTGTCAGGACACGCCAGCTTTGCCCCCATTGCCAGTCCAAGTCCGTACCCCAGCTGGGTGGACTTACCCCAGCCGAGATAACTCAGTGGTGCTGTGCTCTTCCAGAAAGGGCTCAGCTGATCACGCGGCGATCCTGCGTCGTGCGTGATAATGGTATTGGCGACATCGACCGTTTTTTGCAGATCCCACAACACCCGATACGGGTTGAGCGGAACTTCGTCCGATGTCAGCAGCGGCAGCCACTCGGACAGCCATGCCCGCTCTGCGTCTGAAATTTCCCTGGCTACCGGTTCGACAGCGCGCGGCTTGCCCAGCTGCTCGTGACACGCCGTCACCAGCATGGCCAGCGTTAACCTTGCATCGCCGATGAGTGCCTGCTGACACGGTACTGATTTGTTGAGGTCCGCCGGATCCAGCGTCGCATGAATGACGGTTTTGCCTGATGGTATCCGCACGCCGAATGCTGTTTCGGAAAAGCTGCAGCCGACCCCCAGAATCACATCGGCCCGGTCGAGCACGTGACGCAGCTGTCCAGGAATAGCTGCACCACCCGCGCCAGCTGCCAGCGGATGTGTTTCATCGAAAGCACTCTTGCCTTCGAGACTGGTCGTGACCGGCGCCGCAAGCAGTTCAGCAAGCTCGCGCAGCTCCGCATACGCCTCCGCCCAGTGCACGCCCTGTCCGGCATAGATGACGACCCGGTTCGCGGCTACCAGTGTTCTGGCCGCTGCTGCTACTGCTTCGGGATCCGGCGCGGTGCGGCTTCGCACGACCGGTTCGTAATCGCAGGCAACTGCACTTTCTGCCAGCACATCCCACGGCATCTCGACAATCACCGGGCGCGGACGGCCGTTGCGCAGCTGGGTAAATGCGCGCCGAAATACATTCGCCACCTCTGCTGCTGAGGTGAGCGGCTCGGCATGCTTGGCGACGGATCGCATCTGAACCGACGCGTTGTAGTTATCGGGCACGAAGGCGAGCCGCCGCGCATAACCCTGCGGCAGAACCAGTACCGGCACGGATTCAGAATAGGCCTGAGCGACACCACCATAGGCGTTTTCGGTGCCCGGCCCATGCTGCATGGCAAACACGCCCATGCGCCGGCCACGCGTAAGGCGTGACAACGCATCGGCCATATGGACGCCAGTTCGCTCCTGCCTGACGATGATGGGGCGGATGCCGGCCTCGGCCGCCGCCTCGAGCACAGCATTGCGCGGGTATCCGAAGATGACATCCACGCCTTCCCGTCGCAGGATGTCCGCAATTGCACCGCTTACCTTCATGCCACCTCCCTTTGGATATCGTTGCTGGACAGCCGGATCAGCTGTTTTTCAATGGCAGATCCTTCACGCCGAGTGGACGCTCGCCCATGATGGTCGTGCGAATCAGATGCCGGCGCTCGTACTTGAAGTCGTGGATGCCCCGGTGCAGCAGGAAGCGGTTATCCCACACTATGAGCGTATCTTTCTTCCATTTCACCCGGCAGTGATAGTGCAGATGCTGGGCCAGACTCTGCAGGTAATTGACGAGTGCCCGACTCTCCGCTTCCGACCAGCCGACAAACCGCTTGAAATAAGCCGTTGTAGCGAACAGCGCCTTGCGACCGGTGACGGGATGAACGCGCACTGCGGGGTGAATATTTTCCAGCTCCTCCTCGCGAAAACTGTGGGATTCGCGCAGACGCAGGCGCTTCTCGGGCGGGAGCTTCTCATTCCTGGACCAGATGTCCTTGCCCGAATAGACCACCTGCAAGCCATCAAGCAGCTCTTTCATCCCGTCCGACAGATGCTCGTAGATGAGATAGGCATTTGAAAAAGCGGTATCGCCGCCATACTTTGGCACATCGAGCGCGCGCATGACGATGCAGAGTGGCGGACGCTCCAGAAACGGACTATCCGTGTGGAAATGCTCAAATGACGGCACCACATTCTCCGGCTCATGCGCCTCCCGGCGCACCTCCTGCATATCGCTGTGTTCGCCATAGGTCGGAGCCTGCGGCAGCTCGGTGATCGGGCCGAAATAGCGAGAAAACGCCTTGTGCTGCTCGGGCGTCAGATTCTGGTCGCGAAATACAATGACCAGGAAGTGCTCGAACGCTTTCATTATTTCTTGCAGGGTTGCGTCGTCGAGTGGCTCCCGCAGATCGACGCCGCTGATCTCGCATCCGCAGGCGCCCGAGATGGGCTCGACCTGTATGCGTCGGAAGGTGGGCATGGGGAGCCCCGCCACCAGCGTTCCGGTGCCAGCTCTCAGCTCATCGATGGTACTCATCACTCACTCCTTTACTGTAGGTACTTCCTGACTGCTCAGAAATTTCGCTTGATGGTAATTGCCCACTCCCGCGGCCGCCCCGGGCGTCCCTGGATAGAATGGGTAGAGCCGCGGTTATCGAAAATGCCGTCGTAATAAAGCTTGTCGTTAACATTGGTTACTTCGAGCGTTGCCTGCCAGAGTTCGTCGGCGGTGCGATACATCAGACGCGCGTTGACCAGCGTGCGCTCTTCGATTTCGTTGAAGGGCGGGCGGTTGATGGCATTGGCGAAGTAGCGGTCCTGATAGTTGACGTCGATCCGCGGAGTCAGCGTACCCCAGCCACCGAGATCGAATTCATACTGCAGGCCCAGACTGGCCCGCCATTTCTGCACAAAGGGGCCATCCATTCCCGGCTTGATGCCAGAGCGTCGCGCCAGAGGCGACAACCAGGTGTAGTCGAAATCGAGATAGCTGAGCGAGGTGTCGATCAGCAGACGATCTGCAAGACGAATCGTCGACTCGACCTCGAATCCCATGACATCCGCACGCCCGGCGTTAAGGGGTAATGCGCAGGGTGCTGCAGGCACCGTTGGACATTGCGAAACCGAGACCAGAATGTCGTCGTAGCGGTTAAGGAAAGCCGAAGCATTGAGGCGAACCCGGTGACCCCAGAAGTCGCTCTTGAAGCCTATTTCATATGCATCCAGTGTCTCTGGGCCGTGATTGAGCGCCTGCGCAGGGAAGAACGGGCGTGGGTTGGCGCCGCCACTGCGGAAGCCTGTCGAAAATTGCGCGTACACCATCAGGTCCGGCGTCCATTGATATTGCGCAACGACGCGATAATCTGTGCGGTCGTTATCGGAAGGTACGCGCAGACCATTGAGAGGCGCCAGCGCCGGCGGGGCAATACCACCATAGATACTGCCCGGATTACCCAGCCGCCCATAACGAAACTCGTTCGAAAGTTTGGTATGGCGAACACCGCCAATCAGATCGAGCGAATCCGTGACATGCCACTCGACATTCGCAAACGCTGCTTTTGTCTCCTGATGGGATTCGTCGATCTGCGAGAACTCGAGCGTCGGCAGCTGGACTCTGGAACCAGCCACAGTCTCCTTCTTCAGGTAAAAGCCGCCAACGGTGTAATCAAGCATCTCGCCGACCGTACCGCTCAGCCGCAGCTCCTGCGTCGCCTGCCAGTGCTCATTGTCATTGGCTGCGAGTGCGATACTGAGCGGTGACGACTCTGCCGACGTGTAGACCGTGTCGTATTCCCGGTAGGCGGTGATCGACGTGAGCGCCAGGTTGTCGGTCAGCCGGATATCAGCGTGGGCTGACCAGCCCCAGCTGTTCAGCCGGTTATCCGCCGGCGCTGCGTAAGGTTCAGTCCCATCACGCGGCGCGTGGTTCAGGTAATTCTCGTAGCTGATGTAAGGATCGCGCTTATAAGTATCCTGGGCATAGGGCCCGTACGGGGAATAGCTGATGAATGGCGATCCTTGCGGTGTACCAAACGGAACGCCATTGATGATGTAAGGTGGCGATTCGGGTGCGCCCGGGCCTTGCAGCGAGCCGACATACAGCAGCGTTGACGGTGCCGATTCGCTCTTATCTCTGGTGACATCACCGATGATGGTCAGCTCGGCGTTATCATTGATTTCCCAGCGCACAGTACCACGCAATGCCACGTAGGACTTGCCGCCTTCGGTGCCCAGCTTGCAGCCGGATGTGGGACGGAAGCTGGGTACCGGTGAATCCGGGTGCGTACAGCGATAATCATAACGGGTGACATAACCGTCGCGCTCCACCGATGCCCCTGAAATCCTTGCGAACAGCCGCTCCGGAACCAGCGTAAAGCCTGCTGCACCTCGCAGCTCGGTACGGTGATAGCTGCCATAGGTTGCCTGAATGAAGCCACCCTCTTCACCATCAGGCCGCCTGGAGTAGAGCTTTATCGCGCCCCCGATGGAGTTCTGTCCGGCCAGCGTACCCTGCGGCCCGCGCAGAATTTCAACCCGTTCCAGATCCAGCAGATCGAGCATCGATCCCAGCAGCGTCGAGTAGTAAACATCGTCAACGTAAATCCCTACCCCAGGCTCAAGGGCTATTACCGAGTCGGACTGACCGACCCCCCGAATAAACGCCTGCACCGCTGGCCCGTAGGTGGCCGGAGCCTCTGCCAGGTTGACGTTGGGTGCCTGCGCTGCAACCTGGGCGATAGTGGTCTGGCCGCGCGCCTCAAGCATTTCTGAGTTAACGGCCGTTATTGATAAAGGGGTTTCCTGGAGATCCTGCGCCCTGAACTGGGCGGTCACCATCACCTCTTCCAGGGGCAATGTTTTTCTGTCTTTCTGCTGACTTTCCTGCGCCAGCACTTCACTACCGAGTACAGCAATTATCAACCAGCAGATAGAACGGAGCCGCGCCAGTGGCGTGAGGCTCCTCAGTTGCGTCGGAACCATAACAATAACCTCTCCCTAGGTCAGAACCGGCAGAACCGATTCCAGATTTATTGTTAGTTGGGACGAGACCGATGCTAAAACAATGACTACGCATTCCGCAATAGGAAATCTGTATTCCATTATACGGAATATCGAAAGGTGACCCTTTTGCCTGAATCTGTTCAGACAAGGTTGCTGGTCTGCGCGAACTGGACGGCAGCAAGAAATAGCAGAGCACGCATGAAGACTCAGGCTCTGCTGATTGGCGGAAAGGAGACTGGCAGGTCAGTCGCTGAGGTGCCCCAGCGATCGAGAGAGTTCATGCGCCGCCCCAAGCACAGTTTCTGCCATCGGCTTGACGCTACGGGCCGGCAAACGGCTTTTAGGCAGACTGATTCCGACACTGCCCATTACTTCGCCGCTCATGTCGTAAACCGGCGCCGCGATGCCTGCCAGGTCGATCTCGCTGTTGAGATAGAGTGCATAGCCCTGGCGGCGGATTCTGGCTAGCTCTTTACGCATCTCATCCTTCGAAGGCGCGGGTAACTGGCTTAGCGGTCCAACACCAGGTTGATTGAGCGCTTCTTCGATTTCACATTCATCAAGAAATGCCAGAATAGCGCGACCGAGCGATCCCCATACCAGCGAGATTTCAGTGAATGGTTCCAGCACAAAACGGAGCGGGTTGGGTGTCTGGATGGTGTCCAGTACCAGCGCGCGTTTACCCTGGGGGCGATATCGGCAGATCGAGCAGGTCTCCTGCCACTGTGCCCACATTTGCTGCAGTATGGGACGTGCGATGGAGCGAATGTCGGACTTCTGCATTACCAGCGCAGCCATGCGCAAAAATTCGTCGCCGATCTGATAAGCCTGTCCGTGAGCCCGCTCTACCAGACCACTCTGCACCAGCGGTTGCAGCAAGCGATGCACACTGCTGGGCGGTACCCCCGCCCTGGCAGCCAGCTCCGACAGCGTGAAGGTGCCGCCGATTTCGGCCACCAGTTTCAGCAGAGCGATTGTGCGCGCGCCGGACCCGCGCGGTTGATGTTCAGACAAACCGTTCTCCTCGGACTCAGTCGCACGATCGGCCACTGGCCAGCAAGCTGGAGCTGTCGCCACGCAATCGGCTCGGAAAAATCCGCACAAATCGTATGCGAAAGCGCGTCTGGCCGATAGCCCTGCTCACCGGGGTACGAATTTATCAGTCGCCGGCAGGAGTCTGCGGAAGATCAGGCTGCTGCGCTGGCAATATCCGATGCGCTCCAGTCAGCCGTCCCGCTGCCGGTCGATGCAGCCTGCTTCATCCAGCAGTTTTACCCGGCCGGTGACCGCAGTGCGCAGCGTGTAGTGGAGCAGCGTCGAGCAGTGCGCGAACATCCGCTGCGACCTGAACGATGCTAGTTGCTGCAGAGCCAGACGAAAAAGAAGGATTATTCCTAAGCATATAAGGGCCGGTCCCCCAGCCCTTCGGGCGGTCAGCCAGTTTCCACCATCACGCCTGGCTCGCTGCGCTGAATTCATTGAATGCCGCCACCGCATTGGCCGCATACATCGCGACCGGGCCACCGCCCATGTAAACGGCAACGCCCAGCGCCTCATGCACCTCCTGGGTGGTCGCGCCGAGGCGTACCAGCGCGCGGGCATGAAAACCAATGCAGCCGTCGCAGCGCGCGGCCACACCTACAGCCAGCGCGATCAGCTCCTTGGTCTTGGCGTCCAGCGTCCCATCTGCCATCGCCGCCTTGCCCATGTCACTGAAGCCCTTCATCACACCGGCCTGTGTCTTGTGCAGCTGCGCAAGGTTGGCCGAGATGTTCTGCGTAAGCTGCTTGTAGCTCGTGGTCATATTCACGACTCCTGGAGATTGATGGATCGGGCGGGTTCGGGCCCGCTCTATGGACTTTATTTCAGATCATGCTAAATTAGCAACACCTAAACTAAACAGCGAGCAAGCCCGAGCGAAGATGACCAGTCGTAAATCGGATATGGAAAAGCTGCAGGAAAGCGCCGGGCAGGCAGCCGCGCTCCTGCAGGCAGTAGGCAACCCCCACCGGTTGCTGGTGCTCTGCCTGCTGATCGAAGCCGGAGAAATGACGGTGGGCGCGCTCAATGCGCAGGTGCCGCTCAGTGCGTCGGCGCTGTCCCAGCACCTGGCGCGCATGCGGGAGGAAGGACTGGTGACCTTTCGCCGGGAGGCGCAGACGCTGCACTACCGCATCAGCGACCAGAACGTCGCCAGACTGATCGCGACCCTGAAAGAAATCTTCTGCCCCTGAATCTATCGCAGACCCTGAATATCGACGAGGACACTGCCATGACCATCAAGACCATCTCACCGCAGAATGCTCAGAAATTGCTTGGCGAAGGCGCCGTACTGGTCGACATCCGCAGCGCGGACGAATACGCCCGCGAACACATTACCCATGCGCGGCATATCGCCCTGGAAACCATCACCAGTGGTGGCGCGGAGTTCAGCAACGCCGCGGCGGTGATTTTCCATTGCCGCTCCGGTAACCGCACCCGGATGAACGCCGCCGTGCTGGAGAGTTGCGCCAGCTGTGACACCTATCTGCTCGATGGCGGTCTCGACGCCTGGAAGCGGGCCGGCCTCCCCGTCATCACCGATAAAAAGCAGCCGCTGGAGCTGCAGCGGCAGGTCCAGATCGGTGCCGGCAGTCTCGCACTCGGCGGCACGCTGCTGGGCGCTCTGGTATCGCCGTGGTTCTATCTGATCCCCGGGCTGGTGGGCGCCGGCCTGATCGTCGCGGGTGTAACCGGCTTCTGCGGCCTGGCCCGGCTGCTTATGCACGCACCGTGGAACCGGGGCACGGCTCAGCAGTGACTTACAGGCGAATCGACAGGACAGCCGCTCCATGAAAAAACGGGATGAAACGATGGTCCGGCGCCTCACGCGGGCAGCGAGCGTCGCGCTGACACTGAGCGGGTTCGCTGCCAGCGCTCCCGCGGCGACAGCCAGCGATGCGGCACCGTTCAGCAATGCCACGTGGCAGGGTGAAGGGCTGGCACTGATTACCCCATTCCAGCAGGCGCTGGTGACGACCGTAACGGAAGCGATGCAGCGGGGCGGGCCGGCAGAGGCCGTCACCACCTGTCAGCTTGTCGCACCCAGCATTGCCGCTGCGCACAGTACCGCGGGCTGGCGCGTCGGCCGCACCGCACTGCGCTGGCGCAACGCCGCCAACGCGCCGGACGCCTGGGAGCGGCAGACCCTGGAAGCGTTCGCACAACGCGTGACTGCCGGCGAGCCCATGGAGACGCTGGTGGCGTCGGCCGTCGTGGACGGCGAGTTTCGCCTGATGAAAGCGATCGGTACCGCCCCGCTCTGCCTCAACTGCCATGGTGAAGCACTGTCACCCGGCGTCGCCCGTATCATCGACGAACACTATCCGGATGATCAGGCGCGCGGCTTTCAGACGGGGGATCTGCGCGGTGCATTCACTCTGCGCCGAGCGCTGCCGCAAGAGTAACCGCGAAGCATCTGGCCATTCCTGATGTGACAAGCCAGAAACGACAAAGGCCGATCCACTGGATCGGCCTTTGCGGGTATTGGTCGGGCATGCAGGAATTGAACCTGCGACCTCTTCGTCCCGAACGAAGCGCGCTACCAGACTGCGCTAATGCCCGTTAAGAGATGCGTCAGAGCGATAACCGGCGGGTCCGCCCTGCGATGGGCGCGAACTATAGCAAAACCGTTGGGCCGCCGCTAGCCCCCCTTTCGCCGTCAGTGTCACTGGACCCCGGCGAGGCGGGCGATCAGCAGGCTCAGCCCGCTGAAGGAAGCGACTACCGCAATCCACATCGCCATCATGATCCAGGGCCTGAAGGGCTTGCGTTCGACCGAATTGAAGCCCGTGCGCAAATACTCATCGACGCGGGCCTGATCCTCAGGATACAGCTGGTTGTGCTGCTTCATTTTGACTCCTCTCTGCCACCGGTCCAGCGCTGGCCGGGGTCGATTATGCCACGCCCGACCAGCGCGGGCTCAGACGTCGAACGCCTGGTCGGAGATGGCCATGACCGTCGCGGAGGGCGTCTCGACCATGGCCGCGAGCGCCTGTACACGAGGCAGGCAGCGGGCCATGAAGAAACGGGCGGTCTCCAGCTTGGCAGCATAAAACGCATCCGACTCCGCCTGCGGCAGCGCCACCAGCGCCGCGCGCGCCCACAGCCAGCCGAACATCACATTGCCAAACAGCTGCAGGTAATCGACGGCCGAACTGTTGATCAGATCGGGATCCTCCGTCACGTGATTGAGCAGCCACAGCGTGGTCGAATGCAACCGGTCGACTGCCACCACCACCGGCCCGACAAACTCAATGGCCCCCGGCTGATCAGTAACGCTGGCCGCCCATTCCCGAATCTTTCCGAACAGCGCCAGCGCAGTCTGTCCCTGATCAGCCACGACCTTGCGGCCGAGCAGATCAAGCGCCTGGATGCCGTTGGTGCCTTCGTAGATCTGACTGATCCGCACATCGCGCACCAGCTGCTCCATACCCCATTCACGGATATAGCCATGGCCGCCCAGCACCTGCTGGCCGAGCACGCACGCCTCCAGGCCGAGGTCGGTGAGGAATGCCTTGGCGATCGGCGTCAGCAGCGCCACCAGTGCTGCCCCCTGCTCGCGCTCCGCACCCTCGCCATACTTGGCGAGATCGAGCTGCATGTTGACGAAAGCCGCAAAGGCGCGGCCGCCCTCGATGTAGGCGCGCTGGGTGAGCAGCATGCGGCGCACATCGCCGTGCACCAGAATCGGGTCGGCCGGACCATCCGGATTGACCGGTCCGCGCAGCGCCCGCCCCTGCAGGCGCTCGCGCGCATAGCGGGCAGCGCCCTGCCACGACCGCTCGGCACAGCCCAGGCCCTGCAGGCCGACCGAGACGCGCTCGTAATTCATCATGGTGAACATGTAGTTGAGCCCGCGGCCCGGTTCTCCTACCAGATAGCCCTGGGCGCCGTCGTAGTTGATGACACAGGTGGATGAACCGTGCAGACCCATCTTGTGCTCGATCGAACCGCAGTGGACCGCGTTGCGCTCGCCCAGCGAGCCATCTTCGTTGACCAAGAACTTGGGCACGATGAACAGGGAAATGCCCCGCGTGCCAGCAGGCGCATCAGGCAGCCGCGCCAGCACCAGATGGATGATGTTTTCGGTGAGATCCTGCTCGCCGCCGGTGATGAAGATCTTGGTGCCAGTGAGCCGATAAGTACCACCGCTCTGCGGCTCGGCGCGGGTGCGCAACATACCCAGATCGGTGCCGGCATGCGCCTCTGTCAGACACATCACCCCGGCCCAGCGCCCTTCATAGAGCGGCGGCAGGAAGCGGTTCTTCTGTTCTTCCCTGCCATGCGCGTCCAGCAGCAGGGCGGCGCCGCTGGTCAGGATGGCGTAAAGCCCAAAAGCGCCGCCAGCCGAGGCAACCATCTCCTCCACCATAGCCGACAGCATCTTTGGGATGCCCTGACCGCCATACTCAGGATTGCCCCCGAGCCCCACCCAGCCACCTTCGGCAAACGTCCGATAGGCCTCTCGGAAACCGGCCGGGGTATAGACATTGCCATCCTCCCAGCGCACGCCCTCCTCGTCGCCTGAGCGCAGCAGCGGAGAGAGCACCTCGGCGGCAATGCGGCCGCCCTCCTCCAGAATCGCGTCGGCCAGCTCGCGGCTGGGCTCTGACGGGATCGGCAGCCGCTCCCAGAGGGCATCGGCCTGGAACAGTTCGTAGAGTGCAAAGCGCATATCCCGCAACGGAGCACGGTACTCAAGCATGACGATCTCCTTCTGGCGACGCCGGTCGCTGCCAAGAGGCCGGCAGAAATGACCTGGCTTCGAGTGTAAGCCGGTTCGACCGCAAAAGCCGACTGATGCGTCAAATCAGATCGTATCGTTGAGCAACTGACCGGGAGATGGCGCGATGTCGAGCGCGGCCTGCAGATCCTGTGCCCGCCGCTTGTTCGTCACAGCGGCCGTGGCATCCGGCGATGCGGACGTCAGCACCGGGCGAAAGCGGGGTTGAGAGGTCGTTGGCGCCGGCAACACGAAATTGCCGGAGCCCGGTTTCGGGTCGCCGGCTTCGGCTGGGGGTTGCGGCTGCTGACCGCCCTGGCGGCCATCGCCAGTGCCGCCAGGGCGCTCCTGAGAACGGATCGTTTCCGCTCCCGCTTCCACCGGAGGCAGCGCCTGCAGCTTCTGCTCAGGCGCTTCGAAGCCGACCACCGGACGCGCCAGTGGCTGCTGCGAGGCGACTGTCGCGCTGACTGAAAGCGCCGGCGCGGGAGGGACAGTACTCATATTGTTTACGTGGTGTGCAGAACCGATCTGCACACGGCGATCAGGCCAGTGTATCGATCAGCGTGCCGACCAGCTCGTCAGCACTTCTGACCACCTTGGCAGACGTCGCGACCTGCACTTCGCTCTGTTTCAGCTCGACCAGCGACGTGGCCAGCGAAGCAGTATCGGGCCCCACACCCTCCGTTACCTGACCGGCGATCTCGGCGGCCGCGGCAGTGGCGCGCGCCATGCCCTGCTGGACGCCCTGCAGCCCCGTCTGCAACAGCGGAGCGTTCAGCGAGTTGTTGAGTGTGATGGCCATGACGAACTCCAGAAAGGTCCTGCTCAAAATTTAAGCAGAGAAACAGCTGAGTTACCAGCGCAGACGAGCTGCGAGACCTCACAGCGAGGGCTGCGTCACTCCAGCAACGGCCCGATATCAAGGTAATCTGCGACGCGCTCCGCCGTCGCCCCTTCCGCCAGCCACGGCACTTCGCCGAGACAGGGAGCGGCAAAAGCGCGGCGCAGTGTGGCGGTATTCTCTTCGTAGCGGCTCATTTCGGGAACGCAGCGGTTAGCTACCCAGCCCGCCAGCCGTAGCCCGTCGCGGGCGATCGCCTCAGCCGTGAGCAGCGCGTGGCTGATGCAGCCCAGCCGCATGCCTACCACCAGGATCACCGGCAGGTCGAGCTCGCGCGGCAGGTCCGACAGCAGCTCGCGATCGCTGATCGGCACCCGCCAGCCGCCAGCGCCCTCGATCAGGGTGAGGTCTGCGCGCAGCATCAGCGTGCCGCGGCAGAGCCCCGCCAGCTGCGCAATAGTCAGCCGTCGGCCCGCCTCGGCTGCGGCCAGATGCGGTGAAATGGGTGCTGCCAGCGCCACCGGATTGATCTGATCGTAAGTGAGCGGCTCACTCATCGCCGCCTGCAGCACCAGCGCATCGTCATTGCGCAGCCCTTCCGCGGTCTGCACGCAGCCCGCCGCCACCGGTTTGATGGCGGCCGTACGCAGCCCGCGCCGGTTGGCGGCCATCAGCAGACCGGCCGTCACCGCCGTCTTGCCGACCTCGGTGTCTGTTCCGGCCACGAAAAATCTAAGCGTCATGACTCTTCACCAGTTCCAGCAACCACACCTGCCAGGTGGCCGGCAGCTGACCATCGGGGCGGCGCAGCGGCTCATAGCTGGCACGCAGTCCGTCAAGACGCGCGCGCCCGCCCAGCCCGACCGGCCGCCCAGAATTTACGTTGATTGCGCCCAGCGAGCGCAGCTCGCGGCTCAGCGCCAGCACATCGGGATAGGTGGTGACGATCGGCTGTTCGTCCCACGCAGCGACCTGCAGCCCGGCGGCCGCAATCGCCTGCGCAACGCTGTCGCGGCCGGCAAAGCGATTGACATGGACGCGGCCGTCCACCTCGCGCCACGCCTCGCGCAGCTCTTGCAGCGTGGCAGGGCCCAGCGTGCTGATCCAGGCACGACCGCCAGGCGCGAGCACACGGGCAATTTCGCGGTAGAGCTTTGGCAGCTGTTCGCACCACTGCAGCGCCAGGCTTGAGTAGAGAACACTGACTACTCCATCGGCCAGGGGGAGCTGTTCGGCATCGCCACAGAGCCAGAGCAACCCCTCATCGGTGACCTGCGCGCGGGCGTGGTGCACCATCCCTTCCGCCAGATCGAGCGCCACGACGGTAGCGCCGGCGCGGCGGGCGGCGGGAACCAGAGCAGCCGTTTCCCGACCGCTGCCGCAGCCGAGATCGAGCCAGCAGCCGCCTGTCGGTAAATATTTACGTGCCAGCAGCCGATCGCGCAGCTCAGCGGCGACGTGACGCTGCAGCGCGGCAGCACTGTCATAACTGGCAGCTGCCCGGCTGAAAGCCCGCGCCACTGCGCGCTTGTCGCGCTGTGGCAATGGCAGGAGCTGATGCAGCAGTTCGACGATTGGTGCAGCGGTTACCTCGGCACTGCTGAGAAACGGTACATGCCCGGCCGGCAAGCGCATCACCCGATGCGCAGGTGCGATTTCGGCCACTGCATCGGCCACTGCTGCCGGTACCAGCACATCGCCTTCGCCGTAGATATGCAGGCCGGGCAAAGCACAACCAGCCAGAGCGGCGCGACTGTCGAGCTCTTCCAGCAGTTTCAGGCCCCACCGCCCTGCCTCAACCGGCGCAGGCTCGGGCACCAGCTTCTGCAACTGCCGCAGCAGCACGCGCTCCCCGTCAACGCCACGCGCCTGCAGCCCCAGGAAGCGGCGGTGCAGCTGTTCCGGCGCACTGATGGCGTTGCTGCAGAATTGCACAAACGTCTCCGAGGCCATCCCCTGCGGCCAGTCGGCGCTGGCAACGAAACGGGGATTGGTCGCGATGGTGACCAATGCGCGGCAGTGAGTCGGGTGGCGCGCAAGAAACAGGGTCGCCAGCGTCCCCCCCAGCGACCAGCCGGCCAGCACCGCGCCCTGTGGAATAACCGCAACCAGCTGATCGAGCAGCACCTCAGCAGAAATGTCTGGCTGCGGACTGGATGCGCCAAACCCCGGCAAATCGACCAGTGTGATGTGCGCATGCTGGCGCAGCAGCGGCAGCCACTCGTGGAATACCACGGAGGGCATGCCCCAGCCATGCAGCAGCACCAGCTCGGGTGCACTGTCATTGGTCAGCGCGGGAAAACGTTCGGCGTGCATCAGTGATTTCAGCGTTGCGGCATTCAAGAGAGTGGCCATACCTCGGCCAGTGCCTCCAGCAACCGATCCACCTGTGCCACGGAGTGCGCCGCCGTCAGCGTCACGCGCAGTCGCGCGGTACCGGCCGGCACCGTGGGCGGCCGGATTGCCGTCACCCAGAGGCCACGCTCCGCCAGCGCCGCACTGATTGCCAGCGCCTGCGCAGCATCGCCCGCCAGCAGCGGCTGAATGGCGGTGTCAGAATCAAGCACTGGCAGGCCCAGCGATTTTGCGCCAGACCGCCAGTGCGAAATGAGTGCGCGCAGATGATCGCGCCGCCATGCCTCGCGTTCGACCAGGTCGATCGCCGCCAGCGTGGCACCTGCCACCATGGGCGGTAGCGCGGTGGTGTAGATGTAGGGACGGGCAAACTGAATCAGCGTTTCGATCAGCGTTTCACTGCCGGCGACGAAGGCGCCGAAGACGCCCGCGCTCTTGCCCAGTGTCCCCATCAATACCGGCACCTGCGCCGCAGTGAGGCCGAAGTGCGCGACGCTGCCGGCGCCATTCGCGCCGAGCACGCCAAAGCCGTGCGCGTCATCCACCATCAGCCAGGCGTCGCGGCGCGCCGCCACCGCCGCCAGCTCGGGCAGCGGCGCGATATCGCCGTCCATGCTGAAGACGCCGTCGACGACCACCAGCTTGCGGCCGCTTTCAGCTTTAGCGAGCCCGCGCTCGAGCGCGTCGGGATCGTTATGCGCAAAACGCTGAAAACGGGCACCACTCAAGAGCCCGCCGTCGAGCAGCGAGGCGTGATTGAGGCGATCCTCAAAAACAGAGTCGCCGCGTCCGACCAATGCGGTAATGACACCGAGGTTGGCCATGTAGCCGGTTGAAAAGAGCAGCGCGCGTGGGCGTCCCGTAAAGGCAGCTATACGTTCCTCGAGCTGGTGGTGCAGTATCGTGTGGCCACACACCAGATGGCTGGCCCCGCTGCCGACGCCGTAGTCGGCAGCCGCCTGCCGCGCGGCGGCGATGACCTCCGGATGCGATGCGAGACCGAGATAGTCGTTGCTGCAGAAGTTGACGTAGTCGCGGCTGTCCACGCGGACCGCCGGCCCCTGCGCGGAGTCCAGTGTGCGCCGCGAGCGCTGCAGGTCGAGGCGCTGCCGCTCCGCGAGCGCCGGCGCCAGCACCTCGTCCATCGTAGCCATGCTGCCGTTACGCGCTGGCGTCGTAGAAGAGCTTGTCGTTGCGCGCCTGCTCAATCGAGTCACTCAGCGCCGCCGTCACCGCTTCGTCGCTGTCCGCACAGCGCCGCTCAGCGTTGATGCCGAGCCGCTCGAATAGCGTCAGATCCTTGTTGGCTTCGGGGTTCGGCGTGGTCAGCAGCTTTTCACCGTAGAAAATTGAGTTGGCGCCGGCGAAATAGGCCAGGGCGTGCATCTCTTCGCTCATCGATTCGCGTCCAGCGGACAGGCGCACGTAGGAACGCGGCATCAGGATGCGCGCCACTGCGATGGTGCGGATGAACTCGATCGGATCGAGCTGCTCAGTGCCCGCCAGCGGCGTCCCCTCGACCTGCACCAGCATATTGATCGGCACGCTTTCGGGATGCTGCGGCAGATTGGCAAGCTGCTGCAGCAGGCCAGCCCGGTCACGCACCGACTCGCCCATGCCGACGATGCCGCCGCTGCACACCTTGATGCCGGCGCTGCGCACGTTATCCAGCGTAGTGAGCCGGTCGCCATAGGTGCGGGTAGTGATGATTTCGCCGTAGTACTCCGGCGAGGTGTCGAGGTTGTGGTTGTAGTAATCGAGCCCGGCATCAGCCAGCTCCTGCGCCTGCTGCTCGGTCAGCATGCCGAGCGTCATGCAGGTCTCGAGGCCCAGCTCCTTCACGCCGCGTACCATGGCGGTGACGTAGGGCATGTCCTTTTTCTTGGGCGAGCGCCAGGCTGCACCCATGCAGAAGCGGGTGCTGCCCTGCGCCCTGGCGGCGCGCGCCTGCTCCAGCACCTTCTCGACTTCCATCAGCTTCTCGGCTTCGAGGCCGGTATCGTAGCGGTTGCTCTGCGGGCAGTACTTGCAGTCTTCCGGGCAGGCGCCGGTCTTGATGGAGAGCAGCGTGCTCACCTGCACCTGATTGGGGTCGAAGTGCTGGCGGTGAATCGAGTGGGCGCGGAACAACAGGTCGTTGAAAGACAGCGCGAACAGCGCTTCGATTTCCTTGCGGCTCCAGTCGTGGCGCAGACCATCGCCCTCAGCAGAAGTTGATGAGGTCGAAGCGGCAGCTGCGGAAGCGGTCATGGCAAGGTCCTGTCAAGGTTCGTAAAGTGCGCAAGCGGCCATCTTAAAGTCACGGATGGCGCTGTCAACCTGCAAGGATGCTCATGGTTAACAACTGGCTGCGGCGGCCCTGGCCCTGCTATTGCGCGCTGTGTGGCGGTCATGCCGCCGGTCCGCTCGACCTCTGCGATGGCTGTGCCGATGAGCTGCCCTGGCTGCTCCATCCCTGCATGCGCTGCGGTGTGCCGCTGCCCGCACCGTCTGCCGTGCCCTGCGGAGGCTGTCTGCAGCGGCCACCCCGCTTTCAGCACTGCTTCAGCCCCCTCTGCTATCAGTCGCCGGCCGCCGAGCTGGTAGCCGCGCTTAAGTTTCACGGCAACCTGAGCGCGGGCAATCTGCTGGGTGAGCTGCTGGCTCACCATCTGCGCGAGCAGCCGGCCGCGACTATGGTCGAGGCGCTGGTCCCAATCCCGCTGCACTGGCGCCGCCGCTGGCAGCGCGGTTTCAATCAGAGTGAAGTGCTGGCCGATGTGGTGCGGCGACGCTTGCGCCTGCCGGTCGCGCATGGGCTGTTGCGGCGGTCGCGTCACACCACACCGCAGCAGCAGCTCGATGCCGCCGCGCGAGCGCGGAATTTGCGACAGGCGTTCACGGTGCCGCGCGCGGTGGCAGGCCGTCACCTGGCGCTGATCGATGATGTCGCTACCACGGGCGCCACCGCCGAAGCGGCGGCTGATGCGCTGCTGATAGCAGGCGCTGCCTCGGTCCAGCTCTGGTGTGTGACCCGTACACCACTATAGCGACAGCGCCGGTTGCGGCCATCTTCAGGTAGCACTAGAGTGGGCGCACGCGCCCGGGCCGATCGCCAGGCCAGCCGTGGCAGAGGAGAGGATCATGACGACAGCAACGACCGATCCGCACCCTTTCAGCCAGCTTTCGCCCGACCTGATCGTGGAAGCTGTCGAAAGCACCGGTCGCCTGTCGGATCTGCGTGTCCTCGCTCTGAACAGTTATGAAAACCGGGTTTATCAGGTTGGCATCGAGGGCGAGACGCCACTTATCGCCAAGTTCTACCGTCCGCAGCGCTGGAGCGATGAGCAGATTCTTGAGGAGCACAGCTTTTCGCAGGAGCTGGTCGCCGCCGAACTGCCCGTCGTAGCACCGCTGGCCGACGCTGACGGCCGCACGCTGTTCCGTTACCAGCAGTTTCGCTTTGCGCTGTTCCCGCGGCACGGTGGCCACGCGCCCGAGCTGGGTGATCCGGATACGCTGCTCTCCCTGGGACGGCTGCTGGCGCGGATGCACAGTATCGGCGAACTGCGCCCCTTCGAATTCCGCCCCACGCTCGACGTCGATTCGTTCGGCACCCGCAGCTATCAGTGGGTGGCCGAGCATGCGATTCCGGCCAGCCTGCGCCCAGCTTATGTCACGCTGGCCGAGGATATTCTGGCGCTGGTGCGGGAACGCTTCGCCGCCACACCGCCGCGTTATCTGCGCGGCCACGGCGACTGCCACATGGGGAACATCCTCAATCGCAACGATCAGTTCTGGTTCGTCGACCTCGACGACAGCCGCATGATCCCGGCGATGCAGGATCTCTGGATGATGCTCTCCGGCGCTTCGCAGGAGCAGACCGTCCAGCTCAGCGAGCTGCTCGAAGGCTATAACGAATTCCGCGATTTCGACTTTGCCGAGCTCAACCTGATCGAGCCGCTGCGCGCCCTGCGACTACTGCATTTTGCCGCCTGGCTGGCACAGCGCTGGGAGGATCCTGCCTTTCCCGGCGGTTTTCCCTGGTTTGGCTCCGAGCGGTACTGGGCCGACCATATCCTGGAGCTGCGCGAGCAATTCGCCGCACTGCAGGAACCGCCACTCCGCCTGTTCTGAGCCAGGAAGTCGTTGATGCGAACGCTGGTCTCCATTGTTGTCTTTTTACTGCTGAGTCTGGTGGCCGGCCTGGTCATTCTCTGGACGCTGGTGCTCGAAGCCGAACCGACGGTGGCTCCGGCCACCGGGGCACCGACCCGGGAACAGCTGCAGAGCGCTCATGAGCTGCTGCGTCAGCAGACCCGTCTGCTGGATGCCCAGAGCGGTGTCATCACTCTCACGGGGCCTGACCTCGATGAACTGCTCGCGCTGGCTCTGACGCGCTGGCCGGTGCCGGCCGGTGCCCGCGTTCAGCTGGCCGAGAATCAGGCGCTCCTGCATCTGAGCACGCGGGCGCCAGCCGGAAACCGCTGGCTCAATGTGAGCACTCGGCTGACAGAAGACGGTGATCGCTTTCTGCGGCTGAACGAGCTGCGTATCGGCCAGGTGCGGCTGCCACAGGTGGTGGTGCCGCTGGTGGCTGCCGAGGTACGTCGTCTGCTCAGTTCCCGACCGGAATGGCAGCAGGCGGAACGCGCGCTGGCATCACTGCAGGATGTACAGATCAGCAATGACGGACTGCGCGCCGAATTTGCGCTGACCGCGGCGCTGCGCCAGGAGGTAATCGAGGAGCAGGGCGACCTGCTGTTCGGCCCCGCGGTTCGGGAACAGGCGCATCGTTATGTCGCTGCCCTGCAGACACTGCCCGGCCTGCGTCACGGCCAGACCCTGTCCCTGGCAGCGGCGCTGCAGCCCCTGGCCGTGCTAATGCAGGAAGGCAGTGCGGAGCCGGTGGTCGAAAGCCGCGCCATGTTGCTGGCACTGACGCTGCACAGCGTGCCGCCACGCCTGCTCGAACTGATCGGCGGGGACGACCGGCTGGCCGCGGAGGTGCGCATTCGTCCGCGCTTCACTCTGCAGCGCCGCCATGATCTGGCGCAGCACTTCGTGCTGTCAGCGCTGATGGCCAGTTATGGCGACGAGCAGCTTGCCAGCCGTGTCGGTCTTTATAAGGAGCTGGAGGACCAGCAACATCGCGCCGCCTTCGACCCCACCGATCTGATTGCCGACTATGCCGGCATTGCATTCGGCCAGCTCAGCGTGGAGCGCCCCGAGTGGCTCCAGCAGCGGCTGCTGACGGTAGACGAGGGTGAACTGCTGCCGCCGGTGCGCAATCTCAGCCGCGCCGCTGCTGCCGAATTACTTACGCTGGCGGAAAGCCGGGACCTCGAGCAGATGGAAGCCGGTGTCGAGCGTCTCATCCTGCCGCTGCTGCTGGATGCGGCACTTTATGCCGACGCCCTGGAGGACGCACGAGCAGACTGACAGCCAGCAGCGTTATACTGCGCCTCCTTCGGTGTGCCCGCCACATCGTCATCTGTCAGTTCCTGTTCGCAGGCCAGATCCGGAGGCCTTGACCATGCCAACCCAGCCCCAGCATCAGGCACGCGGTGCCAGTCTCGACCCGCTGTGGCAGACCATCCGCGACGAGACCATCGCCGAGGCGGCGCGCGAACCCGTGCTCGCCAGCTTTCTGCATGCCACCATCCTCAATCACCCGACGCTGGAATCCGCGCTCAGCTTCCATCTGGCGCACAAGCTGGACAGTCCCACGGCGTCGGCGCTGCTGGTTCGCGATGTGATCGAGCAGGCGCTCGCCAACGACCCGTCGATCGGCGTGGCGCTGCGCCGCGATCTGCAGGCCTTCTTCGATCGTGATCCGGCCTGCCACAGCTATTCGGCACCGTTCCTTTATTTCAAGGGATTTCATGCGCTCCAGGCGCACCGCGTGGCCCACTGGCTGTGGCGCCAGGGCCGGCAGTCGCTGGCGCTGTTCTTCCAGAACCGCGTATCGGGTGAGTTCGGCGTCGACATCCATCCGGCCGCGCGGCTTGGCAGCGGCATCCTGCTGGATCACGCCACTGGCGTGGTGATTGGGGAAACGGCCGTGGTCGGCGACAACGTCTCGATCATGCAGTCGGTGACGCTGGGCGGCACCGGCAAAGAGGACGGCGACCGCCACCCGAAAGTGGGCAATGGTGTGCTGATCAGTGCCGGCGCCAAGATTCTCGGCAATATCCGCATCGGCGATTGTGCACAAATCTGCGCGGGCAGCGTGGTGCTGAAGGATGTCCCGCCGCAGACCTTCGTCGCCGGCGTGCCAGCGACAGAGATCGGCCGGCCCTGCACTGCGCAGCCAGCGCTGGAGATGAATCACCGGGCCGACTACTGACGGCCCGGCCCGATCATAGCTGCGGGCTCAGCGCTTGCAGTTTGGCCGAATGCCGCGCGCCCGCGCCTGCTCGTAGAGCGGCATCACATCGGCCATCTGCTCGCTCAGCCGACGCATGCGGGTTTCGCTGGCCGGGTGAGTGGAGAGAAACTCCGGCGGTGCCGCACCCTCGTTCAGCGACGCCATGTTCTGCCACAGGCGAACGCTCTCCTCCGGGTCAAAGCCGGCCTGAGCCATCAGGCGCAGCCCAATGGTGTCAGACTCCGACTCCTGGGTCCGGCTGAATGGCAGGATAATGCCATAGGTCGCGCCCGCGCCCAGCGCCGCGATCGCCAGCTGCTTTTCCGGCGAGTCGCTGCCCACCAGTATTGCTGCCAGCACGCCGGCCGCGCCTGCGGTGGTCTGCACCGACAGCCGCTCGCCGCTGTGACGCGCCTGCACGTGCCCGATCTCATGGCCGATCACCGCCGCCAGCTGATCCTGATTGACCGCAGCCTTGAGTATGCCGGTGTGGATGCCGATCTTCTTGCCCGGCAACGCAAAAGCGTTGGGTGAATCGTCCTGGAAGACGTTGATCTCCCAGCCCTGCCCCTCATCGCCCGGCAGCTGGGAGAGCACGGCCTGAGCCACGCAGGCCACATAACCATTAACGGCCGCATCCTTGCTCAGCGGCTGCTTCTGCTTGATCTCTTCATAAGCAGCAATGCCCATCTGGTTCAGCTCGTTCTCGGGGAACATCATCAGCTGGCGGCGCCCCGTGGGCGATGTCGCGCACGCCGCCAGCAGGGCGGCAACCAGGGTGATCAGCAAAATCTTGCGCATAGCGAACTCCTTCTGGCGCTCAGTAGCCGTCAGTTGGCACTCCAGGGCGTACAGAGCGGCGGTTCCGTCACTTCAAAATATTCGCACTGCGAGACGGCACCGGTGCTGGCATTGATGCGCCAGGTCGACAGCACGTCATCGCCACCGATGATCTCGTAGCTGCCGGCATCCCCCCCGGCGCTCCATGGATAGCAGATCGGCTCCTCCTTGTGTCCCTCGAAACTGCAGAGTGAGACCGCACCATTGCCGTGATTGATGCGCCACACCGACAGGTTACCCTTGGTGGACACGCCGCTGAACTGACCGGCAGCCACCACCGTCACCGGCGCGTAGCTCAGCGCAATGCCGAACAGAAGCGTAATAACCCGCCGCATTCCTCTCTCCTTGACGCTCACTCTTTTCGCCGCCTCTGACAGTTCACCCCGACGACGCACCCATTGACCGGTAACGAACTGATCAGGCACGAGATTACCGCCGGGCAGCGCGGCTGTCATCTGCTGCGTGCCACATCTGCGTCCGGCCGCGCTTGGCAAATCGCCGACGCCGGCAGATACTGTATGCCCATACAGCAAACTTACTCCTGCAGATGATCAAAGGCCGCGGCACAGACCTCAATATCGCCAACCGCTACGCGCCCCGACGCAGCGAGGCCGAGCCTGCTGAAGCGGCCGATGCGGAGACGGCCATTCCGCAGACCGAAGTGCATGTCGAGCGCGCCCGCACCATCATCAGCTACAACCGGTCGCCGGATATTCCCTTCGACCGGTCGCTCAACCCCTATCGCGGCTGCGAACATGGCTGCATCTACTGCTACGCGCGCCCCACGCACGCTTATCTCGACTGGTCGCCCGGCCTCGATTTCGAAACAAAACTGATCGCTAAGACCAACGCCGCCGACTGTCTGCGCAAGGAGCTGGCGCGGCCGGCGTATCAGTGCGCACCGATCACCATCGGCGGCAATACCGACCCCTACCAGCCGATCGAGGCCAGCTACCGCCTCACTCGCCAGCTGCTGGAGGTGCTGCTTGAACACCGTCATCCGCTGCACATCATCACCAAAAGCCAGGCCATCCTGGACGACCTGCCTCTCCTCAGGGAGCTCGCCCGCCACCAGCTGGTGCGATGCTGGATCAGCCTCACCACGCTCGACGACGACCTGAAGCGCAGACTGGAGCCCCGCACCGCCAGCGGCCGCGCCCGGCTGCGCACCATCGCCGCGCTGGCAGACGCCGGCGTGCCGGTCGGCGTCATGACGGCACCGATTATTCCGGTGATTAACGACAGGGAGCTGGAGACAATGCTCACCGCCGCCCGCGAGGCGGGCGCGGAATGGGCAGGCTACGTGCTGGTGCGCCTGCCACTGGAGGTGGCACCGCTGTTCGAAGCTTGGCTGGCCAATCATTTTCCGCAGCGAGCTGCCCATGTCATGAGCATCATCCGCCAGTCCCGCGATGGTCTTAATAACCAGAGCAAATTTGGCGTCCGCATGCGCGGCACCGGCGTCTTTGCCGACCTGCTGCGTCAGCGCTTCCGCCGCTGTAGACGGCAGCTCGGTTTCAATCACCGGGATAAGCCGCTGGACAGCACACAGTTTCGCCGCCCGGGGCGTGCAGATCAGCTGAGTTTGTTTAGCTGATCCGGATCACTCGCGTTATTCTCTGGTCCAAACGTCGCTGTGACCGCGACCTGTTTCGAGAACGAACGGAAGGATTTGCTCATGAGCATCTGGCAACGGCTGGTGATTCTCTGTGGCGCGGTACTCACCCTGGCCGCGTGCCAGTCCACCAGAGTAGTGACAGACTTCGATCCCGGCGCCGACTTCTCCAGCTGGCGCGCCTATAGCTGGCAACAGGAACGCAGCGGGGTAAGCGAGGAATTCAACCCCCTGCTGGCAAAGCGGGTGCAGGAAGCGGTGGCCGCTGCGCTGGCCGCGAAGGGCTTTCGCGAAGAGAACGCCAGCCCCGACTTCATCGTGCGCTATTTCGTCAACAGCAGCGCACAGGTGCGCGAACCCAATGCCCGCGGCTCGGTCGGCCTCGGCAGTTTTGGCCGCAATGTCGGCATGGGAGTGTCACTGGGCTTCCCGCTCGGCGGCACCAGTGTCACCCAGCATGCGGAGATCGTGATCGATTTCATCAACCCGCAGACCAACTCACTGGCCTGGCGTGGCACCCGCGATGTCACCCTGCGCAGTGAGGACCCCCATGCGGTGACGGAACAGGTGCAGGCAGCGGTGAACGAGATCATCGGCCAGTTCCCACCTCAGTCAGTAAAGTAGGAACCGGCCGTCCGCGAATTACGACGCGATCTGAGGCGCGGTCAGCCGGCGTGATAGCGCGCCGACAGTTCATGCACCGCCTCGATGAAGGCGCCGGCATTGGCCGGATCCACCTGCGGCGTGATGCCATGTCCCAGATTGAAGACATGACCCGGGCCTGAGCCGTAACTCGCCAGAATTGCCTCCACCTCAGCGCGAATCCGCGCCGGCGACGCGTACAGCACCGACGGGTCCATATTGCCCTGCAGCGCAACGCGATCACCGATCTGCTTTCGTACCGTTCCGATATCGACAGTCCAGTCGAGAC
Organism: Gammaproteobacteria bacterium; assembly: GCA_029265075.1. Classification (GTDB taxonomy): domain Bacteria; phylum Pseudomonadota; class Gammaproteobacteria; order Pseudomonadales; family CAMLJR01; genus CAMLJR01. Next base: position 3,111 of record JAJUJZ010000015.1, on the reverse strand, counting down.
CAACCGCATCGGCGCCACTATCGGCAATCTCGGGCAGCCAGGGCGCGCCATTCTTGGTGAACAGAATCACCGGCACAGGCCGTCCCTCATGCTCGCGAATCAGACTGGAGACGATCCGCTGCATGTAAGCCAGGGAGAACTCCCGATAACCATCGTGGCTCAGCGCACCGCCCCAGGTATCAAAAATCTGGATGGCCTGCGCTCCGGCCAGAATCTGGCCATTGAGATAGGTGGTGACACTCTGAGCCAGTTTGTCGAGCAGCAGATGCATCAGCTCCGGCTGGTCGAACGCCAGCGCTTTGGCGCGGCGGAAATCCTTGGAGGAGCCACCCTCGATCATGTACGTCGCCAGCGTCCAGGGGCTGCCGGCAAAGCCGATCAGCGGCACCCGGCCGTTGAGTTCGCGGCGGATGGTTTTCACCGCCTCCATGACATAGCCGAGATCCTTTTCCGGGTCAGGGATGGGCAGCGCCTCGATATCGGCAGCGGTGCGTACCGGCTTGCGGAAACGGGGCCCCTCCCCTTCCTCGAAATAGAGGCCCAGTCCCATCGCATCGGGAATGGTGAGAATGTCGGAGAACAGAATCGCCGCATCGAGCGGATAGCGCTCCAGCGGCTGTAGCGTGACCTCGCACGCCAGTTCGGGGTTCATGCAGAGCCCCATGAAGTCGCCGGCACGCGCGCGGGTGGCGCGGTACTCGGGCAGGTAACGACCCGCCTGCCGCATCATCCAGACCGGGGTGACATCCACCGGCTGACGTTGCAGGGCGCGAAGGAAACGGTCGTTTTTCAACTCAGTCATGTGCGGATCCGATCGGTCGAGTGGCGCTGAATCCCGGTGGCTGCCGCGCGGACCAGCGCACGGCGGAAGCAAAAAGGGCACGCCAGGCGTGCCCCCAAGAGCGGATCACACCCGTTCAGACACCGAGGAAATCGAGCATTCCCTCAGCCGCCTGGCGCCCTTCCCAGATGGCTGTCACCACCAGGTCCGAGCCGCGCACCATATCACCTCCGGCGAACACTTTGGGATTGGTGGTCTGGAAACGATAGCGCTGCTGCTCGGGCGCAACCACCCCTCCCCACTCATTGGTGGCCACTTCCGCAGCGGCCAGCCACTCCGGCGGGTTAGGTCGAAAACCGAAGGCAACCAGCACGACATCGGCCGGCAATACTTCTTCCGAACCGGGAACGACCTGGGGCCGGCGACGGCCTTTTGCATCCGGTTCGCCCAGCTGCGTGGTCACCACTCTGACCCCTTCGACGCGGTCGGTGCCGACGATTTCCACTGGCTGGCGATTGAACAGGAACTCCACGCCTTCCTCGCGGGCATTGGTAACCTCCCGGCGGGAGCCGGGCATATTCGCCTCGTCGCGACGGTAGGCGCAGGTAACGCTGGCGGCTCCCTGGCGAATGGAGGTGCGGTTGCAATCCATCGCGGTGTCGCCACCACCGAGCACCACGACCCGCTTGTCGCGCACGTCGATGAAATCCTCCGGCCGCTGCTCCCAGCCCATGTTGCGGTTGACGTTCGCGATGAGGAACGGCAGCGCGTCATAAACACCTGGCAGATCCTCGCCGGGGAAACCGCCTTTCATAAACGTATAAGTGCCCATGCCGAGGAACACAGCGTCATACTCGGAAAGCAGCTGCTCCATGGTGACATCGGTACCGACATTGGTATTCAGGCGGAACTCGATGCCCATTTCTTCGAACACCTGCCGGCGCCGCTGCAGCACCGATTTTTCGAGTTTGAACTCGGGGATACCAAAGGTGAGCAGGCCGCCAATTTCCGGATAGCGATCGAACACCACCGGCTTCACCCCGGCGCGCACCAGCACATCGGCGCAGCCGAGTCCGGCCGGACCCGCACCAACGATGGCTACCCGCTTATCGGTCCACACCCGCTTCGAGAGATCAGGCCGCCAGCCAAGCGCCAGCGCCGTATCAGCAATATATTTTTCCGTGGCGCCGATGGTGACCGCGCCAAACCCGTCGTTCAGGGTACAGGCGCCCTCACACAGCCGATCCTGCGGACAGACGCGGCCGCACACCTCAGGCAGCGTGTTAGTGGTATGCGCCAGCTCGGCGGCTGCAAACAGATTGCCTTCCTTGACCAGCTGCAGCCAGTCCGGAATGTAATTATGGACTGGGCATTTCCATTCGCAGTACGGGTTGCCGCAAGCGAGACAGCGGTCAGCCTGCTCCTCCACCTGCTCCTGCCGGTAGGCCTCGTAAATTTCGACAAACTGCGTGCGGCGGACGTCGATCCGTTTTTTATCCGGATCCTCCCGACCGACATCGAGAAACTGGAAGTGGTTGCTTTGACGTTCAGCCATAAAAACGTTACCTGATCAACGGCTATGCAGGGCTCTGCTTGGTCAGTTTGAGCAGCGAATCGAGATTGGCTGCCTTCGGCTTCACCATCCAGAATCTGCCGATATAGTCGGAGAAGTTCTCCAGAATCTGCTGACCCCAGGCCGAACCGGTCTCCTGTACGTATTCGGTGACAATGCGGCGCAGGTGGTTGCGATAGGCTTCGAACGGCTCGCCTGTGACGCGATAGATCTCCACCAGTTCGCTGTTGTAACGGTCGACAAACTGGCGATCGAGATCGAGCACGTAGGCAATCCCTCCCGTCATACCCGCACCGAAGTTGACGCCGGTAGCGCCGAGCACCGTCACGGTGCCACCCGTCATGTATTCGCAGCAGTGATCACCCGTGCCCTCGACCACTGCCATTGCGCCCGAGTTGCGCACGCCAAACCGCTCTCCGGCCCGGCCTGCGGCGAACAGCTTGCCGCCGGTAGCACCGTAGAGGCAGGTGTTACCGACGATGGCCGTCTCCTGCGATGCAAAGGTGCTGCTGCGCGGCGGGTAGATGACCAGCTTGCCGCCGGCCATGCCCTTGCCGACGTAATCGTTGGCGTCGCCCTCCAGATACATGTGCAGGCCGCCGGCATTCCAGACGCCGAAACTCTGGCCCGCCGTGCCCGTCAGCCGCAGCACAATGGGGGCGCTGGACATGCCGAGGTCACCATAGCGACGGGCGATTTCGCCCGACAGCCGCGCCCCGATGGAGCGGTCGCAGTTGCCAACGGTGAACTCGAACTC
>JAJUJZ010000184.1 GCA_029265075.1 Gammaproteobacteria bacterium | reverse complement strand
CTGAAGGCGGTGGGTGCGGCACGTCTGAGTCTGGCCAACGGGGCGGATTAATCATGCAGCTCTCCCCTGACAGCGGCGCCCGTGGCGGCGACGACAACCTGATCCCTTTGATCAACGTCGTCTTCCTGATGCTGGTGTTCTTCATGGTTGCCGGGCAGATCCTGCCGGCCGACGCGTTCCGCATCAACTTGCCGTCATCACAGGTCACGACCCCGGCGCCAGCCGAAAGCATTGTGATTCTGGTGGGAGCAGATGGTCGTGTGGCACTGGAGGGCAACGAGCTGCCCGTTCTCGAGCTGGCAGACGCCCTGCGACCACTGTTGCAACGTCCGGCTGGCAATGCGCAGGTTCAGGTGTCGCTGAAAGCAGATGCCGAACTGCCAATGCGCGAGCTGAATCAGGTGCTGGATGCCCTGCGCGCGGCCGGCGCCAGCAACGTCAAGCTGTTCACGGCAGGGGCGAGCGCGTGATGGAGATTCGTGCCCGGCACTGGTGTGTGGCCTTCATCTGCGCGGTTGCGCTGCAGGTGGGGGCGGCCGTCACGTTGCTGCCGGCCCGGCATGCCGAGCCGCTCAGCGCCGGTAATCAGGGCATCGATATTTCGCTGACGCTGGCGGGCCCGGTCAGGGGCGGCGACAGCGCTGCGGCTGAGCTGGAGCCGCTGTCCCTGCCGGAGCCACCGGCTCTCGAGCCCCTGCCGCAGCCCGAGCCTCTCCCCGAGCCGAAGCCTGCCCCGACGCCGAAACCGGTTGCCACACCACAGCCGCCCCAGCCGCCGATCGTCCCAGCGACCCGCACGGCGGAGCTGGCCGAGATCGCGGTGCCATCCGCTGTGCCGCCCGCCAGCATGCTGGCTGCTATCGAAGGCGCGGATCGTGACCGGCGCGAGAGCGCAACCGGCGCCCGCCGCGGGGGCGGTGCAGGCGGTGGCAGTGGGTCCGGCAGCGCCCGCCAGAGCTATTACGGACAGCTCGCCGCAGCACTCAATCGTCACAAACGCTATCCCTATGCCGCTCGCAAAGCGCGCCAGGAAGGGGTGGTCAAAGTTCGCTTCGTGATCGACGCGCAGGGACAGGTCCTCGAGCGCGACATCGAAGCCAGTTCCGGCTATCGCGCCCTGGACAAGGAAGTCATTGCCATGGTGGAGCGCGCATCACCGCTGCCAGCCATCCCAGCCGAGCTGGGCCGCACCCAGCTCGCCATTGTCTTGCCGATTGAATTCTCGCTACGTCATCGCTGATCAACCTGTACAACACACCATGGAGCAACTCATGTACCACGGACGCCTTAGCGCCGCTCGTTCCAAACGCTTTCCGATGCGCAAAATTCCGGCAGCCATGCTGCTGACCGTCATGGCCGGCGGCGCCGCCGCTCAGTCGGACGCCGATCTGGTGGAGCTGGGCCCGATCAAGGTCACCAGTGCCGCTGGCTTCGAGCAGAAGATCACCGAAGCACCCGCCAGCATCAGCGTGATCACCGAGGAAACCTTGCAGCAAAAACGCTACACGGATCTGGCGCGGGCGCTCGAAGATGTCGAAGGTATCGATGCAAGGCAGAGTACGGGCAAGACCGGCGGCCTGAGCATCAGCGTGCGCGGCCTGCCGAGCGAATATACGCTTATCCTGATCGATGGCAGACGCCAGAACCCGGCCGGCAATATCGCACCGAACGGTTTCAATGACGCGACCACCAGCTTTATTCCACCGATGTCTGCCATTGAGCGGATCGAGGTGATCCGGGGCCCCATGTCTACGCTCTACGGCTCCGAAGCCATGGGCGGCGTCATCAACATCATCACCAAGAAGGTCGCAGAGTCCTGGAGCACAGCCATCTCGCTGGACCATACATTCCAGGAAAACCGCGATTATGGCGAAGCGACCAAAACCAGCTTCTACTCGAGTGGTCCGCTGATCGACGGGGTGCTTGGTCTCGCTGTGGAAGGCAGCCTGTATGATCGCGAAGCCTCCGACCTGATGTTCGATGACGACAGCGAAGTGAGCAAGCGCGGTGCTTCGCCCGTCGAGGGTCGCAACTACAATCTGGGCGCAAAACTCTCCTGGACGCCGAATGAACAGCACGATTTCACGCTGGAGCTGGACCGCTACCGTCAGGTCTACAACAACGATGAGTGTCAGCTCGGCACACTGGACGGCCGTGATCGCAACTGTCGTCCCGACCCGCTGACCGTCAACGGCTATAGCGATGAGCAGCGGTTCGAACGCGATCAGGTCGCGCTGACCCACACCGGCCGCTACAACTTTGGGACCGTCGACAGCAGCCTCACGCATACCACCACGGAAACCATCGGTCGCACCATTCCCGGCACGCCGCCCGGTGCTGCCTATGTCGGCTACCCATCCATCATCATCGGTGCCGATCGCGAACTGGAGTCCGAAGATCTGGTCTTCGATACCCAGCTGGTGACCGAACTCGGTGACAACCATCTGCTGTCGGTGGGTGGACAGTACTGGGACGCGGAAATGACGGACGGGGTTGCCGCCGAGACGTTCCAGCAGACTTCGTGGGCTCTGTTTGTAGAGGATGAATGGCGTCTTCTCGATCAGCTCGCACTCACCATCGGCGCGCGTTATGAAGATCACGACGCGTTTGGCGGCCATGTCAGCCCCCGTGCTTATCTGGTGTGGAACGCCACCCAGCACTGGACCTTCAAAGGCGGCGTCAGCCGTGGCTATAAAACCCCGACGCTCAACCAGCTGCATGATGGCATCAATGGTGTAACCGGCCAGGGCACCATCATCACCAT
>JAJUJZ010000107.1 GCA_029265075.1 Gammaproteobacteria bacterium | reverse complement strand
TCGGACTGATCGCGGCCGGCATCGTGATCTCGCTGCTCTCCGTGTTGCTGATCCATAACCACGTGCCGGGCAAGCGCGCTTTCACCCAGCTGAACGAGGCGTGAGAAATCCGGCTCGATGAAGGAAAGTTGAAGGAACCGTTTCGATGGATACGAAGACGACGCCGCTGGCGTCCCTGGACGAGGACATTACCTGCGACGTGCTGGTTGCAGGAGCCGGCGGGGGTGGACTGGCCACTGCGGTGATGGCGGCGGCTCTCGGTCTGCGTGTGGTGATAATCGAGAAGTCTTCGGTAGTGGGCGGATCCACCGCGATATCGGGCGGTGGCGCCTGGGTTCCTTGTTCAAGCCATTCGGTACGGGCCGGCATTGAGGATAACAAGGCGCAGGCACGCGCGTATCTGGCGGCTCACCTCGGCGAGTTTTTCCGGCCTGAGCTGGTCGATGCGTTTCTTGATAACGCGCCGGCGGCGCTCGACTTCCTCGAGGCCAGCAGCGAGGTTCGGTTCCGGGTAGCGACGGATGTACCCGACTACTACCCCCAATGTCCCGGCTCGACAATGGGCGGGCGGTCGCTCGATACGGCGCCCTACGACGGACGTCGGCTGGGCGCACAGTTCAAATATCTGCGGCGACCTCTGGCGACCCTCACCGTACTGCACGGGATGATGATTCCGCGCGAGGATGTGCCGTTCTTCCAGACGTGGCACCGATCGTTTCGCTCGTTCGCGCGCGTTGCGAGACGAGCGCTCCGGCACGGATTCGATCTGGCCGTGTGGGGCAGGGCGACGCGGCTGGCCAACGGCAATGCGCTTGCCGCGCGCCTGTTCCGGAGCGCCCTCGATTCCGACATCCCGATCGTGCTGAACACGCGGCTCGTTGAGTTGATCAGCGAGAATGGCCGCGTCGCCGGGGCGTTCGTCGAAGGACGAAGCGGCTCTGCCAGGAAAACCAGGCGCTTTCGCGTCGATGCGCGGTACGGCGTGGTCGTGGCCTGTGGCGGTTTCCCGTGGAATGAGGCGCTGAAGGCGCGGCTCTATCCGCACGTTGCGACGGGGAAGGCGCACCGTTCACTGGTGCCGGACACCAATGCGGGGGAGAGTCTGGGTCTGGTGCGTGCGCTGGGTGGCAGGCTGGATACGCATCTGGCGCATCCGGCCGCGTGGGTGCCTGCGTCCGAGGTGCCGCAACGCGACGGCAGCAGCGTGCTGTTCCCGCACTTTGTCGATTTTCACAAGGCGGGATTCATACTGGTGAATCGGCGCGGAAAGCGCTTCGTCAACGAATCCCTCTCCTATCAGGAGGTGACCCCGACCATCATCGCGGCGATCGCCGAAGAAGCTACGCCCGAGGTGTATCTGATCTGCGACCGCAAAACATTGCGGCGCGAGGGGATGGGGGTGGTGCCACCGGGACCGCTGCCATTGCGGCGGCATATCCGCACCGGCTATCTGGTGACTGCGCCGACCGTAGCAGCGCTCGCTGCCAAGCTCGGCGTCGATGGGGCTGAGCTCGAGGCGAGCGTGCAGCGCTTCAACGGTTTTGTTGAAACCGGGGTGGATGCTGATTACGGCCGCGGCTCGGATGCCTATCAACGCTACCGTCACGGCGGCACCGGGCGGGTGGAATCGACCAATCCCTGTCTGGCACCGCTGGCGACGCCACCGTTTTATGCCGTACGCGTCAGACCGAGCGATATCGGCAGTTTTATGGGTATCCGCATCGGCTCTGGTGCGGCAGTGCTGGATCAGCAGGATCGGCCGATTGCTGGTCTGTATGCGGTGGGCGCGGACGCTGCCAGCGTATTCGGTGGAAAATATCCAGCTGGTGGCGCCAATCTTGGCCCCGCAATCGTTTTTGCTTACCTGGCCGCTCGCCATCTGGCAGCAACGACTGCGCAAGCCGACCGTCAGGGTTAGCTTGCGCACCCGGTGCTGGTTACTGCCCAGCCTCTGGTTGCTTCTCGGCAATAAAGCGGTTGCGCTGCATACCCAGTCCGCTGATCGTGCTCTCGATCACGTCGCCGTCGCGCAGGAAACGGTTGTAGTGAGTGCCATTGCCCGAGGGCGAGCCGGTGCAGATGATGTCGCCGGGCAGCAGTTCGATGCGGCTCGAGATGTATTCGATTTGTCGTGCGATATCGAAAATCATGTCAGCGCTGCTTTCGTCTTGCATCACCTGTCCATTCAGCTTGAGCGTCAGCTGCAGATCGTGCGGATTTGGCACGAATGCCGCCGGGACAATATAAGGACCGAGCGGCAGATAACCCGGTGCCGATTTGCAGGAGACCCAGTCGGTACCGAGACCTTTCACATCCGGTCGATACAGCAGGTCACGGTTCGACAGGTCGTTGGCAATGGTATAGCCAGCGACATAATTCATCGCGTCGGCACGCGACACTCGTCGTGCGCGCCGGCCAATGACCACTGCCAGTTCCAGTTCCCAGTCAGGCTGGCTGGCGTCGTAGGGCAGCTCGATGGTATCGAACGGACCGGTGACGGCCGAGACAGCTTTGATAAATGCGTAGGGCGTACCATTCGTGGCGCGCTCGGTCATCAGTCGCTCTGCCGCTGCACGCAGCTCCTCGGCATTCAGGCCCTCGGTCTCAGGTGTGGCGCCAGCGCCCTGATCGACAATCAGATCCACGACGTGCTTGAAATAATTGGCGCCGCTGCAGAGCACCTGACGCGGGGTAACAGGGGCGTGAGTTTTGAGGTGAGCGATTGGAGAAAACTGGGCCTGCAACGCGTCGGTGCCTTGCTCGCCGGCGACAATGGCGGCGATGGCTCGCTGCAGACTGGCGAAGTTGCACTCCCAGTCTTCCAGCAACGCCAGGGTGGACGAGGTGTTCGTCAGTGGTGCGCCGAGTGCACGACAAAGCGGTTGCAGCGCAGTCAGCGCAATGACCTGATTATCGACGACCAGCCCCGCGAACGGCGCCGACCCGGCGACACTGAAAGTTCCCAGAGCAAATTGTTTCTCTGCCATTACGTAACTTCCCAAAATTCTAATCACATGAAAGCCGCGCTGGGCTGCACAGTCCGGAGCTCAGTGCCCGGACAGGAGCGCGGCGATATCGAGACCGAGCAGCCCGGCCGCATTGCCACCGAGGATGGCGGCGCGATCGCTGTCCGACAGGCCCGGGATCGCATTGATCAGTTCATGCACGTCATAGTGGCCCATATCGAATGGCCAGTCCGTACCAAGTACGACCTGGCTCACGCCTGCGACATTGATCAGGTGACGCACCGACTCCGGCTCGTAAACGAGCGAGTCGAACCAGATCCGCTTGAGGTATTCGCTCGGCGGGTGCTGACAGGTGCGGGCATCGGCGCGTGCCTGCCAGCCGTGATCGGAACGTCCGATATAGTGTGGCAGGTAACCGCCGCCATGCGCAGCGACAATCCGGATGCCGGGATGGCGGTCGAGGGTGCCGCTGAAGATCAGGTAGGAGAGAGCGATGGTGGTCTCGATCGGCTGGCCGATGATGTTCTGCAGATAGAATTGGTTGACGCGCTCTCCCAGTGACGTGCCGAAAGGATGGATGAAAACAATACTGCCCAGCTCTTCCGCCTTGGCCCAGAACCTGGCGAAAGCCGGATCACTCAGCTCCTTGCCGTTAACGCTGGTTGATACTTCCACGCCCTTGAGACCAAGCCGGTGTGCTTCGATCAGCTGCTCGACTGAGAGGTCCGCATGCTGCAGCGCTACGTTGCCCAGACCCTGCAGACGGTCGGGGTGGGCAGCACAGATCTCGGCAATGCGCTCGTTCTGTAGTCTGACCACCTCTCGCGCCAGCTCAGGCTCTGCCCAGTAGTAGTGCTGGGTGGAGGTGGGGCTCACCACCTGCAGATCCACGCCCATGGCATCCATCTCTGCCAGCCGGGTCTCGAGATTCACGAGTTTAGGGCCAGCGGCGGGAAGCATGGTCTGATTGTTATAGTCGACGGATGCCTGGCCCAGCATGCGCAACGCCAGTTCCGGCTCCGCTTTTTTCTGAGGGTAATCTTTCACCAGCGCTTCGACTTCGGGGACGAAAGCGTGGCAGTGGAAATCGATGGTAAAAGGGCGTTTGCGCCCCGTACCGGCGCCACTGGCATGATGTGACTCGTGTGGCGCGCAGGCAGGTCCGCACTTGTGAAACAGCGTGGTCATGGTGATGGCTGCTCCTGAATGAAAAGAAAGATGCGCAGCATCGCTGCGTAGCCGAAATACCGTAACCGCGATGGCTACATAAAGGAAATTGTTCTGCTGACTAGCAGCTATCGGTTTTCAGAATGGTCGCGGCTGAACGTGGGATGGTCACTGTTTTGTTTTCGGCGTGACATCCTGTGCCCGCCCGATCACCAGCAGGTAGGAGAGCAGTGCGCCGATACCGCTGGCTGCGATGGCGAACGCCATGGGGCGCGCGGTGCCATCATAGAGGTAGCCCACTACGGCGCTGGTGAGTGCTGCCATGCTCATCTGCAGAAAGCCCATCATGGCAGACGCAGTCCCGGCCAGCCGGCCAAACGGCGTCAGAGCACTGGCCACACAGGCGGGCATCATCAGACCTGCGCCCATCGAGATCACAAGCTCTGGCCCGATGATCGCGGCCGGGCGCGCGAAGCCCGCGAGAACCAGGATCACCATCAGCAAGCCGCCCCCTGCCAGCAGCGAACCGCCGGTCACGATCAGCTTGTGCAGCGCAACCCAGCGAGTCAGTCGTGCGCCCAGCAGATTACCGCTGATAAAGGCGATCAGAACCAGCAGGTAATACCAGCCGAAGTCCTGCGTGGGTACCTTGAACAGGTCGATCAGTACAAAGGAGACGTTGGACAGGAAGGCGTAATGGGCGCAGTAGATCAGCGAGGCTGCCAGCGTGAAGCCCAGGAAGACGCGATGGCTGAGCAGCAGGCGGTAATTGCCAATGATAGTGCGGGCATCCAGTGCCTGCCGATCTTCGTGACGCAGTGTTTCCGGAATCCAGACGGCGGCCACTGCCGACGACACTACACCACATATGGCCAGCAGCAGAAAAATCGACCACCAGCCGGCGTGAACGGCCAGCAGTCCACCAATGATGGGACCAACGGCCGGTGCGATGGCGACCGTACTGCCCATATGCGCGAGCGCGCGCGTGGCGTCGACCGGAGCCATGGTGTCGCGGATGATCGCGCGGGCCAGCACCATGCCGGCGGCAGCACCCACCGCCTGCAGAAAACGCCCGGCAATCAGCAAGGGAATACTGCTGGCCAGTGTGCAGAGCAGACTCGCCAGCGCAAACAGCAGCAGGCCAGCCAGCAGCACCGGGCGTCTGCCCCAGCGGTCGGCGACCGGGCCGCAGACCAGCTGAGCAATCGAGAGGCCCACCATGTAGGCCGTCAGGGTCAGCTGGATTTCGCCGGCACCGACCTGAAAGGCGTTTGCCATGGCGGGGAAGGCCGGCAGATACATGGCGGTGGCGAGCGGGCCGAGCGCGACGAACATCGCGAGCATCAGCAGCATCACCGGATAGCTTATTTTCGTCATTCCGTAGCCGTGGCAGGGTGTGAAAGGCGCCTACCATAGGGGCATGCGGCGTTGTGTGGCAAGGTCGGGCGGGAGCGCGCCGCATACCCGTCCGCCACGGTTACTGACCGAACTGCATCCGCAGGCCGAGCCAGAACGTGCGGTCCGGTCCCGGCTCGAAGTAGCCGCGGCTGGCGAGCGGCCGGTCCGAGTTGGCATTGATCCGGACGTTACCGAAGTAGTCACGACCGGTAAGGTTGCGGACGCCCGCGTGCAGGGCCAGCTCTTTAGTCAGTTGCACGGTTGCCCGCGCATCCACCAGCCACACCGCGTCGATCCGGGTGTCATTGCTGTTTTCGGCGTAGTACGCTCCGGTGTAGAGACCATCCAGCTCAAGCTGCCAGCGGCCATGCTGCCAGCGCACCTGACTGACCCACTGCTGGCGGGGCAGGCCGGGCATCCGGTTGCCATCCACCCGCTCACCGCCAACCGTGCCGAAGTCGCGGAACTCATACGCTGCCAGCGTCACTGCGCTGCGCAGCTGCCAGCGGGAGTCAGGTTGCCACATGAGGCCGATTTCGACACCATCGCGATCGGTCCGTCCGGCGTTTTCATAAAAGGTACGGCCCGCGATCTCAAAGGGGACGATTTCATCCTTGACCCGGGTCGAAAACAGCGCCACATCGTAATTGAGATTGCGCCACTGGCCCCGCATGCCGAGCTCGCGGCTCATCGCCTGTTGTGCTTCCAGATCGGGATTGAAGCCTGCACCCCAGGGATTGGCGAACTCGGTAAACGTGGGTGATTCGTAAGCCGTCGAAATGTTGCCGTATAACTGGTGGGTCTCATGCCAGCGGAAACTGAAGCCGAGAACGCCATTGAACTCCTCGAAGCGGCGCTGCCCTGAGCCGACGTCGCTGGCACCGAGCCGGTCGTCGATGGCCATGCGCAACCAGTCGTAGCGTGCGCCGCCGGAGAGGGTCAGCCGCTCGGTCATCAGCCAGTCACTCTGCATGAAGGCGCCGCTCGAGGTCGCCTTCTGCATCTCATCGGCGCTCTGGCCGGTGACGACGTTCTGCGCTGACACCAGATAGCGCTGGCGATCATCTTCCTGGCGATGGACGTCGACGCCGGCGCTGTAGCGCAGCGGGATTCCGACCGCAGTCAGATCCTGCGCCAGCTCGATGCCAGCACCGTAAAACCAGCGGTCATACTCGATCTGGCTGTTGCCGGGAAACGGTAGCTGCTGGAAAAAGTCGCGCCGGCTGGCGAATGCCGTTGCGGACCAGTGGCCGTGCGGTACCGTTTCGTCGCGCCAGATCAGGCCGGCTGTCTGCTGTTCGACCTGCTGCCCGGCATTAAGCTGCACCGCCATCGGCGTAGCGTGCCGCCGGCCGGCCGCTACCTGTGCGAGGGTGAGACCGCCCGGATCCTGGCCAGTCGGCAGATCGAGCAGTGACGCGACCAGCGTCAGCGAGCGCGCAGCATCGGCATCCCAGCGGAATTTCGCATGCAGCAGTCGTTTGTCCACTTCGCTCTGGTCGCGATAGCCCCGATAGCTGAGCCGCATGAGGCTCACATGGGCAGAGCCGTGTTCATTGGCGCCGCCGGCGCGGGCAGAAACCTTGTAGAAATCGTGACTGCCGACATCGAGGTTGGCCGCAAAGCCCGCCAGGGTCTCGCCACTGGCGCTGGTGATATCGATGACGCCGCCGGCACCGTTGCCGTACTGCACCGCAGCCGGACCGCGAATCACCTGCAGACGCTCGACGGCATCGAGGTCGATGGCGTCTACCTGCGACTGTCCGTCGGGCAGGGTGAAGGGAATACCGTCCATCTGCAGATGCAGGCCGCGCACGCCGAAGGGGGCGCGAGCGCCGAAGCCGCGCGCGGAAATGCGCAGGTTCTGGGCAAAGTTGTAGCGATTCTGGAAGTAGAGGCCGGGCACCAGCCGCAGCGCTTCATCGAGCTGCAGTGCTTGCTGACTGCGCAGCTCATCCTGCGCACTGATAACCGACACCGCGGCCGGCATCTCGTAGAGTTCGCGGGAGAGACGGGTGGCAGTTACCTCGACCACTTCGCTGGCGCCGGGAGCCGGCGGCTGGGCCGCGACCGGTACCGACAGTGTAAACAGAGCAGAGAAAAAGACGGCACTGGCCGTTAGTTTACGACGCATAACGAGTTCCATATCAAACGCTGCCGCGTGTAGAAGCGACCTTACCCGGGCGCCCTCATTTACGCGGCCATGGGGCTTTAACCGTGTGACAAGGGCGGCAGGGTCAGTAATGCCATTGGGCTGATCAGCGGAGATCGCCTCGCATCAGGCTATCGTGCAGGTGATGCGAGGCGGCGAGTAGCGGGCGGCCGCTCAGCGGCGGCCAGGATAATCCTGCATGGGGATAAAGGGGTGGAAGGCGAGCCGGATCCCCTCCATCAGCTCCTTTTCGCTTTCGAGCATGTTTTTTCGACGCACCCAGCGGCCGGAGCCGGTGCGCCCATCGAGCGACTGAATGGTGTCGAGGCCACCGCGGCTGGCGAACACGCCGGTCAGGTCCGGCAGGTAAATGGTAATCACCAGTGACGCGGCGCGTACCGGCTGATTCCAGTTGAAATCGGTGCTGATCTGCGTGTTCTGGCGTGCCACATGCGGCTTACGGCTGACACCCCACCACTGGGCGAGATGTTCGAGACCGATATTGTGTGCCACCTCATGCTCGATGACGTCGGTGAAGATCACCGCATCCACATCACCGCGCTGGGCCAGTGCCGAAAGCGTTTCCACCATGACAGCGTTCCAGGTCGGGCCATCGACGCGTCCCGTCGTCGGGTCGTAGATGTCGCC
>JAJUJZ010000192.1 GCA_029265075.1 Gammaproteobacteria bacterium | reverse complement strand
CTCCACCAGTAGCCGTTGTAGATCAGGCTGGCGTACTTCGGCATCAGCTCGTCTTTCAGGTGCGCCACTTCGCGGTCGAGGGTGATCGATTCGATCGCACGGTGCGCCCGCAGCAGGATGGTGCCGCCGGGCGTCTCATAGCAGCCGCGTGACTTCATGCCGACATAACGGTTCTCGACCAGGTCGAGACGGCCAATGCCGTTGTCACCGCCGATCTTGTTGAGCGTGGCGAGCACGGTGGCCGGGCTCATCTCTTCGCCGTCGATGGCGACGACGTCACCCTGGCGGAAGGTCAGTTCGATGTAGGTCGGCTTGTCGGGTGCTGCCTCCGGCGCAACCGACCAGCGCCACATGCTCTCTTCGCACTCGGTCCACGGATCCTCCAGCACGCCGCCTTCGTAGGAGATGTGCAGCAGGTTGGCGTCCATTGAGTAGGGCGACTTCTTCTTGTTCCTGGCAAAGTCGACCGGGATGTTGTGCTGTTCGCAGTAGGCCATCAGCTTCTCGCGCGAGTTGAGGTCCCACTCACGCCAGGGGGCGATCACCTTGATGCCGGGCTTCAGCGCATAGGCGCCAAGCTCAAAACGGACCTGGTCGTTACCCTTGCCAGTGGCGCCGTGCGATACGGCATCCGCCCCGGTCTCATTGGCGATTTCGACCAGCCGCTTGGCGATCAGCGGGCGAGCGATGGAGGTACCCAGCAGGTACTCGCCTTCGTAGATGGTATTGGCGCGGAACATCGGGAAGACGAAGTCGCGTACGAACTCTTCCCGCAGATCTTCGATGTAAATTTGTTTGACGCCCAGCGCTTCCGCCTTGGCGCGCGCCGGCTCCACTTCCTCGCCCTGGCCGATATCGGCGGTGAAAGTGACCACCTCACAGCCATAGGTATCCTGCAGCCAGCGCACGATCACCGATGTATCGAGGCCGCCTGAATAGGCGAGAACCACTTTTTTGATTGCAGACATGAACTTCTCCGGGCCCGGCCGGGGGTCGGGACTAACTAGAAAGGAGGTCGAAACGGGCGACTATTCTACTGGTCCAGGCGCGCCGGGCATAGTGGCCGGGCCCCGGACCTCCTCGCCCCACGGTCAGACGACGGTTGCTCCCGGCGCTGGTTTCTTGCCCTTGGGCAGACGGTAAAAGGCGCAGATTCGCTCCCACGCCATCTCCGGACAGTCGACGAAATCCATGAGGTCGAGATCTTCCTCGCTGATCACCCCCATATCGACCAGATACTCCCAGTCAACCAGCCGCTTCCAGTACTCGGAACCGTACAGCAGGATCGGGATGCGCTTGGCCTTGCCGGTCTGAACCAGCGTCAGCGCTTCGAACAGCTCATCCAGCGTGCCAAAGCCGCCGGGGAACACCACCATGGCGCGGGCGCGCATCAGCAGATGCATCTTGCGAATCGCAAAATAGTGGAACTGGAAACAGAGCTCGGGCGTGATGTAAGGGTTGGGCTGCTGCTCCATCGGCAGCGTAATATTCATGCCGATACTGCGCCCGCCACGCTCCGCGGCGCCGCGGTTGGCGGCTTCCATCAGTCCGGGCCCGCCGCCGGTAACGATGGTCATCGCCCGGTCGGGGTGGGCCAGATTGTGGTCCGTGACGCACTGACCAAACCGCCGGCAATCCTCGTAATAGCGGCTCAGCTCGTGCTGCCGCTGCGCACGCCGGACGGCGCGCTCTACGGCCGGATCATCCGGATTCTGCTCACGCAGCCGCAATGCCTCTTCCAGATTGCGCTCTGCCTGTTCGCCCGGCAACGCCCGCGCGCTGCCATAGACAACCAGCGTTGATTCGATGCCCAGCTCCTGCTGGATAAGCTCGGCCTTCAGCAGCTCCAGCTGCAACCGCACCGGGCGCAGCTCTGGCCGCAGCAAAAATGCCTGGTCTGTGAAGGAGATCGCATAACTGGACGATCCTTCATACAGGCTCTCCGGGTTGGCCTTAACCTCTTCCCGGGCATGATAAAAACTGCTGCCGCTCAGACGACTCGGCATGAATCCTCCAGTAGACAATTACAACTATATGGGAAATCGGAAACACAACATGATACCGCACCCGCCGTGATCGATGCCGTCCGGAACACCCCGTACTACCTGACCTCTGAACCTACCTCTCGCTTGTGACAGGAAAATCGACCATGGCTGCAGTGTTGATCTCGGGCGCCAATCGCGGCATCGGCCTGGAGCTGACGCAACAGTTTCACGCCCGCGGTGACCGCGTGATCGCGGTAAGCAGAACGGCAGCGGACGAACTGGCCGGCCTCACCGGGGTTCGCGCCATTGCCGGCATTGATGTGACAGATGAAGCAGCTGTGACCAAGCTGGCCCAGCAGATGGCGAATCAGGCACTCGATATCGTCATACACGCGGCCGGCATCCTCGAAACCGATGACTTCCGCCATCTCGACCCG
>JAJUJZ010000104.1 GCA_029265075.1 Gammaproteobacteria bacterium | reverse complement strand
CGGCAAACCAGCATCCGTCTCTTTCAGAATGGCGACGATCTGGGTCTCACTAAATCGGGATTTCTTCATGGGTTCCTCCTGCGCTAAGTTTGCCAGAAGGTTCCGGTTATCGCCTGTCTACCTGGAGGGGGAGCTTACGATTTCTACTCCTTAGTTGGAAAAACACCTAACGCCTGAATTAAGCCGACCCGCGAAGCGGGTTCGGCTTGAATGAATTGTTAGGCACCGGACGTGCCACTGCGCAAAGTATCGACTACTACCTTGACGGAACCGTGCAGTTCGGAGGCGAGTTGCTCACACTCCGCGGCGAACGCTTGAAGCTCCGCAAGCTCAATCCGGCGTGTTCCATCACGCAAGGACACGATTGCCTCTCTGTGAGTGAAGCCACCATCCGAATGAAGAATGCCAAGAGCCAGCGGATTGTGCGCGATGAGGTTGCGCGTAACGAGCAGCTCTTTTGCCCGAGCAAGCTTGGTGGAAAGATCTTCATAGACTTGGCCAGGATGGGCCTCAAGAAGCTCCCGTACTAAGTCGATTCTTTGCGCGAGCTTGAAAGACCTCACCGACTTTTGAATCCGATCCTTTGGGATCTCCTGCAGGCAGATAACTGTCAGGTGTTCGATGGAGCCGAAAGCGACGAAGCTCTTTCCGATTGCAGCGGCCCATTGGCCGTTGAGATCCACCAACTTGACCAAGATGCCTCTCCCGGCGCCTAACGATTGAGCTCAGGCCGCGGGCCGCCAGGGCCGTCGCGCCTGCAGCGAATGGTTATGCGGCAACTCACCTATACGTGGCACCGGCCGCGGCGCAAAGCTCTATGCACCGCTTAACCCAAGATTCATACCAGAACCAAGTTCCCGCAACCTCTACTCCGAAGCCTTTTGCCGGGTTCTTCGCGTCTTCAGCACGCCAGAAGTCGACGTGTTCCCGCTGAACTCTGAATTTCGGGAAACCCGCCTTCTGAACCTCAGCGACGACATCCTTGGCTCGGTATTTCTTACGCTCAACCTCTTTCTTGACCCAATACTCTCTATCAATGGTTTTCGCGAGTTCAGATTCAGGGTCTATAAACTCAACCACTCTGTCTGCTTGGCCTGGGCGGTTTACCAGTTTCTTCTTGAACAGGAGCCTATATGAAAACTTTGGGCTGTTGTACTCGTCGTGATCCAGCGCGTTATCGAACTCGACGACATAGGCTCTCAACCGCTCGGGAATGGTTGCCTGCGGGCTTGGCCCAAGTAATTGCTCATCTGAGATTTCCGTGAATTGGATGCTATATGCCAGAAACTGGTCCAAGCCTCGCTTCTTTCCGAAGAGCTTCTTGAGATATTCATTGTAATTAACGGCACATGCCTGATACCTACCGCTCAAGTAGTGATCAAGCGACCGGGTCATTTGATGCTCAATTTCGTGACGAAGACCTATTAGGAACCGCAGGTTGGTGACAACCTCTTTGTCTAGTGGGCATGCCTTGTCATTCAGGCAGCGCTCAAGTTCCCAGTACTTATATGCCCCATGCTTCGTCTTATGGAATTTCTTCTTCTTGCCGGCCTTCTCGTAGTAACGATACTCGATACCCTTCTTGCGATAGTGGGCGTGAAGAAGATATGTCCATGCAATGATCATCAAAACAATGAACGTTTCTGACTTAAACGAAACATGTGGATCATTGAATATGCGAATGGCGCAAAGAGCGGATTCCCTCGACTTATCTACGAGCTCTGTCGCCAGCGATCCAATTGTTCTATTTCTCTTCTTCGCCACTAATGCCTCCTTGCCGCATAACAGTCTGTTAATGAGGCCTGCGGCCTCATGATAATGATTAAAAGGTCAGCCACTTTTTTCGTTCGGAACCATCACCTGCCTGTGTGCAACTTGCTGATTTAAAGAAATGTATCGGCCGCGACTCAGTGGTGTACAGAAGTTATGAAGAATGGGTCCAGCATATTGCAGCAGTTGAATTGAACAAGCGTGGTCTGTGTCGTGTGAAGTCACAGTCGTGGGTGCGGGCTGGCGCTGGCTTGTGCGATAAAGATGGATCTACGCGGGGAAAGCCCTCGATGACAGCAGTACGCAATTTCGCTTCGTTGAACGAAGCCGCGAGATATGCAGGCAGATCCGCAAGTGTCGGTGAGCGCCCGAGCAGACATAGGTGCGCTATTCCTTTGCATATTTTGTTATTCGCCCCATTAGGGGATCGCTATTCGATCCGCGCGGGAAAAATCAGACCGTTGCGGGCGTTATCTTTTCGCATGCCATGCAGACGCCACAAAGACGGAGCCTTGCACTCAGCAAGCATTGAATAGCCTATTTCCTCGCAGAACGCAAAAAGGCGCCCTCGCGGGCGCCCTTTCTTTGAAACTTCATTGATTCCCGTCAGGATTCGGACCTGCTCCTGGCACATTGGCCGCGCCGGGTGGCCGGGGCTGGTCTTCGTGCGGTGGCGGTGTGGTGGGATCCGGAGTCGGATCGGGTCCGGCGCCGGGTGTTGTGGCAGCGCCTGGGTGGTGCGGACCGCCTTCAATTTCGCTGAACGGCGGGGGGCCTGGTTCGAGGCGGCCGCGCTGACCGGGCAGGGCGCTGAGCGGTGTCTGGTTGAACATTTCGGTTCCTCCATAAACACCTGTTTGGACCATGCCGTCCCGCTCTCGGCTCACGCCAGTGCTGGTGCTCTTCTGAGCGGGCGCTCAGATCGCAGACTGAATGTGCTTGCCCAGACTGGCGCCCAGCAGACCGATGACTGCCGTCTGCTGCAGGCGGAGCGCGGTGAAGCTGAGCTCGTCCGACGCGAGCGCTGCCAGCGGGATCAGGTCGTCGGCTGCCTCTGCGAGCGGGGTCTGCGCGCGTCCGACCACGATGACCCGGGCGCCGGTTTCCCTAGCGAGGGTGGCGATGTCGGTGAATTCGGGCGTCAGCTGCGGCTCTTCTATGACCAGCAGGATGTCGAGGGCGGTCAGGCGAGGCGCTTCCAGACGCAGCTGGGCCAGATCGGCGAAGGTGACGGCGGGCAAGCCGGCATCGAGCAGTACGCGTTGTGCATCCAGCGTTGCACTGCTGCCGCCGGCCACGATGATGCGCCGGGCGCGAACAATATGCCCAGCAATGGTAGTGACCAGCTGTTCGTCCAGCGATTCGCTGAGCTGCTGCAGCAGGGAGATATCGCCGTGCAGGGTGATATTGGGCGGCGCTTCGGCAATGGGCCGGACTTCAGCTGCCGGGTGATGGGCCACATATTGCGCCAGTCCGACCTTGAAGGCCTGGAAGCTGTTGGCGCCAATGGCCCGGCAGAAGCGCACCACGGTGGGCTCGCTGACTCTGGCTTCCTGGGCCAGGTCGACGATCCGCATGTGGATGACCTCTTCCGGATGGGCCAGCACGTAGTCGGCGACCTTGCGCTCGGATTTCCTGAGTTGATCGTGGGCACGGCTGATCATCTGGATGACCGAGATGGGTTGCATGCGAGCTCCTTGGCGCTGTTCCCCTGTGGGCGATTGTAGCCCAGGGCCTCCCTTGAGCGTGACGCCACTTCCCGGCAGAGCGCCAGAGTCACTCTGATAGAATGCCGCGCCATGGACGTCTCCCACATTCTCAATGATCTCAATGCGGCCCAGCGCGATGCTGTGGCGGCTCCGGTTGGCAATATGCTGGTGCTGGCGGGTGCCGGCAGCGGCAAGACCCGGGTGCTGGTGCATCGCATCGCCTGGCTGATTCAGGCCGAAGGGTTCTCTCCCTACAGCATCCTCGCGGTGACCTTTACCAACAAGGCGGCGCGCGAGATGCGGGAGCGGATCGACGCGCTGCTGGGCCAGGATCTGCGCGGCATGTGGGTGGGCACCTTCCACGGGCTGGCGCACCGCCTGCTGAAGGCGCACTGGCGCGAGGCCAATCTGCCCGAGAACTTCCAGATCCTCGACAGCGATGACCAGCTGCGCATCGTCAAGCGCGTGCATCGGGAGATGGAGCTGGACGAGAGCCGCTGGCCGCCGAAGCAGTCGCAGTACTACATCAATGCGCAGAAGGATGAGGGACTGCGACCCGCTCATCTGGAGCCGCATGCGCGTGATCTCTACAGCCAGACTATGTTGCGGGTCTATCGCGCCTACGAGGAGGCGTGCGCCCGGCAGGGCGTGGTCGATTTCGCCGAGCTGCTGCTGCGAGCGCACGAGCTGTGGCTCAACCAGCCGGCCATTCTCGAGCACTACCAGCAGCGCTTCCGCTACATGCTGGTGGATGAGTTCCAGGACACCAACGCGGTGCAGTACGCCTGGCTGCGGGTGCTGGCGGGCGATCGCATTCGCGTGGCGGCGGTGGGCGATGACGACCAGTCGATCTACGGCTGGCGCGGTGCCCGCATCGAAAATATCCAGCAGTTCAGCAAGGATTTCCCGGCCACGCAGGTCGTGCGGCTGGAGCAGAACTACCGTTCCACCTCGACCATCCTGAACGCGGCCAATGCCGTGATCGCCAACAACCAGGGGCGGCTCGGTAAGGAGCTGTGGACGGCGGGTGAGAGCGGCGACCCGATCAGCGTTTACGCGGCGTTCAACGAGATGGACGAAGCGCGCTTCATCGTGGAACGGCTGCAGGAGTGGAGCAACGACGGCCACGCGCGCAGTGAGGCGGCGGTGCTTTATCGCTCCAACGCCCAGTCACGGGTCATCGAGGAAGCGCTGATTCGGGCCGGCGTGCCGTACCGCATCTACGGTGGCCTCCGTTTCTATGACCGGCTGGAAATCCGCAACGCGGTCGCCTACCTGCGGCTGCTGGTCAACCGCAACGACGATACCGCCGTCGAGCGGGTCATCAATACCCCGACCCGCGGCATTGGCGACAAGACGGTGGAGACATTGCGGCGGCTGGCGCGCGAGCGCGGCTGCTCGCTGTGGCAGGCGGCCGAGCAGGCGGTGGCGAGCAAGCTGCTGCCGGCGCGTGCGGCCAACTGCGTCGCGCAGTTCCTGACGCTGATCGAGACACTCGACCGCGACACTGACGGCTTCGACCTGGGCGAGCTGGTCGACCATGTGGTGCGCGGTTCCGGCCTGGTGCAGTTTCACCAGCAGGAGAAGGGTGAGCGGGGGCAGGCGCGGGTGGAGAACCTGCAGGAGCTGGTGGCGGCGGCCCAGTCGTTCGAGCCGGAGGACGAGAGCGTGCCGCCGCTGCACGCCTTCCTCGATACTGCCGCGCTGGATGCCGGCGAGCATGAGGCGGCCGAGTTCGAGGACAGCGTGCAGCTGATGACGCTGCATTCCGCCAAGGGGCTGGAGTTCCCGCTGGTGATCATCGCCGGCATGGAGGAAAACCTCTTCCCCCACAAGATGTCGCTGGAGGAGGCGGGGCGGCTGGAGGAGGAACGCCGGCTCTGCTACGTCGGCATCACCCGCGCCATGCGCAAGCTCTACCTCACCTACGCCGAATCGCGCCGGCTCTATGGCAGCGACAACTACCATACCCCGTCGCGCTTCCTGCGCGAGATCCCGGCCGAGCTGATTCAGGAGGTGCGGCTGCACACCAGCGTTACCCGCCCGCTCGGCGGCGCCATCGGCCACGGCACGGCGGTGCCGGAGACCGGCATCGCGCTGGGACAACGGGTGTTCCACGAGATCTTTGGTGAAGGCGTGGTGCTCAATTTCGAAGGACGCGGTCCGGCAGCGCGCATTCAGGTCAATTTCGACGATGAAGGCAGCAAGTGGCTGGTGCTTCAGTACGCCAATCTGCAGGCGCTGGGCTAGCCCGCCGCACCTGCGGCAGGGGGCTGCCGCGCTGAGCGCCGAGCGGCCCTGGCCGGTTTCATCTGACGTCTGGCCGTCTATCCTTTCTCAGCAGTACGCGCTGCCGCGCGAGCGGCTGCGGTTCTCAATAAAATGGCTGATCGCGGCATCGGCGTAGTCCTGAGCTGTGGCGAGATTGCTACGCTCCCTTTAACATCGTCCCCCTTAACAGGCGTCGGATCTTTTGACGCTCTGGCTCCGGCCGGTGCCAGCGCAGGGCGGGTCGATGGCACAGGTCAGCGAGAAATGAACAGCAGTACAGGCAGGAGACAGATTGGCGTGGGACGTTCATCAGCAATAGTGGCACTGGCATTGTTACTGGCTGCCTGTACCGGCACTCAGACGGCAGAGACCCGGCCACCGGTCTCCGAGGCGCCAGCCGTGCAGGAGTGCCCCGCGCCGCCACCGCCGCCGGCCTGTCCGGAACCGGTGCTGCCGCCGCCGGTCGAGCCGCAGCAGTGTCCGGAGCCGGTGCGCTGTCCGCCACCGCCCAAATGCCCCGCGCCCAGTGAAAGCGGTTCGCTCGATGGCAAGCTGATCGTCGGCGCCGTCGAGTTCGCCCGGGTGCAGCCCGGCGAGATGCAGCTTGAGGCGCGCATCGATACCGGTGCGACCACGACCTCGCTGCATGCGACGAATGTCGTGGTGTTCGAGCGGGACGGTAACCGCTGGGTGCGGTTTGATGCCGAGCCCGGCGCGGGCAAGGCTGCGGTCACGCTGGAGCTGCCCTGGGTACGGCGGGTGCTGGTCAAGGGCGACGACGGCCAAAGCTCGCCGCGGCAGGTGGTCATGGTTGAGATCGAAATGGGCGGGATCAGTCGCCGGGTCGAGGTGACGCTCAACGATCGCAGCAGCTATGAGTATCCGCTGCTGATCGGGCGCAATTTCCTGCGCGACACCGCGGTGGTGGATGTCACGCGCTCCCATGTACTCGGCAAGCCCTGATCAGCGATCATGACCGGCGCATCAGCAGACCGCGGCCGGCCGACCCCGTGAGCGGAATCAAGAAGGAAGCGATGTCCACTAAAGCACAGGTCTACCTTATCGCGGCGTCGCTGTTTCTGCTGGGGCTCGGGCTGACCGCGTACAAATCGTTCGAGCTCGGCTTTCCGCTGATGCCCGGCGAATACCGCACGGTCTGGACGATCGAAGCCAAGGTCGAGTTCAACGCGACCAATGAGCCGGTGCGCGCGTCGCTGGCGTTACCGCGCGTGCAGCGCCATATGCGCATCCTCGACGAGACCTTCAGCGCTGCCGGCTACGGCTTCCAGATCGACGAGCAGGATGGCCAGTATCGGGCCATCTGGTCGCGACGCGAGGCGAGCGGGCCACAGCGGCTGTTCTACAAGCTCTCGGTCTATAACCGTGATGGCGAGAGCATTGCTGATCTGCCGCCGCCGCCGGACCGTGGGGCCGTCGATCGCAGCGTACTGGAGGCGATGCTGACCCAGCCGGTGCAGGCAGCGATGACTGCGCTGCTGGCCCAGGCGCGGGAGCTGTCCGCCGATGGCCGCACCTTTGTGACGCAGCTGATCACACTGCTGAACGACCCCGCCAACCGCGATGCGCGGCTGCTGCTGAGCTATTACGACAATGCCTCACGAGCGGCCGTCGCGGTCGATCTGCTGACCTACGGCCGGGTGCCGGCGCACCTGGTGCGCGGCATCTATCTCGAGGACGATCGCCAGGCGCTCAGCCCGCAGGAGCTGGTCGAGGTGTTCGTCGATAACCGCTGGGTGGTGGTTGAGCCCGCCTCGGCGCGCATCGGTCTGCCGGGCAACTTCTTCATGTGGCAGCGCGGCGGCCGGTCGCTGCTCGATGTAGTCGGTGGCCGCAATTCGGAGGTCACGTTCAGCGTGATCGCCAACAATATCTCGGCACGCACCGTGGCCCTGATGCAGAGCGCGGAAGATACCGTGGCGCTGGTCGACTTCTCGATCTACAGCCTGCCGATCGAGCAGCAGTCGATCTTCAAGCTGATTCTGCTGGTACCGGTGGGCACGCTGGCGGTGATTTTTCTGCGGGTACTGGTGGGCCTGCGCACCTCCGGGACCTTCATGCCGGTGCTGCTGGCGCTCGCTTTCATCCAGACCCAGCTGCTCACCGGGCTGACCATTTTCCTGCTGGTGCTGGCAGTCGGCCTCGGCATCCGCTCCTATCTGAGCCGCCTCAACCTGCTGCTGGTGTCGCGGATCGCGGCAGTGGTGGTCGTGGTGGTGCTGATCATGGCGGCGATCAGTGTCATCAGTTACAAGCTGGGCATCGACCAGGCGCTCACGGTCACCTTCTTCCCGATGATCATCCTGGCATGGACCATTGAGCGCATGTCGATCCTGTGGGAGGAGGACGGCATCCGCGAGGTCGCCATTCAGGTCGCCGGCAGTCTGATCGTCGCCATCTGCGCCTTCATGCTGATGACCAACCGCTATATCGAGCACTGGACCTTCAACTTCCCCGAGCTGATGCTCTGCGTGCTGGCGGTGGTGCTCATCCTTGGCCAGTACACCGGTTATCGCGTCAGTGAGCTGATGCGGTTCCGTCATCTGGAGCGCTGATCATGCTGTTCGGGTTGCTGGTAAGCCCATGGCGTCTGCGACAGGCGGGCATCCTCGGCATGAACGCGCGCAATGCCAATTACATCGCGCGTTATAACCCGCGCGCGCTCTATCCGGTGGTCGACCACAAGCTGAAGACCAAGAAGGCGTGTCACAAGGCTGGCATCGCCACCCCCAGACTGCTCGGCTACATCGAGACGCTGGGTGAAGTTGACCGCCTGATGCGGCGGCTGGCCGACATGACCGATTTCGTCATCAAGCCGAGCCGCGGCAGTGGCGGCAAGGGTATCGTGGT
>JAJUJZ010000055.1 GCA_029265075.1 Gammaproteobacteria bacterium | reverse complement strand
GTCAGCTGGTTACCCCAGACACAGCCGGTATCGAGGCCGATGCAGCGCGGGTTGGTGGAGCGACCCTGCAGGGCCGCCCAGTGACCGAACAGCAAGCGGGGAGCATGGACACTGGATGGGAGGAGTTCGAACCAGGGCCGGAGATGAGCAGGGGCGTCGGCCGGCGCGGTTTTAACGCGGAGATCAAGGGCGCCATCGGCGTGACAGAAACGCATGCGGGTGAAGTAGTTGGTGATTACCCGCCAACGCTCTGGGCCCTGTAGCGACTCGTGCCAGTGATCCGGTTCGTCGCCATACATGGTCTCGAGATAGTGCCGGCAGAGCGGGCCGCGCAGCACCTCCTGCAATTCGTCGCTGAGACATTGCGCCTGCTCGAAATTCCAGTCGGGTGCGATGCCCGCGTGCGCCATTGCAAAGTCGCCACGTGGATCCTGATAAAACAGCGGCTGCTGTCGCAACCAGGAGAGCAGGGCATCGCGGTCGGGCGCTGACAGGATGTCATCGATGGTATCGCCCTGCTTCACCGGCTGAATCCCTTCGGCGACGGCTAGCAGATGCAGGTCGTGATTGCCAAGGACGACGCGGGCAGCATCACCCAGCTCATAGAAATAACGCAGCGCTGCCAGCGATTGCGGACCGCGGTTAACGAGGTCGCCGACGCTCCACAGCTGATCGCACGTCGGGTCGAACGCGACACGCTCCAGCAGGCGGAGCAGCGGATCGAGGCACCCCTGAAGATCGCCGACAGCGTAGCGCGCCATCAGTGAACCACCCCCGGGCAGACGAGTTTGAATAGCGGAATGGGGACGCTGAACGGGTGACCGCCAGCGGTTACCATGTCGTAACTCCCTTCCATGGTTCCCACGGCGGTGGCCAGCACGGCGCCGCTGGTGTAACGGAAGCTGCTGCCAGGCAGGATCAGCGGAGTTTGCCCGATCACGCCTGGACCGCGCACTTCCTCGACCTGATTGTTGCCGTCAGTCACTCGCCAGTATCGCGCCAGCAGCCGTACCGCCTCAGCGCTGTGATTGCGGATGACCACCGTATAGGAAAACGCAAAACGGTGCTGCGCCGGCTCGGACTGTTCTTTCAGGTAGCGGCTGTGAACCCTGACTTCAATCAGCTGCTCGAGAGAGGCGTCAGGCATCTTGCTGATCCGCCAGCTGGTCGGCAATCGTTACGAACGTTGCCAGAGGAAGGGTTTCGGCACGACTGCCGGGGTCGATCCCCAGCTGCTCCAGCGCAGCGCTGTCGATCATCCCCTGCAGCGCGTTGCGCAAGGTCTTGCGACGCTGGTTGAAAGCGGTGCGTACCACGTCATGCAGCAATTTTTCCGAGCGCACCGGGTGGGGCAGGATGGCATGAGGCGTGAGCCGGACCACGGCCGAATCGACCTTGGGGCGGGGGGTGAAGGCACCCGGTGGCACATCAAACAGCGCTTCTACGTCGCAGTAATACTGCGCCATGATACCGAGCCGGCCGTAAGCCTTGCTGCCCGGTTGCGCTGCCAGCCGCTCGACCACTTCCTTCTGCAGCATGAAGTGCATGTCGGTGACGGCGTCGCGCTGGCTCAGCAGGTGAAACATCAGCGGCGTCGAGATGTTGTAGGGCAGGTTGCCGACCACGCGCCATGGTCCGGGACCACAGCTCGCCAGATCAAGCGTGAGTGCATCGCCCTGCTGCAGCCGGAAATTGGGACGGTCGCCAAACTTGCGCTCGAGCAGCGGCACCAGGTCGCGGTCGAGTTCGATGGCCAGCAACTGACAGCCGCTCGCCAGCAGCGCGGCCGTCAGGGCTCCCTGGCCGGGACCGATCTCAAGCACCTGCTGTCCGGGGCGGGCCCGCACCGCGGCTGCAATGCGCCGAATAATGCCCTGATCGTGCAGGAAGTTCTGGCCGAACCGTTTGCGGGCGCGGTGAGGCTGCAGGTCGTTCAACGGAGCGGCTCCTCGATGGACTTCTGGCCGGCCAGCGAAATCGCCAGCGCCAGCGCAGCGTGCAGGCTGCCGCTGTCGGCGCGGCCGGTGCCAGCAAGCTCCAGGGCGGTGCCGTGATCCACCGAGGTGCGAACAATGGGCAGGCCCAGGGTGACGTTCACGCCGCGGCCAAAGCTCTGGTACTTGAGCACCGGTAAACCCTGATCGTGATACATGGCCAGCACGGCGTCGGCAGCAGCCAGCTGATGGGGCGTAAACGCGGTATCGGCCGGCAGCGGGCCGTGCAGCTGCATGCCGCGGGCACGCAGTCGATCCAGCGTGGGGATGATCACATCGAGCTCCTCGCGGCCCATGTGACCGCCTTCGCCGGCATGGGGGTTGAGCCCCAGAACGGCGATGCGGGGGGCGGCGATGCCAAATTTCTGCTGCAGATCGCGCTGCAGAATCTCGAGCACGCGCTCCAGATGCGGCGCTGTGATGGCGGTGGGCACGGCGGCCAGCGGCAGGTGCGTGGTCACCAGCGCCACGCGCAGCGTGTCGCTGACCAGCATCATCACCACCTGCGGCGTGCCCGTGTGCTCGGCGAGAAATTCTGTATGACCGCTGAACGGGATACCTGCATCATTGATGACGCCCTTGTGTACCGGTGCTGTCACCAGCGCGTCGCTGTGGCCTGCTGTGCAGAGCGACAGGGCGTGCTGCAGTGTCTCGATCACATAGCGTGCATTAGCCGGATCGAGCCGGCCTGGGACCGCCGGTGCGGCGAGCGCCACCGGACTGACCCAGAGTGAGCCTGGCTGGTGGGCTGCAGGTGGCGCTGCCGGCGACCAGTGATGAATGGTCAGTGGCAAGTTCAGCAGGCGGGCACGCTCGGCCAGCAGATCGGGATCGGCCACGGCGATAAGCTGGGCGGCATGCTGTTCCTGCGCCAGCTGAACGACCAGTTCGGGGCCGATTCCGGCCGGCTCGCCGGGCGTAATGGCGATGCGTTGAGCGATCGTGTTCATAACGTTCTGGCGCGGTGACATCCGGCTACGACGGGCCGCGTCGGTGAGCCCCGGCGTTGCCTGACTCACCGCGCGGATAATACGAATGCAACGTCAGGACTGCTTGATGTCGACATAGGCTTCGTCGCGAATCTTGCGCAGCCATGCCTGCAATTCATCCTGAAACTTGCGCTGATGCAGGTAGTTGCGTGCCATGTTGCGGCGCAGTGTGTCGGTCACATCCTGATTGCGGCGATCGATCACTTTCACGATATGCCAGCCGTAGCGCGTCTGGAACGGCTCCGAGATGGCGTTTTTTTCAGTCTGCGCCATGGCTGCCTCGAAGGCTTCCACCAGCTGGCCCGGCGTCGTCCAGCCCAGATCGCCACCCTCCATGGCCGAGCCGATATCTTCGGAGTAGCGGCGGGCCAGTTCGGCAAAGTCTTCCCCTTGCAGCGCGCGCTGGCGCAGCTCAGCAGCCAGTTCGCGCGTTGCTGCCTCATCGCGAATCGCGGAGGGCTTGAGCAGGATGTGGCTGGCGCGCGTCTGCTGCACGACCTCGCCGGAGCCCCGGATGCCGGCCACGTTGACCACATGCACGCCGCTGGGGCTGCGAATCGGTTGCGACACCTGACCCTCGCTCATGGCAGGCACCAGTTCCGCGAACAGGCTCGGCAGCTCTTCGGCGCGCAGCCAGCCCAGGTCGCCGCCCTGGACCCGGTAGCCATCAACGCTTTCCGGCAGCTCTTCCAGGCTGGCACCGCCCTGCAAACGGGCGGCGAGCTGGCCGGCGATCCGTTCCGCGGCAGCGGCTGACTGTTCGCCGCTCACTTCCACCAGGAAGTGACGGACCCGATACTGGGGTGCCAGCATCTGCCTGCCATCGGGCGACGCGAGGAAATTCTCGATCTCCTGATCGGAGACCTGGATCCGCTGGCTCACGTTACCCTGCTGGACGCGCTGCAGAATCATCTCCTTGCGGATCTGCTCACGCGCGGCGGCATAGGAGATGCCATCAGCGCTCAGCTCCCGGGAAAACTGTTCCAGCGTCATACCGTTCTGGGCGGCGATGCGCTCCATGGCGTCGTTGAGTTCGGCGTCGGCAATGCGTACGCCGGCGCGCTGTGCCATCTGCAGCTGCAGGTTTTCCAGCACCAGCCGGTCGAACACTTCGCGCTGCAGTACATCCATCGGCGGCAGTTCGCGGCCGCTGGCGCGTAGCGCCGAGACGGCACGATCCATGGCTTCTCTGAGTTCGCTGGCGAGGATGACGTCCTCATCGACGATGGCGACGATCCGGTCGAGCGGCTGGGCTGCCCCGGTACTCTGGGCCGCAGCCGGCCCGGCCAGCCCGACGGCCATTGCTACCGCCGCCAGTAGTGCGGAGAACTTAGTCACGATCGCGATACCCCCAGATACTCTCTTCCAACAGACGTCCGATATTCTGACCCAGGTTGCCAAGACCTTTCAGCTGAAACTCCAGCAGAATCGCCTCGTCTTCCTGGCCTCGTACAACGCCCAGTTCGTCCAGCTTCTCATCTTCGATGGCGCGCTGATAGAGCACGCGTACCCGCCAGCAGCAGTCGTCGTACTGTACGCCGATCGTGTTCTCCAGCGAGCTGTTGTCATTCAGATCGTAATTCCACCGGGCAAACAGCTGCCAGCGCATGCCCAGCGGAATTGCTGCCGAGGCGTCAACCTGATCGATCGTCTCGGTGAGTGTGACGATGGCCGGGTCCTGGCGCCGGTAGCGATAGCCGAGATTAAACACGGCCTGCTGTTCGGTAGCGTAATGCACGGCAAAACTGGCCTGCTCGACCAGGTCGTTGTCGCGGTCCCACAAGGCGTTGGCGGTCGCCCACAGCGAATCCAGCGGCTGCCAGTTGAGCTGCGCCGCCACGCTGGAACGGGAACGTTCGCTCTCGCCGGGCCGGTTGAGCAGGGTGATCTCGCGCTCGTCGAAATAGAACGTCTGACCGATGCTGCCGCTCAGCACTTCGCGCCCGACCGGGTTGATGAAGCGGGAGGTGAGGCCGACCGAGAGCTGATCGAAGTCCTCCAGCCGGTCGCGGCCGATGAAGCGGCGCGGGCTGAACAGCTGCTGGTAGTTGAAGGTCACCGGGTTGGTGTCGAACCGCGGCTGGTCGGACTGATCGTCAAATTCGCTGTACAGATAGTAGAGGCGCGGCTCCAGCGTCTGCTCGTAACCCGAGGACAGCTCCCGCTCGAAGAAGAGCCCGGCATCGACGATAGCCAGCGGCACTGTCGCGGAGGGTGTCCTGGAGGCGCCGGGCGCCGTTTCGTCGAGATCGTAGCTGACGTGACGCAGGCGCACCTCGGGCTCGATGTAGCCGGCGGTCCAGCGCATCGGGAAGCTGATTCCAGGTTCCGCATAGTAGCGATTCCCGGTCACGAAGCGGCCGCCGGCCTCGATAGAGTCACGATTGTCGAAGGCCGTGGCTTCTCCGTAGAAACTGTAATCTAGCGCGAAGTTCGTGCCGCCGCCGAGACGCTGCAGGCTGAGTCGGGGCAGCTGGCGGTAAGGCTCTGCCACGAACAGGTCTACCACCTGATACTGGCGCACCTGAATCTGGGCCCGCCACTGGTCATAGAAGAAGGTGGCCGCTGCCTGCTGGGTAAGGTGGCTCTGGCGTTTCACATCGAGACTGGCCAGGCTCAGGTCTTCGAAGTAGTCCTCATCACTGACCCGGGTATAGTCGATGGAGGTTGCCCAGTGCTGACCCACGCGGCCGCTGTGATAGAGCCCGGCCAGCCAGCGGTCGTCAGCGAACTCATCATCATCCGGCAGGTAGGCACCAGTGGCCCGCCAGGTGCTCCAGCTGTTGAGATAGCGGATTTCCGACTCGAGCATCGCCCCGCGATCCGTTACCAGCCGGGGCGTGATGGTGGCGTCGTAGTTGGCTGCCAGGTTGAGATAAAAGGGTGCTGACAGATCGAGTCCGTCGCTGGTGGTGGCGATGGTCGGCCACAGGAAGCCGGTCTGGCGGCGGTCATCAATCGGGAAGTTGAGGTACGGCGAATAAAACACGGGCAGGCCGCCGAGCCGGAGCACGCTGTGGCGCGCCACCCCACGACCGGTAGACTGGTTGAGCGTGACGTGGCCCGCCGTGAGCTGCCAGTCTTCCTGGCCGGGCGGGCACTGCGTAAAACTCGCTGTTTCCAGCTCGATGACATCGGGCTGGGTGCGAGCCAGCACACTGGCGGTGGCCCGGCTGCCGGACTTGTAATCCAGAAAACGCGCATTCTCCACCGCGCCGAAGCCGGTGCCGGTGGCAACATCGGCGGTGTCGCCGGCGATGACCAGGCCGGGTTGCCGGATCTCGACCGCGCCACGCAGTTTGACGTTGTTGGAGCTGCGATTGTACTGGCCGCCGTCGGCAGTGAGCTTCATGTTGCCTTGGGTGACGACCATGCCGCCGGTGAGGGTGACGGTGTCCCCCTGCCATTGCGACTCGGCGGCGTTGGCGCGCACCGGCAGACCTTCCGGCTGGCGATCAGCGTCGGCCCAGTCTGCGGCGGGCTCCCGGTAATAGCCGCCACAGGCATTGCCGGGGGCGCAGCATTGCGCGCCCACCTGCATTTCTTCAGCGGTCAGTGGTACCCAGTCCCAGTCGAAGCTGCCGCTTGCGGGTGCCGCGACCGCCTGCGCCAGCGCCTTGCGGTCCACGGGCGGCGCAGTGGCGGCAGGAGCGGGTGCGGCAGCAGGTCTTGCCGGCCGCCCTACAGGGGCTGCCCGCACCGGCGCGGCGCCATCGGTTTCACATACCCAGTTACCATCCGGGCCGGGCGCACAGGCCCATTCGGCGGCAGCAGCCGGCGCGGTGTGTGCGGCCAAAGCGAGAAGAAGTCCGGCTGAGAGAGCGCCCGCCGGATGCGGCGATTTCAAAGGTCGTCTGGTCACTGGTTATTCTGGCTGCTGGAACGGGAACCAGACAGCGGCGCCGCCGTACTCGGAGTCGCGCCAGCGTATGCTGGTTGCCGTTCGGTGATCTTTCCGGCTGGAACTGTGTCCCCTGCGGGCGTCCCCCATGGGCGTCGCTACGCACGTTCGCTACGCGCATCCTGGCCGGCTTTGCCTGGATATCAGCGGGTAGCGATAATAAAGCATTCCCGCATACCCTGCCCAACAATCTGGCGGCCACTGGACGGCCGGTGCAGCCGCCGCTTGCGAGATCGAACTTGGAACTAGAACAGTGGGTTAATAAGACGCTCGGCAGCGAGCAGGTTGCACTGCGTGCACTCTCCGGAGACGCGGGTTTTCGGCGCTATTTCCGCACTGAGGTGGCGGGGCGGCGGCTGATCGTCATGGATGCCGCCGCCGACCATGGCAGCTGTGCGCCCTTCGCGCGCATGGCACGGCTGCTCGAAGCCGGAGGACTGCATGTGCCGCATGTGGAGGCGTGGCAGGAAGAGCGCGGCTGGATGATTCTGTCCGACCTGGGCGAGCAGACCTTTCTCGATGTCCTGAACAGCGACAACGCCGATGCGCTGTTTGGCGCAGCCATCGATGCACTGGTACGGCTGCAGCAGCAGCCGGCGCCGGCCGATCTGCCTCGCTACGATGCGGCGTTACTGCGTCGCGAACTCGATCTGTTTCCGGCGTGGTATCTGGAGCGGCATCTGGGAATGACCATTGATGCGAGTCTGGCGGCCTTGCTCGACGCGCTGTTCGATACCCTGGTCACGCAGGCGCTGCAGCAGCCGCAAGTCCTGGTGCATCGTGATTACATGCCGCGCAATCTGATGGTGAGTGAACCCAATCCCGGCGTGCTCGACTTCCAGGATGCAGTGCTCGGTCCGGTGAGCTACGACCCGGTCTCACTGTTTCGCGATGCCTTTATCAGCTGGCCTGAAGAGCGGGTGGCCGGCTGGCTTACTACCTACTGGGAGCGGGCGCGTGCGGCCGGTGTGCCGGTGCCTGCGAGTCTCGAGGCGTTCCTGCGCGCCTGTGATCTGATGGGGGCGCAGCGCCATATCAAAGTGATCGGCATCTTTGCGCGCATCCGTCATCGGGACAGCAAGCCGCACTATCTGGCCGATGTGCCCCGTTTCATTACCTATCTGCAGGGGGCGGCCGCGCGGCGACCGGAGCTGGCGGCGCTCTCCGAGCTGATCGAGCGGGTCTGGCCTGAGGTCGCGGCATGAAAGCGATGCTGCTGGCAGCGGGTCTTGGCACCCGCATGCGGCCACTGACCGATCACACTCCCAAGCCGCTGTTGCCGGTAGCCGGCAAGCCGCTGATCGTCTGGCATCTCGAGCGGCTGGCGGCGGCAGGTTTCCGCGAAGTGGTGATCAATCACGCCTGGCTCGGTGACCAGATCGAGCAGCGGCTGGGTGATGGCGGCGCCTGGGGGGTGAGCATTCACTATTCGCCAGAGCCCGCCCCGCTAGAGACCGGTGGGGGCATTCTGCGGGCATTGCCCCTGCTGGGCGAGGCCCCCTTCGCCGTGATCAACGGCGACATCTGGACTGACTATCCGCTTGCCGAGCTGCGCAGCCTGACACCGGCCGGGGCGCATCTGGTGCTGATCGACAACCCCGACCACCATCCGCGCGGCGATTTCGGGCTGGAGGATGGGCGCGTGACGGAGCGTAGCGAGGCGCGTCCAGCATTTACGTTTGCCGGTATCTCGGTGCTCCATCCGGCACTGTTTGCCGGCTGCCGTCCCGGTGCTTTTCCACTGCGGCCGCTGCTGTCCGCAGCAGTTGCGGCGGGCACAGCGTCGGGCGAGCACTACGCCGGTGCCTGGCTTGACGTCGGCACCCCGGAACGGCTGCGCCGGGCAGATATGCTGGCGCGCGGCTGATCAGCTGGCGGGCGATACCCGGTCAAGCCAGCCTCGCACGCGGCGCGTCAGCGTCTCATGTTTTCCTTCGTTCGCCGGTGTCGGCATGGCAGGTGTGGGCAGCGTGACCTGCTCATACGCGCTGTGCGCGGTCAGCTGGCGTGCGCGGCTGATTGCTGCCTGGCGCTGTGCCGCGGCAGGCGCGGTCAGCAAGTCCAGCACCGGCAGCTCAAGCGCGGCAAGCAGATCGATCAGCTCGGCGCTCTCTGCCGGATTGAGGTCGACGTTAATCAGCGCCAGGGCGCTGAACGCTTGCGGATCGGCCGTTGCCAGCCGGACTGCGCGGAGCGCACCGTAACCAATCCCGATCGCGACACTGCCGGTTTCATTGCCCTGCTGGCGCAGATGCCCCAGGGCAAGCTGCAGCCGCTGCTGAGCAATACTCTCTGCCGTTGGGGCGAGCACTGCTGCCACAGCGGGGGCATCGGCGGCGATCTCCTCCGCTGAGCTCGCCGGCACGTCGGCAGCGTCGCCAGCTGCTGGCAGTACCGTTTGCGTGGACTGCGCTTCGGGGT
Source organism: Gammaproteobacteria bacterium (assembly GCA_029265075.1). Taxonomy (GTDB): domain Bacteria; phylum Pseudomonadota; class Gammaproteobacteria; order Pseudomonadales; family CAMLJR01; genus CAMLJR01. The sequence goes on along the minus strand of JAJUJZ010000055.1, from coordinate 7,231 downwards.
CCGTCCCGGATGCCGGCTCGGTTGCGGGCGCGCTGGCTGCGGGGTCCGCTGGCAGGGTGCTGACCAGCACTGCTTCAGGCGGCGGCAGTGCGGGGGCCAGCGTGTGCCAGCCGTGCAGCGGTAGCTGCTCGAACAGCGCGCTGATCAGTCCCGGCCAGGCGGCGTGCTGACCCGCGTCCGGCACGATCAGGACGCTGCCGCGGGGCCTGCCGCTCAGGTCGAGCTGCTGGCGCGCGAAAAAGGGAGTGGCGGCAGGTATTGCCGGTTCGCGCTGCGGATCGCCGCTGGCCGGCGCTGGCGCATCGGCTTCATCGATGGGGGCACTACCCGTCGCGTCAGCCTCCTGCGCTGCGGCTCCTGATTGAGCGCCGCCCGGCGGGATACCACCCAGCCAGATTCGCTCGCGCTCGGGAATCCACTCGTCAATCTCCGCCGCGCGGACACCCACACTTGGCCCCGGCAGAGGTCGGCGCGGTTCGGCCGGGGCTTCTTCATCCGCGGACGTAGCAGGCGGCTCCTGCGTCAGCGCGGGGGCTGTCAGGGCGAGCAGCAGAGCAGGCAGCGCGATGCGCCAGTAGCGGGCGCTGACAGAAGGAGATGTGTTCAGAGTCATATTCCTGCGCTGTTCGGGATTAAAGACGAGGATAGCATCGGGACTCAGCATGGCAGCAGGCTGCTGATACAATGGACGCTTGCTGCTAGCCAGGTATTACCTCATGTCTGATTACTGGATCGCCCCCTCCATTCTTTCCGCCGACTTCGCCCGCCTCGGAGCAGAGGTGGATGCCGTGCTGGAGGCCGGCGCCGATATCGTCCATTTCGATGTGATGGACAACCACTACGTCCCCAACCTCACCATCGGCCCGATGGTCTGCAAGGCGCTGCGGGACTACGGCGTCACCGCCCCCATCGACGTCCACCTGATGGTGTCGCCGGTGGACCGGATGATTGAAGATTTTGCCAGGGCAGGTGCCAGTTTCATCACCTTCCATCCCGACGCCAGCACTCACGTCGACCGCTCACTGCAGATGATCCGCGACGCCGGCTGCAAGGCAGGACTGGTGCTCAACCCGCATGTCGGCATCGAGCCGCTGCGCTATGTGATGGACAAGCTCGACATGATCCTGCTGATGTCCGTCAACCCGGGCTTCGGCGGCCAGAAATTCATCCCGTCGACCATTGCCAAGGTGCGCGAGGTGCGTCAGCTGATCGATGCCTCCGGCTACGACATCCGCCTCGAGGTCGACGGTGGCATCTCGGCTGCCAATATCGCTGAAGTGGCTGCAGCGGGGGCCGATACGTTTGTAGCCGGTTCGGCCATTTTCAATGCGGCCGACTATGGCGAAGCAATTGGCGCCATGCGCCGTGCCCTGGGACAGTGAGTCAGAACCGGTTTCGTGCCGTCCTGTTCGATCTCGACGGTACCCTGCTTGACAGTGTCCCCGATCTCGCGCTCGCGGTTGACCGGATGCGGGTCGAACTCGGTCATGCGCCGGCCGGTGAAGCGCAGGTGCGGCGCTGGGTCGGTGAGGGCGCGCGCCGGCTGGTAATGAAGGCGCTGGCCGATGCGCTGCGGACTGACCCGGAGTCGGTGCCGGAGCCGCAGCTGGAACAGGCGTTGACCAGCTTCTTTCACCATTATGAGCGCTGCTGCGCTGCGCAGAGCCAGCTCTACGATGGCGCCGCCAGTTTCCTGAGCCTGCTGCAGCGGCAGGGGCTCAGGCTGGGGCTGGTTACCAACAAGCCGGCCCGTTTCATGGCGCCACTGCTTGACCAGTTCGGGCTGGCCGCGTTGCTGCCGGTCGCCATCGGCGGTGATTCACTGGTCGAGCGCAAGCCGCATCCGCTGCCGCTGCTGACGGCGTGTGAGCAACTGGCGGTGTCACCGGCGGAGACGCTGATGGTGGGGGATTCGCGCAGCGATGTGCTGGCCGCCCGGGCAGCCAGCATGGCGGTCGTCTGTCTGGCTCATGGCTATAACCATGGGCGCCCGGTTGCATGCGAGCAGCCGGACCGTGTGTTTGCCGGCTTTGCCGAGCTGGTCGCCTGGTGGGCGACAGGCGCTGCGCTTTAAATCGTCGCGCTGGAGACAGTACAATGCTGCCTTCCTCCGAGGGAAGCTCTCGGCAAGACCTCTGATGGCAGTCTGGAGATAAACGGTGGCACCAGCCCTGGACAAACGTGGTGCGCCTTTCATGCAGATGAAAAGCGTACGAGCAGTTACACGCTGGCGATGGTAAAGCGCGACCACGCTTTCGCCGGTGATTTCTGTTTGTCCGTTTTTCCTCCGTCTTCAGTAAGGATCTGCCATGAATCCCTGCCAATTCGCTGAGCTGGCGTCTCAGAACTACAACCGAATTCCGGTCAGCCGCGACATCTTCGCCGACTTCGATACCCCCGTCAGCGCCTATCTCAAGCTGGCGCGCGGCCCGTACTCCTATCTGTTCGAATCAGTGTCCGGCGGCGAAAAATGGGGTCGTCACTCCATCATCGGGCTGCCGGCCCGGGAAATTATCACCGTGTCGGGGCATTCAGTGCGCCGGCTGCGCGATGGCATGCTGGTCGAGGAGGTCGAGAGCGAGGATCCGCTGGCCTTCATCGATGACTTCCAGAAGCGCTACCGGGTAGCACCGATAGATGGGCTGCCGATATTTTCCGGTGGACTGGTGGGCTATTTCGGCTACGACTGCGTCCGCTATGTCGAGAAACGGCTGGCTGCGAGCTGTCCGCCGGATCAGCTCGGGACGCCCGATATCCTGCTGATGGTGTCGGAAGAAGTGCTGGTTTTCGACAACCTCGCTGGCACCCTGAAGCTGATCGTGCACGCCGACCCGTCGCGCCCCAATGCGCTGGCGGAAGCTGAGCAGCGTCTGGATGAGCTGGAGGCGCTGCTGCCCGGCCCGCTGCCGACGCTGCCACCACTTGCGCCAGTACCGGGCACGCTGCCGGAGAGTGCCTTCGAATCTCAGTTTGGCGAGGCGGAGTACCACGCGGCAGTCGAGCGCATCAAGGAGTACACCCTCGCCGGCGACGTCATGCAGGTCGTGCCTTCGCAACGTCTGTCGCTGGCGTTCGATGCCGAGCCGTTCAACCTCTACCGCGCGCTGCGCCATCTCAACCCCTCGCCCTATCTCTATTTCCTCGATCTCAACGAGTTCCATATTGTCGGCTCGAGCCCGGAAATCCTGGCGCGGGTGGAGCATGGCGACATCTTCGTACGTCCCATCGCCGGCACGCGCCGACGCGGGCACGACGAAGCGGAAGACAAGGCGCTCGAGGCCGATCTGCTGGCCGACCCAAAGGAGATCGCCGAGCACGTGATGCTGATCGATCTCGGTCGCAACGATGTCGGCAGGGTCGCCCAGACCGGCACCGTGAAGGTGACCGAGCCGATGTCAGTAGAGCGCTACGCCTATGTCATGCACATCGTCTCCAACGTCACCGGCAGGCTGAAGCCCGGACTCAGCCCGATCGATGTGCTCAAGGCAACGCTGCCCGCCGGCACGCTCTCGGGTGCGCCCAAGGTGCGTGCCATGGAGATCATCGATGAACTGGAGACCGTCAAACGCGGTATCTACGGCGGTGCTATCGGCTACCTCGGCTGGCACGGCAACATGGACACCGCCATCGCCATTCGCACCGGGGTGATCAAGGATGGCCGGCTCTACGTCCAGGCCGGCGGCGGTGTGGTGGCTGATTCCGTGCCGCGGCTGGAGTGGAAGGAGACCATGAACAAGGCGCGAGCCATGTTCCGTGCCGCTTCCATGGCCTACCCCGGCGGGCGTGATGCGCGGTCTGCCGCCGAACAGGAGTAAGTCCCATGCTGCTGATGATCGACAACTACGATTCGTTCACCTACAACGTCGTGCAGTATCTGGGCGAGCTCAACGCGGACGTGCGGGTGGTGCGCAATGACGAAGTGACGGTGGAGCAGATTCGCGAGCTGGCGCCGGAGCGCATCGTGATCTCGCCCGGCCCCTGCACTCCGAACGAGGCTGGAATCTCGCTGGCCGCGATCGAGGCGTTTGCCGGCGAGATTCCGCTGCTGGGTATCTGTCTGGGCCACCAGAGCATCGGCCAGGCTTTCGGCGGCAAGGTGGTGCGCGCCCGTGAGGTGATGCACGGCAAGACTTCACCGATCTATCACACTGGCACCGGCGTATTCACGGGGCTGCCCAATCCATTTACGGCGACCCGTTATCATTCGCTGGTGATCGAGAGCGCATCGCTCCCGGACTGTCTGGAAATTACCGCGTGGACGCAGCATCCGGACGGCTCCGTCGACGAAATCATGGGCGTGCGGCACAAAACGCTGGCAGTGGAAGGCGTGCAGTTCCACCCCGAGTCGATCCTCACGGATCACGGCCATCAACTTCTGCGCAATTTTCTGGAGGGGAAGTGATGGTGGCTTCTTCGAAAATGGACATCCAGTCCGCACTCGCCCGGGTGGTTCAGCATCTGGACCTGACGACCGGGGAAATGAGTGATGTGATGCGCGCCATCATGACCGGCGAGTGCACGCCGGCACAGATTGGCGGCTTCATGGTCGCGCTGCGCATGAAGAGCGAAACGCTGGATGAGATCGAAGGCGCCGTACGGGTAATGCGTGAGCTGGCGCTGCCGGTGGACGTCAGCGATGTCCCATACCTGGTTGATATCGTAGGCACAGGCGGCGATGGCGCCAACCTGTTCAATGTCTCGAGTGGTGCCAGTTTCGTCATTGCTGCTGCTGGCGGCCGGGTAGCAAAGCATGGTGGTCGTGCAGTCTCTTCCAGCAGCGGCAGCGCTGATCTGCTGGAGCAGGTCGGCATCTGCCTCGATCTCCAGCCGGCTCAGATCGCCCGCTGCATTCGCGAAGTGGGCGTTGGTTTCATGTTCGCAGTCAATCACCACGCCGCCATGAAATATGCCGGCGGTCCGCGTCGCGAACTCGGTCTGCGTACCCTGTTCAATATTCTCGGGCCGCTGACCAATCCGGCCGGCGTGAAGCGCCAGCTGATCGGCGTGTTCAACAAGGAGCTGTGCCGTCCGATTGCCGAAGTGCTGAACCGGCTCGGCAGCGAACATGTGATGGTGGTGCATTCGCAGGACGGACTCGATGAGATCAGTCTCGCCGCGCCGACGCATGTAGCTGAGCTCAAGCAGGGCGAAGTGCGGGAGTACACGATTCAGCCCGAGGATTTCGGGCTCAGGAGCCAGACGCTGATCGGCCTGACCGTGTCAACCTCCGCCGAGTCGCTGGCACTGATCCGTGCGGCGCTCAAGCGCGGGGAGCGCGACGAACGCGCGGCCAAGGCGGCCGACATGATTGCGCTCAATGCGGGTGCTGCGCTCTATGTCGCCGGCGTGGCTACGTCAATTCGCAATGGCGTAGAGCTGGCGGAGGACGCTATTTACGGCGGTCGTGCCATTGAGAAAATGGACGAACTCGCTGTCTTTTCGCAGGGGTTGCAGATATGAGTACCGATCAGGCGGCCGACGTGCTGCAGAGAATCGTTGCACGCAAGCATGAGGAGGTCGCCGAGCGCCGCCACAGTGTGACACTGGCGGAACTGGAGGCGCGCGCCCGTGACGCCGGCCCCGTCCGCGACTTTGTCGGTGCCATCGCCCGCCGGGTTGCCGCAGCAGAACCGGCAGTTATTGCGGAGGTGAAGAAGGCGTCGCCCAGCAAGGGCGTGATTCGCCCTGATTTCGACCCGGCCGCGATTGCTGCCAGTTACGAGCGAGGCGGCGCTGCCTGTCTCTCGGTGCTGACCGATGTCGACTTCTTTCAGGGTGCCGATGCTTATCTGCAGCAGGCGCGTGCGGCCTGCTCGCTGCCAGTGCTGCGCAAGGATTTTATGGTCGATCCGTATCAGATCGCCGAGGCGCGCGCGCTGGGAGCCGACTGCATTCTGCTGATCGTCGCGGCATTGTCCGATGTGCAGCTGGTCGAGCTGAACGATGCCGCGCGTCAGTACGGACTGGCAGTGCTGGTCGAGGTGCATGACCGCGCCGAACTGGAGCGCGCGATTCCGCTGGGCAACCGGCTGATGGGCATCAACAACCGCGATCTCCGCAACTTCGAAACGCGGCTCGACACCACACTCGACCTGCTGGAAGCGGTGCCATCAGACTGCATCGTCGTGACCGAGAGTGGCATTCACACGCCTGACGACGTCGCGCTGATGCGCGGCCGGGGCGTTCACGCATTCCTGATCGGCGAGGCCTTCATGCGCGCGCCTGATCCCGGGACCGAACTGCAGCGGCTGTTTGCCTGATATAAAAAACGGGACCCTCGGGTCCCGTTTTTTGTCGCGGGGAGGGCCGCTCAGCGTGTGCCGAACACCACCATGGTCTTGCCCTTGACCGACACCAGTCCCTGCTCTTCGAGGGTCTTCAGCACCCTGCCGACCATTTCGCGCGAGCAGCCGACGATGCGGCCGATTTCCTGACGGGTGATCTTGATCTGCATCCCGTCGGGGTGGGTCATGGCGTCGGGCTGGTTGCAGAGGTCGAGCAGGGCGCGCGCCACGCGGCCGGTGACGTCGAGGAAGGCGAGATCGCCGACCTTGCGTGTAGTGGCCCGCAGCCGCCGTGCGAGCTGATTGCCCAGCGCAAAGATGATCTCGGGGTGTTTGTCCGCCAGTTCCCTGAACTTGGCGTAGCTGATCTCTGCCACTTCACATTCGGTTTTGGCACGCACCCAGGCGCTGCGGGGGTCATCCGGGTCGAACAGGCCCATCTCGCCGAAGAAGTCGCCATCGTTGAGGTAGGCCACGATCATTTCCTTGCCGTCGTTATCCTCGATCAGGACGGTCACGGAGCCTTTAACGATGTAATAAAGTGAATCGCTGGCATCGCCAGCATAGATGATGGTGCTCTTGGCCGGATAGCGCCGTCGATGGCAGTGGCCCAGAAACTCGTCGATATTTTTTATCGCAGGTTTAAGCGATACGGTAACCAAGGCGATTCCCTCGTCCAGAAGGTGATGGACCAATGATAGTACGGGGCAGGTAGATTACCAGAGCCCATCCGACGGCGCAGAAGCATATGGTAAGCTTGCGCACCTGTTCCGGTTTGACAGCAAGTTACGTTCGAGTTTAGGCAATTAGCCATGATGAATGCTTCAGTGAAATGGATCGGCGGCGCCGCTTTTGTTGGCGAGGCCGGCAGTGGCCACGCGGTGGTCATGGACGGGCCGGCTGATCACGGCGGGCGCAATATCGGTGTGCGCCCGATGGAGATGATG
>JAJUJZ010000193.1 GCA_029265075.1 Gammaproteobacteria bacterium | reverse complement strand
TCGGGCACGATGCAGCCCTGATCGAGCAACTGGCGATAGTGCGCGGCGGGAGGAAGTGGAGTCATGCACCTATGGTGGCTCAGCCGGCGCCGCAATTCAAAAGCCGGGCCTCTGGCCTCGAACCGCCCTGCCGTTTTCGATAGGATGACGCTCCTCATCGCCCAGGCAGACGCCGGGCCACTGCCGGAGTGCCCCAACATCCGGCGATTTTCATTACAGCGATCAGATTCAAGGATTCGCCCATGACCTCCAAAATCCGTATCGGCATTGTCGGCCACGGCAACCTCGGCCGCGGTGTCGAGCTGGCGCTGGCGCGTACCTCCGACCTCGAACTCGCCGCGATCTTCACGCGCCGCGATCCCGCCACGCTCACACCGGCAACCGCTGGCGTTCCCGTCCACTCAATGGATGAACTGGTCAACTTCCGCGACCAGCTCGACGTTCTCATCCTCTGCGGCGGCTCAAAAAATGACCTGCCGAAGCAGGGGCCGGCGCTGGCAGCGCTGTTCAACGTGGTCGACAGCTTCGATACGCACAACCGGATCCCAGACTACTTCGCGGCAGTAGACGCAGCGGCGCAGGCGGCCGATCGCACCACCATCATTTCCATCGGCTGGGATCCGGGCCTCTTCTCTCTCAACCGTCTGCTGGGCGAAGCGATCCTCCCTGACGGTGAGACCTACACCTTCTGGGGCAAGGGCCTGAGTCAGGGACATTCCGACGCCGTGCGACGCGTGCCGGGCGTCAGGGCCGGTGTGCAGTACACCCTGCCCGCCGAAGAGGCCATCGCACGCGTGCGCAGTGGCGAGCGCCCGCAGCTGACCACGCGCGAGAAGCACACCCGGGAGTGCTACGTGGTGCTGGAGGAAGGAGCCGATGCAGCTGCCGTCGAACAGGCCATCGTCACCATGCCCGACTATTTCGCCGATTACGATACGACGGTGCATTTCATTTCCGAGGAGACGCTGCACCGCGAGCACTCCGCCATGCCGCACGGCGGCTTTGTCATCCGCAGTGGTGAGACCGGGGCCGGTACCAGGCAGGTAATGGAATTCTCGATCAAACTCGACAGCAACCCCGAATTCACTGCCAGTGTCCTGGTTGCATACGCCCGTGCTGCCTACCGCTTGCACCGTGAAGGCCGGCATGGCGCCCATACCCTGTTCGATGTGCCACCGGGGCTGCTGTCGCCCAAAAGCCCCGAGCAATTGCGCAAAGAGCTGCTGTAAGCGCCTGCCTGCAGGCGAGCATCTTCTGTTCGCCGGCACGGCCGGCTCCTGCAAAGGCGCTTTCCGCTGGGCGGACCGCAACAGAAACCGTAGACTCCCCGCAATCCAGCATCACTTCATAACGCAAAAAAATGTTGAACGCTGCGGTAAAACCTTTCGTGAAACTGGTCGAGCGATACCTGCCCGACCCTTACATCTTCGTCCTGCTGCTGACCGCGATTGCGTTCATCACCGCCATTGTTGTTGAGGATCAGCATCCACTCGCTGTCATCAGTTACTGGGGTAACGGCTTCTGGGATCTGCTCGCCTTCTCGATGCAGATGCTGCTCGTCCTCATCACCGGCTTCATGCTGGCCAGTACCGCGCTGATCAGGCGAATACTCGAGCGGCTGGCAGCCCTCGCATCAACACCGGGGCGGGCAATTATTCTGGTATCGCTGGTTTCACTGGTCGCGAGCTGGATCAACTGGGGTTTCGGACTGGTAGTTGGGGCCCTGTTTGCCAAAACACTGGCTCGTCGCACCGCGGTGGATTATCGCCTGCTGGTCGCGAGCGCATTCTCGGGCTTCGTGATCTGGCATGGTGGCCTCTCCGGTTCGGTGCCGCTGACCATTGCTACCCCCGGACATTTCCTGGAAACCCAGATGGGGCTCATCGAGATTGGCGACACCCTTTTCTCGACGTTCAACATCGCCATCGTGCTACTGCTGATGATTGCCGTGCCGCTGGTCAACTGGCTGATGCTGCCGCCGCAGGACGAGAGTGTGCTGGTCGATCCGGCTCAGCTGGAAGAGCCACCGTCGCCGGTTGCCGACCCCAGCCGGCCTGCAGAACGGCTGGAGAACAGTCGCTGGCTGGCGCTGCCGGCGGGCCTGCTAGGCCTGATCTACATTGCCCGGCACTTCAGCGACGGCGGTTCGCTGAATCTCAATACCGTCAACTTCCTGTTCCTGTTTCTCGCCATTCTGCTGCACGGCACGCCGCGCAACCTGCTGCATAGTTTGCAGCAGGCCATCCAGGGCGGTGCCGGCATCGTGCTCCAGTTTCCGTTCTATGCCGGCATCATGGCGATCATGGCGCAGTCGGGCCTGGCGCATAGTTTGTC
>JAJUJZ010000097.1 GCA_029265075.1 Gammaproteobacteria bacterium | reverse complement strand
GAGTGGGAGTGAGGAGCAGGGCGCTCTGACGCCCCGGCATATCTCATCAGCGGATCCTGGACCTGACAGCGAGCAGACCGATGAACACGAGCGAAAAGATCTATTCTGGCAAGACCAAAGACCTCTACGCGCTGCCGAACGGCAACGTCCTGCTGGTCTTCAAGGATGACGTCACCGGTACCGACGGCGTCATCGATCCGGGCGCCAACACCGTCATCGGTCAGGTTGAAGGCAAGGGACGCAAATCCCTCACCATGACCGACTATTTCTTCAAGCGCCTCCACGCCGCCGGCATCCCGACCCACTTCGTGAACGCCGACCTTGAGAAAGGCACTATGGAAGTGCGTCGCGCTGAGCCGCTGGGCAAGGACAACAGCGGCAAAGGCGGCTTCGAATTCGTCTGCCGCACCCGGCCGTGGGGCAGCTTTATCCGCCGTTATCAGAACTACATCCGGGACACTGAGCAGGCGCTCGACTACCTGGTCGAAATCACCGTCAAGGATGACGAGCGTGGCGATCCGCTCATCAATGACGATGCCATCATCGCCCTCGGCCTCCTGACACAGGCGCATCTCGAGCAGGCCAAGGAGATCACCCGTCGCGTTTGTCGCCTCATCGAAGCCGACCTGCGCGACAAGGGACTGACCCTGATCGACATGAAGATTGAAATCGGTCTGGCCGATGGCGAGGTAGTCGTGATCGACGAGATCTCGGCGGATGCAATGCGGGTCATGGGCCAGCAGGGCAACGTACTGGACCACGACACGCTGCTGGGAACGCTGATTCCGCAAGGTTAAACCACTCGCGCTGTTCACCGGGCAGCGCGATGATGCTGTTTTAGCGCCGGGCCTACGCTGGCCTGGCGTACTGCCCCGCAAACTTGCGCTCAAGGGCGCTGCTGACGGCGAACTGACCGCCGACTGACATATCGAGCATGCTGGCAGGCTCGAGCGTGGTCGTGATCTGCTGGACGGGGAAGCCCGTACACAGGTCCTTCCGGACCCCAACGACACAACGACCCACAAACTGCTGGCGCGGACTCCGGGCTGGCGGCTGGGTCACGTCGCTCCGGAACTGGCGCCGGGCAACCGCTGGCTGACAGAAGCAGGTTGTCCCGCATGCATTGTTTTTATCTGTGTTTCGAGGAAGAGAAGTGCGAGATCGTTTCTGGGAGAAATACTCCCTGGGAGAGCTCAACAGCCGAGAATGGGAAGCTCTGTGCGACGGCTGCGGCCAATGCTGCCTCAAGCGACGCGTCGAGAACGGCATGGTTACTGTCTATGGCGTCGCCTGCGAACTGCTGGATATCGATACCGCCCGGTGCCGCGACTACGCGAACCGGCTGCGCAAGGTTCCAAACTGCCACGAGCTGACGCCCACGTCCGTACCCCAATACCAGGGCTGGCTGCCAGAAACCTGCGCCTACGTGCGCCTCTACACCAATCAGCCGCTGCCGTCCTGGCACCCCCTGCTGGCCGGCGACCGCAGCCGGATGGGCAAAAAAGGCATCACCATCAGTAGCTATGCTGTCGCCAGCGGGACCTTGTCCCGCCGGCAGAAAGAGCGCCATGTCGTATCCCGCTGGTCGGTCAGCAAACGCCGCCAGCAGAATGCAAAGAAGATTTCGCAGAGCCGCATCCAGGCGCAGCCGCTCCGCCTCTCTGCCGGGCGTGGGAAGTAATCCGGAGCCGCTCCGAAACGTCCGTCAGGTGCGGCTGTAACATCCAGACATTTTGCACCAGAGGAGAAGATGATTATGTCCAGCGACCGCTACCAGAAAGGAATGGACAAGCTCAGGGAGTTGACGGTCCCGACAGAAAGCAGTCCGACAGGGCATATGGAAGTGGGCGAAAGCTTCAAGGATGTCGCGCCCGATCTCACCCGGCTGGTTGTCGAATTCGCCTTCGGCGACATCTACGCGCGCCCCGGTCTCGACAACAAGCAGAAAGTGCTGACCACGATTTCAGCTCTGGTCGCACAGGGCACGCCCCAGATCGGGATGCACGTCATTACCGGCCTGAATGTTGGCCTGACACCCGATGAGATTATTGGCTGCATCATGCACCTGATTCCGTACGTCGGCTTCCCGCGAGCGTTGAACGCGCTGAAAGTTGCGCAGGAGGTGTTTGCGGAGCAGGGGGTGGCGGTGTCTGCGAAGGTTGAGTGATCGACCTCGAGATTTTTTTATCTGGTATCTGATTCGAGCGCCCACAACCTCCTGTGCAGAGAGTGAACAGGAGGTTGTAGAGAGTGCTTGTGAAATCAAAAGGTACTCATCACGATTGGTGTTTTCCAGCGTGACTTGACGGACATGGCGCAGCCGTAACCTCGCGCGTTGGAAGTTTGGACGATGTCGCGCCCACCGCGAAGGACTCTTTTCAGCCATCCTTTTGTGAAGTGCGCGGAGGCACCCGCAAGATCGGCAACAAGTTCGCGCATGTGCTTATTGCATATTGCATTGGCTGAAAGCATTTCCTCGACAACGGAGACTGTAGCGTCATTGAAGCGCGGAACATATGTCTTTATATAGGCGTCCTCGCCGATTGCCGCTGCGATGACCTTATACAGCGTCTGCTTTTCCTCTTCCGTGAGCATCTCATAACTCCCTTAGTAGTTCATCAAACTCCTCGGCTTCAAGTCCATCCGTGTGGATCATCAATAGATGGTCGCTGACCTCGGCTTTGGTCGCGTATCCGAGACACCGCTTCAGCTTGCAAAGCCGGTAGATTTTTGAATCATTGGACTCGTAAACCACCAGGCCAGCTAAGCCATATGAGAAATCGATTTCTGCACGAATGCCGTCCAAAAGTTCTTGGGTAGGATGATCTAGCTGTGCTTCGCTGTCGGCCGTAAGAACCAGCTCAGGATAGACTCTCAGATTCAACGACTCTGGCAGTGACTCAGATGCATGAGTGATTATTGTGCCGGTGAGCGTGTCCCCGTCGTTCGTCCGGAGGGTAAGGCCATCGATGGAAAGCAGTACCGCCCCTTCAAGCATGGTCGAAGGGACTGATAATTCGAAGGCGCCACTGAATATAAGCTTGGTTGGGGCAGCCGGTGAGGCGCAGCCTGCAAAGAAGAAAGCCAATAGAGTGAATAAGACCGGTCTCATGTACGAATCCTTTCATACCGAGCCACAATTCTCGCGCTGGCGGACGGGAAAGTCACGTTGAATGCATCATAGCCTCCGATAGCTTCCATGATGAGCGTCTGACTGGTGATGCTTCTAACAGAATCCGCCACTGAAGAGCGATAAGCTGACAGGCCATGTTCGTAAAAAGGACTTTCCGAATGAGCCAGTTATCCTCTTATCAACGCTACCTCCCCTTGGTCAAAGAAGCGTTTCGTCGGAATAAAGCGTTAATCGCGAGTGTAAGCGACACCAGCATCGGCCGGTGTTCATCCTGGCGTGGGCGAAGTGTAGGGCGTTATATAGAACGCATTGGCCAAAAGCTGACGGTGAGTGGTCCTTTCCCAGCGGATTTCACCCACGGCTACTTGATTGACCCGCGGGCAAACCTGCTCGATGGCAACTCGCCTATCAGGCATAACTTGCGGGAGTCGAGGCTCTCGCGGTAACGGTCAACGGGCATAGCTGGCGGTTCGTCGAAACAAGCCACAAAGATTTTTTTCAGCATTGGGCTCGAAAAATTGGTGGGCCTGTCTTTGCCAACATTACGGACCATCACAGACCCTGGTATGGGACTTTCTGGCTATTTACCGCTACTACCTGTTCCAGCGAAGGGCTGCTTCAGGCCGATTGCACAGACTAGGAGTCAACGATGCAAAACAGGATCAGAAAATCTTTGATGGCTTTCGCTCTGACGCTCGGCGTCTGCGCTGCACACGCTGCTTCTGGTGTATCTTCGGAATGGCGTGCGGCCGTCGCACAGGTGGATGGTGTGCTGGTGACACCGGCCAATCAGGAGCAGCTCGGTGTGTACATTTACCTGATGGCGACAGGGTGCGAGAGGTCCCGCGAGGTCTATGCCGAAATCCAGTACCCTTCCACCTTAGGCGGAGAGCCAGTCAGAGGAGCAAGATTACGCTCGACAGTTGGCGAGGCCAGTCAGGAGCTCTATCTCGCTCAGAAGCGGATAGGCAAGGAGCTTTTAATCGCCACCCTCTGCATGACCGCCGACTTGCTGAAAACTACCTCGTTGGCACTTATCTATAGTGGGGCGGGCTCGCAGAATAACCTGATTGTTTCAGATTTCTTATTGTGGGCAGTTGAGAAATGAGGCCAGGTCGTTCCACGCTCGAGGGCTGCCCGGCAGCGGCCTCGCTGATCTATGGAGGAGCAGGCACTACGATAAATCTGCTGCTCCAAGATCGTTCGCAATGGCGGGACGGCTCCTAATTTCTACTTCCGGCAGCAGACTCCGGCTCAGCTATCCGCCCGCCATCGACGCTCATCCCTCGACCACCTGAGCTGGCCTCTCCCTGCATTCTCGTAGCACCATTTGGCCAGATCCCGGTCAATCCGGTTTTCTGCAAACGGGATTACAGGAGAGCTTTATGTCGGTACATGCCTATGGCGCCCGTGCGGGCGATCAGCCACTGGAGGCGATGGAGATTTACCGTCGCGCTCCCGGTCCGCACGATGTGCAGATTGATATTGCTTACTGCGGAATCTGTCATTCGGATCTGCATACCGTGAGGGCGGAATGGGAGGGGACTTGTTACCCCTGTGTGCCCGGCCACGAGATTGTGGGGAAGGTCTCGGCGGTGGGCGACCATGTTACTGGCTTCAGGGTCGGTGATGTGGTCGGGGTCGGTTGCATGGTCGACAGTTGTCAGCAGTGCGAGGAGTGCGAGGCCGGGTTCGAAAACTACTGCGACGGCATGGTAATGACCTACAACTCGCCCTCTGAGGATGAGCCGGGCTGGACGCTGGGTGGCTACTCTCAGAAGATCGTTGTCAACGAACGGTTCGTTCTGCGAATCCACCATGCCGAGGAGCACCTGGCCGCGGTGGCGCCGTTGCTGTGCGCCGGCATCACCACCTATTCGCCCCTGCGTCACTGGCAGGTGGGGTCGGGCAAGAAGGTGGGGGTGGTCGGCATTGGCGGGCTTGGTCACATGGCGATCAAGCTGGCGCATGCGATGGGCGCTCATGTCGTTGCCTTTACCACTTCGGAGTCGAAGCGCGAAGCCGCCCGACAGCTGGGTGCGGACGAGACCGTGAACTCCCGTAACGCTGAGGAAATGACGGAGCATCTGAACAGCTTCGACTTCATTCTCAACACCGTTGCGGCATCGCACGATCTCGATGCCTTCCTGGCGCTGCTGAAGCGCGATGGCACGATGACATTGCTGGGTGTGCCGGGTACGCCGCACCCGTCGCCGAATGTGTTCAATCTGGTGATGAAGCGTCGCTCGCTGGCGGGCTCGCTGATTGGCGGCATTGCGGAAACGCAGGAGATGCTCGATTTCTGCGCTGAACACGGCATAGTTGCTGATATCGAGCTGATCGGTGCCGACCAGATCAATACTGCCTATGCGCGCATGGAGAAGGGCGACGTCAAGTATCGCTTCGTGATTGACTGCGCGACGCTGGCGGCCGGGTAAGTCCGTGCCGCAGCGGCTTCCTTCCAGCCTGAGCCTTGAAAGCTGACCTCTGTGATGTTGTAGACTGACCGGGTTATCTGATCAGGAAGGTAACCCGCGCCGCTCCAGGCTGGCCGGGTGGTCGGTCATTTGGGGTGGGAGCTGCGAGTGGGTGTCAGCTTTGTTCGTCGTGCGCGCGCCTATCTGGTGGTAGCTACCGCGCTGGTTCTGGTTTTTACTCTGCTGTATGGGTGGCGAACGGCACGTAGCAGCGACACTGGGCCGTTGGACCGGTCGCCGCTGTCGGTATCAACCCTGGTGGCGCAGCCCCGGGCTGTTGCCGGGGAGCTGCAGGCGGTCGGCACGCTGCAGGCCGTGAGTGAGGTGGTGCTGGCACCGGATGTTGCTGGCCGTGTTACCGCCATTCACTTTGAATCCGGCCAGTTCGTGCAGGCCGGTGACGTGCTGGTCAACCTGTACGATGCGCCTGAGCAGGCCGATCGCGCGGCGGCCATTGCCGAGGCAGAGTTTGCGCAGCTGCAGCTCAGGCGGGCACAGCAACTGGCGCACACTGGCGCCGAATCGCGCGAGCTGCTGGAACGACGGCAGGCCGAAGCGGACAAGGCGGCTGCACTGGTGCAGCAGCTCGATGCGCGCATCGAACAGAAAACCATCCGGGCGCCTTTCGCCGGGCGTATCGGCATTCGTCGCATCAACCTGGGCCAGTATCTGAATGCCGGGGATCCCATTGCCACGCTGACTCAGCTCGACCCGCTCTACGTGAATTTCATGCTGCCGCAGCAGGAGCTGCCACACCTGGTGATTGGCGGCCCTGTGCATGTAACGGTCGATGCGGTGCCGGAGCAGCTGTTCACCGGCAGCATCAGCGCCATCGAACCCCGTGTTGATGGCGCCACCCGTAATGTCGCTGTGCAGGCGCTGCTGGACAACGTGGGAGGTAAGCTGCAGTCGGGCATGTATGTCACGACCCGCGCTGTGCTGCCGGCCAGTGAAATGATGGTGGTGCCGCTGACCGCCGTTCAGGCGACAGCGTTCGGCGACCACGTCATGCGGGTGGATGAACTCGGGCCTGACGGTGTTGGCACGGTGGTCTCGAAGCGAGTCACGACCGGGCGCCGCCTCGGCGATGAAGTCGTTGTGCTCGAGGGTATCGAACCCGGTGACCGGATCGTCGTGGCGGGGCAGAACCGCTTCCCACCCGGTGCCCGAGTGCAGGTTCGGGAAGCAGAAACGGTTGCCGATACGGTGGCAGCGACAGGAGTCCAGAGCCGCTAGCGCCACCTGCGCAGCGGACTGACGGCAGGGATACAATGCGTTTTACCGATCTTTTCATCCGGCGGCCGATTCTGGCACTGGTTGTCAGTTTGCTGATTCTGCTGATGGGCATCAGCGCCTCCTTCCTGATGCCGATCCGTCAGTATCCCTATCTCGAGACCGCCACCATCACGGTCAACACGAACTTCCCCGGTGCGACACAGGAGGTGATGCAGGGCTTCGTCACCACGCCGATTGCGCAGGCCATCGCCACTGCTGCCGGGATCGAATATCTGGTTTCTGTTACCAAGCCGGGGCGCAGCGAAATCACCGCCCGGCTGATGATCAATGCTGACGCCGACCGGGCGATGACTGAAATCCTGGCCAAGGTGCAGGAGGTGAAGCACCGGTTACCAGACGGGGTGACCGATCCGGTGATCAGCAAGGCTGCGGAAGGCGGCTCGGCGGTGCAGTATGTCGCTTTCTACAGCGATGAGATTCCGCTGCCGCAGGTCCATGATTTCGCAACCCGGGTGGCGCAGCCGCTGTTCAGTGGTATTCCGGGCGTGTCATCGGTGACTGTGGGGGGCGGCCAGGCGCTTGCCATGCGTATCTGGATTGATCCGCTGCGCCTCGCGGCACACGGTCTGACAGCCGGCGAAATTGCCGCGGCACTGCGCGTCAACAACGTGCAGGCGGCCCCCGGTCAGCTGAAAACAGGGCTCACCATTACCAACATCACGGCCGAAACGGACGTCAGTGACATCGAGGCGTTCCGGCAGATGGTGATCCGTGCCGAGCGGGATGGTGGGCTGGTACGGCTGGCAGATGTGGCGACCGTCGAGATGGGCGCGAAGAGTTACGACAACCTCTCGTTCATGTCAGGCATCCCATCGGTTTTTGTCGGCATTTCCGCTACGCCGGACGGCAACCCGCTGGAAATTGTGCGGCAGGCGCAGGCGCTGGTGCCCCAGATTCAGGCAATGGCACCGCCGGGCCTGCATGTTTTTCCGGATTACGACGTGGCTCGCTTCGTCAATGCGTCTATCGATCAGGTGACGCGCGCGCTGATCGAGGCGATCGTGATCGTTATCGCCGTGATCTATCTCTTCCTCGGTTCGGTGCGCGCGGTGATTATTCCGATTGTCACCATTCCGCTCTCGATCATTGGTGCGGTCGGCCTGATGCTGGCGTTCGGCTTCTCGTTCAACCTCCTCACGCTGCTGGCGATGGTACTGGCGATCGGCCTGGTGGTTGACGATGCCATTGTGGTGGTCGAGAACATCCATCGCTATATCGAGCGCGGTCTGTCACCGGTACGTGCGGCGCTGATCGGAACACGTGAGATCGTCACGCCGGTGATCGTCATGACGATCACGTTGGCGGCAGTCTATGCCCCGATTGGACTGATGGGTGGCCTGACCGGCGCGCTCTTCAAGGAGTTCGCCTTTACCCTGGCCGCTGCGGTGTTTGTGTCGGGCATTGTCGCGCTGACGTTATCGCCGATGATGAGCTCGCTGCTGCTGCAACCGGCGGGCCGGCAGAAGCCGGCGCTGGAACGCCATATCGAACGTCAGATTGGTCGCCTGAGCACCTGGTACGGCGCATTGCTGGATCGCACGCTTGCGGTGCGCGGTGCGGTCCTGCTGGTCGGGGTGGTGGTACTGGTTGCGGTGGGGGTGTTCTTCAGTGGCCTGCGCCATGAGCTGGCTCCGGCCGAGGATCAGGGCGGGCTCAACATCATCACCCGGGCGCCAAAGTACGCAGCGGCGAGTTACACGGTCCCTTATCTGGCCCCGCTGGATGAGCTGCTGGATTCAATGCCGGAATACCAGAGCAGTTACATCCACATCGGTGGCAGCCGTGGTGAGAATCAGATGTATGGCGGGGTGATTCTCAAGCACTGGTCGGAGCGCGAGCGCTCGAGCGCCGACATTCAGCGCGAGATTCAGGCCCTCGGGTCAAAGCTCGAGGGCGTCACCTTCACGGCCATACAACGGGCGCCTCTGCCCGGTACCAGCGGTGGTCTGCCCGTACAGATGGTGCTGCGCTCAGCGGACCCCATGCCAACGCTGTTCCAGACGGCCGAGATCGCGAAAACGGCAATTGCCGACAGCAGCATGTTCGCTTTCGTGCAGAACCAGCTCGCGTATGACAGCACCCAGGCCCACATCAGTATCGATCGTGCCCGCGCCAATGAGATGGGCATTACCATGCAGGCCATCGCGGACACACTGGCAGTGCTGGTGGGTGACAATT
>JAJUJZ010000074.1 GCA_029265075.1 Gammaproteobacteria bacterium | reverse complement strand
GATGATTGTCGGGCAGCATTCGGTCGAAGAGGATCTGGAGCGCGTTGAAGGCGTGCTCAGGGTTCTCGGCCCCGGCAATCTCGCCGTCGACGCCCTCTGTGCCTGGGACCCGGCGCAGGCCGGCGCCTTTATGGAGCAGGTAAGCGAGCTGCTGCTGTGGGTTGAAGATCCGGTGCCGTATCAGCAGCTGGGTGAACTGACTGCCCTGCACCCGATAGCGGCCGGTGAGCGCAGCACAGGGCTGGCGGAGTTACTGTCGCTGGCGGGTCAGGGCGTTACCGGGATGCTGGTCGATCCTGGCCTGCTTGGTGGGCCGTTGCGCCAGTTAGAGGTCTCACGAGCGCTTGCCGCGGTTCAGCTCGATGTCGGGTTTCATGCCTATCCGTATTATCTGGCGCACATTGCTGCCTGCCTGGACCATCACTTGCCGGTAGAGATCCAGAACTGGGGCGATCCGCTTTTCGCCCGGCGACCGCAGCTGAATGCGGCGGGTGAGCTGGTCATCGAAGGGCCGGGATTCGGGCTGGAACCAGACATGATGATGGTAGAGGGCAACAGCTGCATGATGAGGCACATCAACTCGTAACGACCGATGCTATCGCTCACGGCAGCCGGCTGCTCTGCGTCTGTGGATGAACTGTCTCAGGAGGAAAGTTCAGGTGGGATAACCAGGGGTGCCCGGCTCAGGTGATTACTGGTTTCGGTTACTTTGAGCAGCAGCTTGCGGAACTGATTCGCTTCTCGCTCTGACAGGCCGGCAAGCAGGTTTGTGTTGACGTCCTCGACGACTGCGAGCAGATTGTCCAGTAGCTGTTCGCCAGCCGGGGTGATCTCCAGCACCTTGGAGCGATGGTTGACGGGAGAGGGTTGCTGAACCGCGTAGCCTTTTTCGCACAGACGCCTGATGATGCCGCCCGTCGTGGCGCGGTCGTAGGCGACAATGCCCGCAAGCGTCGACTGGTCAACGCCCGGATAAAGCTGGATGGCATGCAGTACGGCACACTGTGCAGGTGTTACATCGAGGTTGTTCTCCAGCAGTTTCTGTTCGAATACGGAGAGCGCGATCTGCTGCAAACGCCGTATCAGAAAGCCGGTCATGTGGTGAAATTCTTTAACCATATCTGTATCTGCATCCTTGAGCTGACAGATGATTATAGATCATCACTAAGTGGGCTGGCACAGTTCTAACTGATGTTGAATCGAGTCTCACTGATGTCCCGCTGGTTAAAAATGCCTGAACGTTGCTACTGCATAGCCGCCGCGGAACGGACCTGCAGGGAGCGAGGTGGTCAGGTGACAACAATTTTCCCGAGAAGAAAATTCTGCTTGACTTGGTCTTCACAGTAAGGATACTTACTGTGAATCGCAAATAATCAATTCTAACAGCGGGGCTTCCATGGAAAGTGAAGTAACTCGAACTGGCATCATCGTTTTTTTCCGATGGAAGCAGTCTTCGCTTTATCCCGCTCTCCTTTCATGTCTTTTGCTTCGTAGCAGCGTCGGTCGAGCAGGCGCCAGTCCGAATTGTTTTAGCGTTACATGACAGATGCCCTTGCAGATGAGATGGATCTCTGCCTGCTGAATAAATTTGCCTGCGCGCTTCCGGTTGAAGCGGCGCGGTAGCTGCGGGAGGGACCGCTGTATGAATCCTGGGCTGATAAAGCAACGCGTCGCAGTGACGATCAGCAACGTGGAGCTGCCCGTTTATCTGCCGTCCAAGAAAATGGGCATGATCCAGACGGTGGCTGTGACATTGACCAGCCCTGATGGACATAACGGCTTCGGCTATTCCTATTTCATCAACAATCCCGAAACCATTCGGAAAGCCACCGAGACGGCGATATGGCTGGCAGAGGCAGCGCGGTCTGAGCTCAGCTGGCTCCTCAACGTGGAACGTCTGGAAGAGACGCTATATGGCGAGCGCGCCGACATGGCGACCCGGGCGGCGGCCAATGCGCTGAGTGTCGCAGCCTGGGATCTGCTCGGCCGGCAGCTGGGCGTGCCCTGCTATCAGCTCTGGAACGGGCATGCGCAGCCGCTGCTCGGGTTTCGCTCAGGCTACTACTGGGATACTGCTGAGAGCAGTGCTGAAGAGAAAGCCCAGGCAGCGCTGGCTGATAGCTTCCGGATGGTGAAGGTTCTGGTAGGCCAGGACACGCCACTCGCCGATGCGGATCGCATCAGAAGAATTCAGCAGGTATTCCCCGAGCCAGAGACTGTAATTGCAGATGCCTTCTGGAACTGGAGTGTCGACGAAGCAGCCCGGTTTGCAGCGGCTGTCGAGACGCCACTGCTCTGGTTCGAGGATCCGGTGCCGTATGAACAACTCGGTTCGCTGGTGTCGCCCCATGTGATCGGCACGGGTGAGTCGTTAGGGACGCTCGGCGATGTGATAGCTGTGGCACAGCGGGGGGCAGGACGTGTTCTGCTCGATATCGGGCGCATTGGTGGTCCCGTCCGCTTCCTGGAGATGGGAAGAATGCTCAACAGTATGGGGGTGGCGGTAGGCTCGCACGTCTATGTGCACCAGTCCCTGCATCTGCTCAACGCGCTGACCATGCCATCACCGGTCGAACTGCTCGACTGGTGGGAGCCCTTATACCTGAACAATCCTAAGCCGGATGCCGATGGGCTGGTCATGGCTGCAGGTCCCGGCCTGGGGTTTGAGCCGGATTATGACCGGATCAATGCCAGCCACTGTGTTGTGCACCGCGTTCCACTCTGAATCGCGGGCAAGGAATCACCAGTAATACCAATAATGTCAGCGAAGAGGTGAACCATCATGCAAGGCAGCAAACGTGTTCTGGCCGTACTGATCGGCACATTCGCGGCTATGGCACAGGCGCAGAGCGACAGCGCCGGCGGCCGTGTCGCTACCGGCGGGCTCGAAGAGGTCATCGTCACGGCGGAGCGCCGGCAATCCTCGCTGCAGGAAACGCCGCTTTCCATTGTGTCGCTCGGCGGCGATACGCTGCAGATGATGGACATCAACGACATGGAATCGCTGCAGGATTTTGTGGCGAACGTCAGTATCGGGCGGGGTGTTGAAGGTGGAACGGCGCCGCTGTTCATGATTCGTGGTGTTGGCGGTGATACCGCGAGCATCTCGGGTGACCGGGGTGTCGGGCTTTATATCGATGATGTGTTCTTCTCCCGAGTCCAGGGCTCTCAGCTTGAAATGCTCGATATGAACCGGATCGAGGTGCTGCGTGGACCACAGGGAACGCTCTTCGGACGCAATACGACCGGGGGTGCGATCCGCTATATCTCCAACAAGCCCACCGATACCTTCGAAGGGTTTATTCAGGGCGCAATGGGGTCGGATGGCCGGGAAGATTTTCAGGCGCTGGTGAATATCCCGTTCACCGACAAGGTGCTGGGGCGCTTCCAGATTGCCAGCTTTGATCAGGACGCGTATGTCAAAAGCGTACCGTTCAACAGTGATGTCCCGCAGATGGACGACATGGGAGATCAGGATTCGGTAGGGGCGGCCGCCAAGCTGCGCTTCCTGCCGACCGACGATCTGACCATCGATTTCGGTGCCAGCTACAGTAAATCCGAGAGTGCGGGTCCGGCGATGGATATCCTGACGGCCGCGGTCGACTTCCAGACGATTGCACTGGGTGGCGTTACCGATGGTTTCATGGATGGATTGCCGGTGCCGCCGCTGGGTGGGAGCGATGGCCGGCTCTTGCCCACGCCGGCGATTCCCAACCCTGCAGTGACAGATCGGTATCTGCTGAACGATCCGTACAAACATACTGGTGACTGCTATCTCTACTCGTTCGGGGCGGACCTTCCGCCAGAGTCCCCGTATGCGCCCGGTACCAACTTCTGCAACTGGCTCGGCGAGGAAAACGAGCTCACAGCGCTGCACCTGGACATCGCCTGGGATATCAGCGATGCGCTGAAACTGCGCTCGATCACCGGGTATATCGACACTCAGTACAAGGGGGGTACTACCTGGGGCGGATACGGCACCATGATCGGCCACCGCAATTCTGATGTGCAGAGTTTTTCCCAGGAGCTGCAGCTGCTGGGCGAAACCGGGCGCAGCAACTGGGTAGTGGGCGTTTATTACTCGACCGATGATGCGCGGGAAGACGATGATCGCGTGTGGCTCAATATCTGGGATGCCGGAACGCCAGCCGACATGATGGACGACCTGGTGTTCTGCTGTGATACAGAGCAGCGTAAGCAGGGACAGGAGACTGATAGCTTCGGGATTTTTGGCCAGCTCACCTACAGCATCACAGAACGGCTCAAAACTACCCTGGGCTTGCGCTACAGCTACGACAAGAAGAGCGCCTGGGCGAAATGGGCAACCAAATGGAACCAGTTCACCGACCCGGCCGTGAATGTAACGGGCGTGTATTTACCAGCGGATGGGCTTCGCATCACGGCTGAAGACAGCTGGGAAGCTCTGGACTACCGGGCCACGCTGGATTATCAGATCACTGACGATCTGATGATTTACGGTACGGTCTCGCGCGGTTACAAGTCTGGTGGCATCAATATCAACCTCGAAGACGAGCAGGCTGCATTCAACCCGGATCACCTCATCATCAACAATGATCCGAACGGCTTCAATGGCGGGATGACCAGCTATGATCCGGAGACGGTAACCAACTATGAGGTGGGCGTTCGTTCTGAATGGTTCGACGGCCGGGCACGGCTCAACGTCACTTACTTCAAAATGGATTACGAAGACATGCAGTTGCTGTCGCCGATCAATCCGCTGATACCGACGCGGCCGCCGTTCTCCTATTTCCTCAACGCCGCCAAGGTGGATATCGATGGCGTCGAAGTGGATGCACAGGTCGCGGTGACGCGCAACCTGACTTTGCATGCCAGCCTGGGCACGCTCGATGCCACAGTAGAAAAGGTATCAAATCCGTTTGTCGCTTCTGTTATCGCAGAGGGCAGCACCATCGCGCGGGCACCTGAGCTGAGCTATACGCTCGGCGCCAATTACAGCCACCAGCTGGCGCATGGTGGCACGATCGACTTTACGGTGAATTATGGCTTCACTGATGAGCAGGAAACCAATAACTCGAGTGTCAACAGCATGCGCCTTGATGACTACTATGTGGTCACGTCGCGGCTTCAGTACACCTCGCCACAGGAGAACTGGCGGATCGCGCTGTTCTGCACCAACTGCACCGATAATGAGTACTACACCGGCGGTGCCTATTATCGCTCCTTCTTCGGCACAACAGTGGGGCATATCGCCCGGCCGCGGGAGTGGGTGGCAGAGCTGAAGTACTCGTTCTGATCCGGGCACCAGGCGGTGGAGCGGGCAGACTGCCTGCTCCACCGCGCGAGCTGCTGGCCGGCAAGGTATTGGGAAAAGCGCAACCAGAGTGAATGCTGACGCGGGAGACGCCATGCATCAGCAGGGGCCACAACAGGTCAACATCGAACAGGTTCTGGACGGGCATGCGCTGAAAGGCATGCCCCTGCAAGTTGCCATCACCATGGCGATCGTTCTGATTGCCGATGGCTTCGATATCATCCTGCTTGGCTACGTGGCACCCGCGGTTGCTGCTGAATTCGGCATCACCCATGGTGGCATGGGAGCAGTGCTCACCGCTTCATTTCTGGGGGTGGTGGCGGGCGGCTTCCTCGGTGGCAGTCTGGGCGATCGCTATGGTCGCAAGTTTCTGATCAATGTCAGCCTGATACTGTTTGGTCTGGCAACGCTGGTGTCAGCAGTGACCGACAGTGTCGTGCTGTTCACCCTCGCGCGCACGCTGGTCGGTTTTGGTCTGGGCGCGGCGACGCCGAATGCAGCTGCGCTGATGGCGGAAGTGCTGCCATCCCGCTGGCGCAGCCAGATCATCACGGTAGCCCATGCCTCTTCCACCATCGGCACAGTCGTGGCGGGTGTGCTGGCGCGACAAATGTTACCCGAGTGGGGCTGGCGCGGCCTGTTTGTGGTAGGCGCGGTGTTTCCACTGCTGGTTTGTCTGCTGATGATGCCATGGCTGCCGGAATCACCGCGCTTCCTGTCGCGCCAGCAACAGGGGCAGCAACGCACCGCCCGGGCGCTGAACCGGCTGGTTGGCGAAACGCGCTTTCGTGGCGATGAAGAGTTCGTGCACAGCGATTCAGGCGAGGGGGAAGGGCGTTTCCGTGACCTCCTGGCGACAAGCTTCAGGCGCGACACGCTCTGCCTCGGCGGCATCATTTTTACCGTCCTGTTTGCCTGGGTTGCGATCGGCAACTGGGGTACGACCGTTATCACTGCCATGGGACATGAGCTGTCGGCAGCGGTGTCGGTCATGATCGGCTACAACCTCGCTGGTTTATTCGGGGCGATTGGGACAGCACTGGTTCTGCGGCGACTCGGGTCGCGGCGGGTGTTTACGGCACTCGCTGTCACAACCATCGCCGCCTCCGTGCTGCTTGGCACCTTCCTGCAAATCGGTGAGGTGACGCTGTTCTGGATTGGCGTCTATGTCGTGATAGCCGGAGCCTGTCTCACATCGCTGCTGCAGGCGAGCTATCCGCTGGCTGCCTACGTCTATCCGACCCGCATTCGGGCCACCGGGGTAGGTTCGGTGTTCGGCTTCGGTCGCCTGGGGGCGGTCGCCAGCTCGGCGGTAACTGCCGGCCTGCTCGCACTGGGCGGCTCGCCACTGGTATTTGGCGGCATTGCACTGGCGGCTGCGGGTGCCCTCATCGGCACTCGTGTCATGCAGCATCATATCCCGCATGCGTCCGGCGCAGCCGGACGCTGACTATTCCTCTCTTCTCCTAACCTGCGGCGGTATCTCGTCATCGGGCCGCCGGCGTCCCCCTGTAGCCCGTTTGGTGGTCGAAGCTCCCGGCAAAAACACACCGTTCAGCCACCACTCTGACAGCTCGATCGATACTCTGTCGGACAATTGATACAGAGTGAGCTGCGGGGAGGAGGCTGACCAGAAGTGGTCGATCTGGCTGTTCGGTTCCTTAACCCACTGAAAAATAGTGCTTTTATCGAGCTAAAACTGTACATGCTGGCCAGCTACAACTGTTTCTCTGATGGCTTTGACCGTCGTGGACTATAACAAATGTGAGAATTAGAAATTAGTCAAGGGTGCTTGATAATATTTGTCTGACAATGCATGCTTCCGCGGAAGGTTTGGCCGCTGGCCCAGGCCAACCCTGCAGTCCCACACGAGCCGGTCGTAGAGCCGGCTCGATAAAAAAGATAGATTGAGGGAATCATCAGATGCTTACTCCTTTAAAAGCAGGTCGTTCTGGTCACCTCCGCGCTTCGCTAAAACCGCTCGCTGTGCTTTGCGGTGCGCTCTCCGTAGGCGCCGTCGCTCAGGAGCAGCCGCGCGCAAGTGGCGCGCTGGAAGAAGTTGTCGTCAGCGCGCGCCGGGTGGAAGAGTCGCTTCAGACGACACCGGTTTCGGTCGTCGCGCTCGGTGGTGAGAAGCTCGAGCAAATGGGGGTCGATAGTCTGTCGACTTTTGATGCGTTCGTGCCAAACCTCTCGACAGGTGCCCCCATGGGCGGCGGTAACCTGGCGGTGTTCACCATCCGTGGTATCGGTGGCGGTCAGGGAACGGTCTCCCACGAAAACTCCGTCGGCGTCTACATCGATGAGATCTACATGGCGCGTCCCAATGGCGGCCTGCTGGACCTGATTGACGTCGGCCAGGTTGAAGTCCTGAGGGGTCCGCAGGGGACTCTGTTCGGACGCAACACCTCGGGAGGCGCGGTGATTTATCACACCAAGCGTCCTGATCATGAGTTCGGCGGCGAAGTAAAAGGCGCCATCGGCAGCTATGACCGTCGTGACGTGACGGGTATCGTCAATATTCCGTTCACCGACACCCTTGCGGGTCGCTTTACCTACGCTTCGGCTACCCGTGATGGCTTCGTCAAGCGTCTTAATGACGGCCAGAAGATGGGTAACAAAGACGTTCAGCTGGCGCGTGGTCAGCTGCGCTGGACGCCAACAGATGACTGGACCGTCGACTTTGCCGCGGCGCATCTGCAATCGTCCACCAATGGCGTTGCTACCCATATCTCCGCGATCGATCCGACCGACCTGCTGCCGTCGCGTCTGGGTAATCCGGGCTACAACGATTCGCTGCTTACCCACGACCGTTACAAGGTCCGCGGGGGCTCGCTGCCAGATATCAACGACTATGAGTCGACGAGTTACTCGCTGCTGGCAAGCTATCAGCTTAACGACAACATCGAATTCCGTTCGCTCACTGGCTACAACGAGGCCAATCACCGTCAGCGCACTGACTATGATCTGACCGAGTTCGATGTCTGGATGTATGACGAGACTTACGATATCGAGTATTACTCGCAGGAGTTCCAGCTCAACGGTACGGCATTCGATGATCGTCTGAACTGGGTAACGGGTATCTTCTATCTGCATGAAGAGAGCCGCCAGGATCGCAAGCGCTTCCTGCCGACGGAGCCTGCTGGCAACCCCGAGTATGGCGACACTGACAACACCAGTTATGCCGTGTTTGCGCAGGGCACCTACAGCCTGACTGACAAGCTGAGCGCTACGCTCGGCGTGCGCTGGAACAAGGATGAGAAAGACTACGCCGGTGGCCGTGGGACTGCGGAAGCGGAAAACGACGATGACTGGGAGAACGTCTCGACCCGTATCGGCATCGAATATGAGCTGACGCCCGACGTCATGCTCTACGCGTCGCGCGCCGAAGGCTTCCGTGCCGGTGGTTTCAATGATCGTCCGCGCCCCGGCCAGCTGAATGACGGTCTGATCCCGTACGATCCGGAGGAGCTGGTTACCTATGAAATCGGTTTCCGGTCCGAGTTCTGGGACAACCGGGCACGTCTGAACGCGACCTACTTCTTCACGGAGTATGACGATATCCAGGTACAGACTGCCTTCTTCGATCCGCGTGCTGGTACCAACATCCAGGTGACCCAGAACGCCGGTGCAGCTGAAGTAGAAGGTATCGAGCTCGAAGCGCTGGTCATGCTTACTGACCGGCTGACGCTGAATGCATCGTTCGGCTGGATCGACGCGAAATATACCGACGTTGGTAACAGCCCGACGCTGACCAAGAAGACGCCGTTCCAGTTTACGCCAGAGTATTCGTACACCATCGGTCTGACCTACACCCAGCCGCTGCAGGGTGCGGATCTTGATCTGTCGGTTGACTACGGCTGGAAAGACGAGCAAACCAATAACAACACGGAAACCAACTACATCTGGATGCCGGACTACGGGCTGCTGAATGCCCGTGTAAGCTACACGCCGCATGAGGGCAACTGGTCAGTAGCGCTGTTCGGTACCAACCTGCTCGATGAGGAGTACCTGATCGGCGCCATGGACCTCTCCACCGGGGATAACTACAGCGGATTCATTTCGGAGTTCCTGGGTCGTCCGCGCGAGGTCGGCGTTGAGTTGAAAGTAACGTTCTGACCCACGTATTGCCGTCCGGGGCCACCCGGACGGCAAGCCTGAGTCTCATATAAGGAAAATTTGCATGATCGGTTTGGTTAAACGGTGTGCAGCAGTGGGGCTGACCGCTCTGCTGGCTGCAGGTGCAGTAGCAGCAGAAAAGAGAACCGACTTTTCTGGCATCTGGGAGTTGGCTGACAACGATCTGGTTACCTGGCCTGAACTGAATAACCCCAAGTTCACGCCCGAAGCCAAGGCCAATCTGGAGCATTATCGGAAGAACTACGATCCGGTAGAGGGTGACCCCGCGCAGGTGTGTCTGCTGAAAGGTATGCCGTGGACCATATTGAATCGTGCCCGCACCTATCCTTTCGAGGTCTACCAGACCGAAGATCGTATCGTCATGTTCTTTGAGCTGTGGGATACCTATCGCGACATTCGTCTCGATACTGATGAGTTCCCCGAAGATGCTCCCTCCAAGGCCAACGGTTATTCGATAGCGCGCTTCGAGAACGGCGAACTGGTCATTGAGACTAAAGGCATGCCTGCACTAAATGCCATCGGTCCGTACCAGCGCAGTTACGAAGCTCACATCACCGAGCGCTGGAAGCTTCGGCAGGACCCGAAGTTCGGAGAAGTGCTGGATGTCCGGGTGGTGGTAGACGACCCGGAGATCTACGAAGAACCGGCCACTGCGTTTGCTATCTACAAACGCGCCGCTGAAGGAACGGTGGTTGGCGGGTATGGCTGTTCCGAACAGCTTTGGGATGCTTTCGTCGATAAAGCGGAAGAGCAACTGCGTGCTGGTAACACAGCAGCAAACAACAAGTGACGAGTAAATGAGGTCTTAAATGAGAACAGCAAATCAAGAACCGTGGCGCGATATTATCCTGTGGGTCAGACTCTTCTTCGCGTTCCACCTGATCTATTCCGGCATGGCCTACATTCTCGGCGGCTGGACGCCATCGGACATGACGGGTGAGCTCAGTGCACCAGGCAAATTCATGGTGGCGCTTGATCAGGTGGGGATGTACCCCTTCGTGAAGTACCTCGAAACACTTGTTGGTTTCGCGCTGCTATTCAACATTGGCACACCGATTGCGCTGGTCGCCGAGTTGCCAGTGAGCTTCACCATTTTCTTCCTTAACTTGTTCGCCTATGACGGTGACTCAGCCCGCCACCTGTTCACCGGCCCGCAGGAGTTGCTGCTTAACGTTTCGCTCATGTTTGCCTATGGCGGCTATTACGCAAACATGTGCCGGGTGAGAGTCAAACCGTACTGGCTGTGGGACGGTTTGAAACATAACGAAGCCGATCCGACTGCACGGCTGGAGGTGCGCTGAAATGAACCGCGATACATTGATTACCGCTGCCGTTGTCGGCGGCATCTTCCTGGTTGTTCTGGTCTGCTCCGCGACGCTCGGCGGTGAGCGCGCGATGGTTCCCCGGGACTGGGTGCCGCCACTTGCAGCAACGATCTGTCTGATTGCGGTCAAGCTGTTCCGTAAATCACCAAACTGAAACACCGGGATCGTTTTCCCAACAGATGCCGGGCCCAGTGCCCGGCTATCGCCACACCCTGAATTAAAACAATAGCTGGATGCAGGAGATGCTGGTGGTGTCCCATAACAACAGGCGCAGTCCCGTACAAGTCATTCTCATCGCATTAGCGATTGCACTGATCAGTTACGTTCCCGTTCGGACCATCTTCAATATTGCGACCAAAGGCTCCATCAGGGCGGAGAGTGCGTCGCCTGTGTCAGAAGCCGTTGGCCTGAGGCCGGATGTTGGCTTGCCTCACGTTGCACTGCTCGATTAATCACGCGCTGCCGCGCCTGGCGCTGGAGAATAAAAATGGCTCTTGTTGTTGCTGTAGCCCGGTTCTGGCTGGGGTTCTGGATGGTGTTCTGGGGGTTGAACTGGTTTGTCGGCTTTTTTCCGCAACCCACGGGTGGTCCCGGGTCGCATGAATTGCATCTGGCACTGATGGACAGCGGGCTGTTCAGCCTCGCGAAACTGCTTGAGACGTTGCTCGGCATATCCCTGCTCACAAACCGCTTCGTGCCTGCCGCGCTGGTAGCAGTCGCGCCTGTGACAGTGATCGTGGCCTGGGTTCACGTACTTGATGGTCCGGGTGCGCCGGGATATTTCGTGACCTTCACTCATCTGTTTCTGCTGATCATGTACAGCCCGCATTACTTCGGCATGCTGGCTTTCAAAGCGCGACCGGCAGAGTCGTTGAATGAGCTGCTGCCGCGTGGTCCAAGCCGTTCACAAGTCTGCTGAGTTTCTCAGGTTCGAAACCCGTTCCTGATAGCGCCGCATTCCGAGCGTGATCGTAACGGACCGTAAAAGAGTCGGTTTCCCTGCAATAGCGCAATGCCGCGGAGCTGAGCGGCGCAGGTTGCTGAAAGGAGAGAAAGATGTTCAGAGCGAGTCGCCTGATCGCTCCCAAACTGCTGATTATGCTGGCCTGGCTGGTAGCGGGCTGCACGGCTGGGACCCCGGACTATCGTGCTCATAATCATCCGGTCGATTTCTCCGGCTTCTGGGAGCTTGGCCAGGAGTCGATGGATGTCATACGTCCGGAATATAACGAGGCGAACCTGACGGATGCTGCAAGGGCGCGTCTGGCCGAATTTCGCAAGCGCTTTCCGGAAGGTGAGACAAAATGGCCCATGGATCTCTGCCACGCTCACGGCATGCCCTGGACCTCGCTGTGGCGGGCAAGAACGTATTCTTCGGAGATTATCCAGCAGCAGAATCGTATCTTCGTGAAGCACGAACTCTTCGATACCTTCCGCGACATTCGGCTCGACGTGCAGGAAGTACCACCCAATTTTGGCCCTTCCAATGAGGGCTATTCCGTCGCGCGGTGGGATGGCGATGTGCTGGTGATCGAAACCAGTGGCCTCATTGCACTCAACGACTATTCGGATCTGCAGCGCAGCGCGGACGCCCACATTGTTGAACACTGGCGGCTGGAGCGGGACGCGAGTGGGGAAGAGTTTCTGATCACCGAACTGTGGGTCAACGATCCCGCGGTTTATCGGGAGCCGGCTTATGGACGGAAGAAATGGCGCCGGATGCCGGAAGGAACCACCGTTAACGGGTACAACTGCAATAACGCGCTCTGGGATGACTATGTGGCAACCGAGCTGTCGCGGCAGCAGGCAGAGGGATCGCGCTGACAGTTTTACTTGTCAGGATGAGAGACGACGATGGAAAAGTTCACTCTGCGGCGGAGAGATTTCGCCAGGTCATCGGCTATAGCTCTGGCTGCCTTGTCTGTGGGGCAGGGCAGCCGGGCGTTCGCCGGGAAAACTGAGCGCCAGCGATCCGGGAGGGCGTCCGGGCGGCCCCGGGGCAGTACGGATGCCATTGAGGCAATCGTCGATTTCTGCCTCGCACTGCGTTATGAAGATCTGCCAGCCAGAGTTATAGAAATTACCAGGCTGCAGGTGCTCGACACGATTGGCATTGCACTCGCCGGCGCTTCAGCAGAGGGTATTCCTGCGCTGCGGATGTTTACCGCTGAAATGGGGGG
>JAJUJZ010000039.1 GCA_029265075.1 Gammaproteobacteria bacterium | reverse complement strand
GGAGCTCGACCGGCTGGTGGCGGACGCGTTCAGCGCCCTGCAACGGGCCGTCCAGGCCGAGCAGGCGGCAATCCGGGACCAGATCAACAGCGCCACCGAGGCGCTGCGCGCGGCGGAGAGCGTTGCTAACCTGCTGGGCCGGTCGCTGCGCACCATGCGGATCGAGTCGGTCGCGCTCGACCGTCAGCAACGACAGATGGCGCAGGCGTCGCTTATCACGTCGCTTGCAATGTACCGCGCAGGCGGAATCCTGCCGAACGCTGACGGCCTCCAGCGTGATCTGGATATTCTTGCGCGTCCCAGTCAGCAGCTGTTCGGCTCTTTCGAGGAGTATCAGCGCGACTTCTGGCAGACGGCCAATGTCATCGCGCAGCTCGAAGAAGCGGCAGGCAAGCAAGTATCCATCGAGCAATCTGCCCTGTCCGAGCTGGAAGCGCAATCAGCCGCGCTCGACGGCATCCTCGCGAATGCGCAGGCGCAACTCGATGCACTCAACGGGGTTGAGTCCGGCCTGCTTACTGTGGCCGAGGCGCTTGCGCAATTCGGCCAGGTGATGGACTACGCCGGCGGGGTTGCAAAGCCGCCGTCATCCGATCCGCTCACCGCCGCGTACCAGAAGCTGTTCGGGCGCGCTCCTGACGCAGCAGGCGCGGCGTACTGGCAGGCCGAGCTGGCTACCGGAAAGCTCACGCTGGATCAGCTGGAGGAGGCGCTGATTGCCGGCGCGCTCGGAGAGGATCGGCTCAAGGTGCGCGGCTTCGCCTCGGGCGGCTTCCACGCCGGCGGCTGGCGCGTGGTCGGCGAGCGCGGCCCGGAGCTGGAATACACCCCGCCGTCGCAGATTTTCAGCAACAGCCAGAGCAGGGCCTTGCTCGGTGGCGCCGACGAGATCCGCGCACTGCGGCAAGAGGTCGCGGGCTTGAAAGACGGCATCCGCGCTATCGCCCTCAACACACTCAAAACCTCGAAAAACACCGCATGGCTTGAGAAGTGGGAGTTTGACGGAATGCCCGAGGTGACCGCATGAAGATCATCCGGCCTGTAGAAATCACCGATGGCGCCACTTTTTCCCGAGCTTCGACCGCTACCTACTTCGACGCTGACGGCGTGATGCAAACCGCTGCCATCGATGAGCCGCGGTGGGGACATGAGTACGTCGATGGGAAGTGGGTGAGTAAGGGGCTGGTGCTGGAGGGCCAAGCGACTAACTTTTCAAGAATGTCCTCCGCTCCTACGGGGTCTCACTGGATTCATCAACGGGTCTCCTCTTCGGTAGTCGCAGTGCCTAGCCCCGTTTCCAACGACTCTACTAAATTGGCAGAGACAACTGAAACAGGTGAGCATTACTTTGAACAGCAGGTGCCGGCTGGGGCCGGGGTCTATACATCCTCAGCTTACTTTAAGGCTGCTGAGGTCAGTGTTGTTCGCTTCCGACCCGTCCATTTGGGTGAAAGTGGCCCAAGCACCTCTCAGGCGATATTTGATCTAACTGACAATACCTACACCATCGCATCAGGTGGTCGGATCATTAACGCGAGGATCGTTGACGCGGGTGGCGGGTGGAAACGATGTAGTGTCACCTATGAAATTACGGCCGCAACGACCCACCACGCTTTTCGGGTACACATCGACCGAGCCGGGTTTACATACACAGGAGATGGTGTCTCGGGTTACTACATTGCGGGAGTACAGGTAGAGCAAGGTCCTTATCCAACCTCCTACATCCCAACAACTACCGCCCAAGTCACCCGTGCCCCCGACCTCATCACCGGCACGGGCCTCGTCGCCACCAACGTCCCTGAGAACGACTACCCCGAATGGACGGCGGGGACCTACAACCAAGGTGACCGGCGCATTATCGCAGCCGAGCACACGGTTTACGAAGTGGTTGCCGAGACCACTACAGACAGCCCGTTAGACGGCCTTGCGAAGAGCCCGCCGACGTGGATGGTGGTTGGCGGCACGAATCGCTGGAAGGCGTTTGACGACAAAGTGGGCACGGCTACCGAGAGTCCCGAGGAGATCCGCTACTCGCTCATGCCCGGCGCTGGCGTCGATGCTGTGGCCTTCTTCGGCGTGGATGCAGGCGGCGTGCAGGTCATCGTCACCGATCCGCTCAGGGGCGAGATATACAACTCCATTACAGCGCCCGTTCTGACCGATGGCATCGAGACGTGGTGGGACTACTTCTTCGCGCCTATCGAGCTTCGGCAAGACTTCGTTGTGTCTGGTCTTGGTGCCACCAAATATTGCCGCATCGACATCATCATCACGAAGACGGGCGGTGCGGCGAAGGTCGGCGCCATCGTCATGGGCAAGCTCGCCAATCTCGGGTTGGCTGTCTATGGAACCTCGGTAGGAATCACCGACTACTCCCGCAAAGAGCGTGATGTATGGGGCAACACCATCATCGTCGAGCGGGCATTCTCCAAACGTGCTGACTTCCAGGTTGCCGTTGAGACTCGCGAGGTGGGCCGAGTTCAGCGCGTGCTTGCCCAGTACCGCGCCACGCCAATCGTCTGGATCGGCGCTGACAACTCCGAAGAAACGCTCGTCTACGGCTTCTATCGCGACTTTGACATCGTAATCGCAAACCCCGCCATTTCCGACGCAAACATTTCAGTAGAGGGTCTAACCTGATGGCCGTTCCAGCTATTACGCCACTTCCTACACCGCCAAATCGCCAAAGTGCGGCGGCGGAATTCACCGAGCAGGCCGACGAGTTCCTTGGTGCGCTCCCGCAATTCCAGGTGGACACAAATAACGTCGCATCCTATGCCGAGCAGATGGCCGGTGAAGCCGAGACGGCACGCGACAAGTCTGCCCAGTGGGCTGACGCGCCAAAGGGCACAGAGGTCGAGCCGGGCCGCTATTCAGCGCTGCACTACGCGGAACATGCAGAGGAACAGGTGCAGCTGGCGACTGATCAGGTTGCGCTTGCTGAGGCGCAAGTGCAGCTCGCCACCGATGAGGCCGACCGCGCAGCAGGTGAGGCGAATGAAGCCAGCCTGCAGGCAATCAACGCTGCCCAGTCGGCTGCTGCTGCTGAGGCGGCCGGCGGCATGGGTAACCTCGCAATCCTTCAGGCCACCGCTCTTTCATTTTAAGGAACGCTACTATGGCAAAGATTTACACCGCTCCCTTCGCACAAACCCCCAAAACTGCCACGGCTGTCGCTACTGCCGCCACGGCAGACATCGCCACCGATGCTCCGACCAACACCGTTGAACTGCTGACAGCCGGTGCCGAGGGTGCGATTGTCACGCGGATCACTGCCATCCCCCGTGGCACCGTCACCGCATCGAGCCTGTTGTTGTTCCTGAGTAAAGACGACGGCACGACGCGACGCCTAGTCGACTCGGCTCTGATGGCTGCCCACACGGTCGCGGCTACCACGGCGATTCCCGTCACTGAGTTCGAGTCGATTTCTGAGACAACGCCGATCCGGCTGGAGGCCGGTGACATTCTCTACGTCGGCAGCATGGTTGCAGCGGCCGATGGCATCGCCTTCACAGCACAGTGGATGGATTACTGATATGGCGGTGCGTGATTTAGGGAACCCACTGGGGAATCCTTTGGGGCTGCCTCGCCGGGCGGGGACGCCCGGCCAAACGGTTAGTCGCTTAGGCGGTAGCGAGTTTTTCCCCGTCACCCGCTCCATTTCTGTGGCTGTGAGTACTGTAATGGCGGACCCCACAAAATGCACGTGGTCCCCTCAAGGCTATGTCTGCTACTGCGCGAAAATTGTGTCTGCCGGTAGCAGCTCCTTCTGGTACTTCCGAGTTGAGCGGCCGTTCGATGTAACCACTCTTATCGGCGGCCCGACTCAACTGGAATCCGCCAACGCTTCTGTGCCGGTTGAAATATTTAGTCACGGGATCGGGTACGTCAGAATGCAGTCCACGGATAGTAATGGGAATGCGTACTTCCGCGCACACCTCTTCACCGACCCGGAAGACCCCGAGGCCGGAACTACGTATACGCAGTTTGCAGTCTCCTACCCTACGGGTCTTCCGCCTGGATCTGTTTTAACGGCCTCCGCTGACGGACGCGCCATCTACGGGTGGGGGGCAGGGTCCGGCTACTCAATTCTGAGGTTCTTAGCGACTACGCCTGTCCCGTGGGACTTCTCTTCCAGCAATGCCAGCGTGCAGTATTTGGGTGACTATCCGCCGACCTCTAAATCCATACGTTTCTTGCCGGATAACCAGTCAGCCATCAGCACCATTTCCTTGCTGGGGGTGGCCGACCTCCACCGCCTGACCACTCCCGGTCGATTGCCATTAGGGGGATTCTCCGGGGTGGAGGGTCAGATAATTCTGCGACCCACCCCATCGTCTTCCGGGGAGTCCACCCCAGAAATACTTTCGGATGGGGTTACGGTAATGCGGACAATAGTGACCACCACGCAAATCGTTACCGCCCACCTCACTCTTCAGGGACCGCCCGCGCATGATTAAGGTGCACGACAACATCGTTACCCGCGAACCGCTACCACTGTTCCTCCGTGGCCTGCGCCCCGAATCCCTTCTCGACCTCTCGTGGACCGACCCCGCCCTTGGCGTGTCAGATGCCGCGTGGTGGCCGGAGGAGAACGGCGACGGTGAGCTGCCTGCGGATCACAAGTGGGGCGATGAAATCCTGACGCTCGATGTGGAACGGAAGGTCGTTATTGTCACGCATGAAGTGGTGCCGCTGACGGCGGAAGAGATCGCTGAGCGCGATGAGGCCAACCGCAAGGCGCTGGTCCCCGCATCAGTCGGCCCGTACCAAGCCCGCGCCGCTCTGTTGGCAGCGGGCCTGCTGGATGCTGTCGAGGCGCTGATTGCCGACCCCGAAACGGATCGGGCCATCCGCATCGCGTGGGAGTACGCGGCAGAGTTCCAGAGGGACAGTCAGATGATCACCACCATGGCCAGTGTGCTGGGTCTGACCGAGCAGCAGGTGGACGATCTGTTCATTGCTGCGGCTCAGGTTCGAGCCTAGGGGCGGGGCTGTAGTGGCGTCCGGGTAGTATATAAAGCGTTATCTAGGGGCACTGGTGCGGAGCGGGATGCGTCCTGATCACACCATCCACCATGCCGCCTGCCTGCCCATCTGACGGCGATGCCGGCAGACTGGTTTTTCACAGTTGGTCAATTGCTTATCATTTTGCACCCGCCACCCTGGGGGTGTGGTGGTCGCAGGTTCAAATCCTGCCGTCCCGACCAAATCTTCAAGAAAATCAGCCGCTTATGCGGCTGTTTTTTTGCCTTGTGCAAAAGTGTGCAAAAACTTTCGCGCGTGTGCAAAAACTCAGAACTGCCCACCGATCACGTCCATTGGAATCACCACGTCGATATCGGTCCAGTGGGTGGCGTGCCCTGCCTGATAGTGGCGGGTGATCTTCTCGTCGGTGTGGGCCATCAGCACCTGCACCTCCCGCGTCGAGTATCCAGCCCTCTCCGCAAGGTGTGATCCCAGTGCGCGGATCTCGTGGAATGTGGGCCGCGCTTTCGGCGGGGTCGTGTCAGTGAAGATGCCGGCGCTGTCGCGGGCGTCGTTGAAGGCGCGCGTGATGTAGTCCGGCAGAACCTGGTGCGTGTGCTCGCGCTGCTCCGATCTGATCCGCTTCTGAGGGCGCCAGCTGAGAAGGTACGGGCAGCGGGCGTGCTTCATCGAGAGCTCCCGCGACCGGTTTACTAGCTGGCGCAGCAGTAGGTGTTTGTCGAGATCCCAGCTCAAATTACTCGGGTTCGCCCTGAACTCCGCCTCGCTGAGTTGCGCGTGGGATTTGCTGATCGCTTTGCGCAGCACGTCTCCCGCCAGATGCCGGTCGAACCTGAGTTCGCATAGATCCCCGCGGCGCATGGTGGTGACCAGGCTCAGGCCCATGGCGATTTGCAGGAAGTCGAATCCCATATCCCCGGCGCGGGCGTAGATCTTCCAGAACTGCTCCACCGACAGCCGCATTCTTTCCTTCGGTGGCTTCGCGCGCATCGCCACGCGCGGCGCGTCGTCGGAGTTGCTGAACGGGTTCGCATCCAGTGCTTTGCAGAGGCCACGTGCCATCAGGTGGTTGAAGAGTTTCTGGTATTCGGCCTTGCGCGATCGCTGCGCATTGCCAGTGAGTGAGTCCCACCAGCTTTGAATGGTGAGCAGGTCCAGTCGGTGGACGGGGATGCCATCGAATTCGCGCGCCAGCTGCCGAAGATAGCCGCGTCGGTTCGCCCAGCTTTGTTTGCTGCGGAGAGACGGATCGCGCCGTTCCCGGTCGGTGATGAACTCCTCGACGTGGCGCTCGAGGCTGAGGCGGCCGGGCTTTGGTTTGGTCTGCTCGATCGGCACAGCCCCAGCCGCGAACTGCTCATTGAGCTGCACGGCTGCGGCGATCGCATCCTCGATCGGTGCCTCGAACGTGTACCAGCTGCCGTCCGGGCGCTTGTAACGCCATCGGTTGGGAATCTTCCGCCAGTGGGTGTAGAGGTTGACCGGCAGCTCGAAGCCGTCAAGGGTTCGCGATTTTCGGGGCATGGCGCCGTCCGGGTGGCGTTTTGGTCGAGATTTGAGCAACACGGCGGGGCTCTGTCAAATTCAGCGGATCATAGCGGCCTGCACGATACCGGCGACGCGGCTGTTGCCGGTGGGCGGTTTGCGGCCGGTTTCGCGGGTGATGATCCGGTTGGTGTCCAGGAGGAGGGCGGCTTGGTCGGCGTCCACGAATGGGCAGGAGTCGATCACCACCCCGGGAATGACGCCATCCACGATCCAGCCGCGCACGCGAGTAGTGGTCACTCCCCCTTCGGGGAACACCTCGCGGATCCAGCGGTGGGCGGGGATCAAGCGGCGCATGACTACTTCTCATCCCCCTTATCGGTGCGGGCGTTGTCGGCTTCCCCGCGCTGGGCGATGGCTGCGTCGATGGCGGCGTCAATGTCGTCTGCCTCCCACTCGTCATCTTCGAACTTGTTGTGCGTCGGCTCTGGCAGGTTGAATGTGATCCGGTAACCGACGAAGTTGTCTCCGTCGCAATCGGTGCCGAGAGAGACGTCTGCATGTGCGAATCCGCGATCCCGCAGCCACCGATACCTCTCCGCATCCCGCCTCACCGCCTCATCCTGCGCGGGTGGGTGGGCGGCGTTCGCTGCAAGCTCATCACGCTCAGCGAGCAGATCGATAATGAGCTGCGCGCGAGGATTGATGCCCCCCTGTCGCTTTGCGTCCGCTACCAGTTCCGGCAGGTCTCGCCGGAGAATTGCGTACTTGTCACTCATCACTCATCTCCTGTCGGGGTGGTGGGGGTGGACTTTGTTCTCCCGATCTCGGCAGCAGTGCGGACAATAGCGCGGCGGGTGGCGGCGCAGTGATCCATGCCTTGGCGCATAAGCTCTGCCAGTTGCTTTATGAAATCTGTTCGCAGCAGTATGCCCAGCCGCACGGCCAGCCGCAGCGCGTGGCCATCATCATTGAGCGGGTTCCACTCGCATGGCCCTATAGGTCCAGCGCCGTTTCTTTCGTACCCAGCCGCCTTCGCAGCCAGCTCCAGCAGCTCGCGGTCAGTCATGGTGCACCTCCTGCGCGGGCTGGGTGGCGGCGATTTTGCGAGTCTCGGGTACAACGTGTTCGATAACGTGGCCGATGGGGTTGAATGGATTGGAGTCGGCCTCAGCAACGATTCTGGTCAGCAGCGCCTGCATTCTCTGCCCCTCCTCTTCGCAAGAGGACAGCGCGGCGTATAGTTCATCACGTTCGGTTGCCAGCTCCTCCCGCCCGCCCGCTGCGGTGAGTGCTTCCTCCATCCTGCCTAGAAACGATTCCAGTTCGGCGCGAGTGCTAGCCTTGCGCCAATCGCCTGAGCGTAGAGCTGCGCGCATCCCGGCGATGTATTCGTGCAAGTCGCTTGTCGCATCAGCCCCCTCGGTGAGTTGGGCGCGGGCTTGCCATGCGTCCCAAGCCAACTGAACTTCGTATTCCCAATATTGGCCAGGGAACCCGCTAGATTCTGGGTTTCTGTGAACTGGTTTTTCTAGCGGCGGCGATGTAATCCACGCCTCAAACTTCGCCCGCTCATCCGCCCCCACCTCGGCAGGCTGGGGTGCTTGCTGCTGCGCCTTGGGGGTAGGGGCGACTGCCACGGCATCGAATGACCACCAATCACAGATGCGCTCTGCAAGAGCTCCGGCGCCCATGCGGTGGCTGCCGTCCACCTTGCGGATGAATGCTGCTAATGCGTCAACGTCCGGCACCCCGGTCCGCTGCTGCGCTGCCTGCGCCTCAAGCTCGGCGATGCGGGCGCGGAGTTCGCGGGCTTCTTGGATTGCATCGCAGAGCGCGCACTGCCGTCTAAGTAATCCGTGTTCACATGAAATGCTCACCTCACTCCCCCTTTGCTTTGCGGATGGCGGCGCGGGCATCGGCGAGTTCCAAATCAATGTCGTATTCGCCCCGGTCACGATTGGCCTGCAGCATCGCGTCTTGTGCCAGCGCAACCATATCCTCCAGCGCCTCCAGTAGCTCCGGCGCCGCCTTCCTCACGTTGGACTGCCGATCCAGCTCCGCCTTCCGCTCTGCGATCAGGTCGTCCACATCGCCCTCGCGGATGAACTGGCGGCACAGCGAGTTGAAATTCCGCTCCTTCGGTATCCGTGGCCTCCCAGCGACATCGATCAGATCCGCAACCTTGCGCGGCGCGATGCCCTTCATGGCGGCGAACACCTCGCCGCTGGCCATCAGGGCGAACGTAACCCCGTCCTTGCTGTACGGGTAGTAGACGGGCTTGCTGGGCCAATCTTTGTCCCATCTACTCATGGTCCACCTCCCGCGCCTTCAGCATGGCGTCGGCCACCCGGTAGCGGTATGCCGCCTCGGCCTCCGCCCACCAATCGATCTGCTGAAGCCTGAACTCGCGCAACTCCTCGGGGTCGGTCGGGATCTCATTTGGCTGCTCCCGCCCCACCAGGGCCGTAGCCCACTTCACGCTGAGCTCAGGGTCCATGCTGACGGCCATTGCCATGGCGTCGCGGAGCGTCATGCCGCCGAACAAGTAGGTCCCTGCGCCATCTTGATGCCCATACCCGACACCATCCTCTTCAGGTCGTGTGCTAACCGGAAACGCCGGGCCGCCGTCATTTACATTGCTCATCTCATCCCCTCATGTGGCCCGGTGGGCTAGGCGGCCGTTGCTTTGGCGATTGCTGCGCGGGCTTCTTCTCGCAATTCATCGGCGAGTACGTAGCCTCCAAATTCTTCAGCAGCCTTCCAGTCAGACGCCTCATTTTCGAGGATTCTGCCAAGCGCCTTCCGCAGCGCGTCCACCTCCGCCCGCAGCGCCTCGATCTCGGCGTCTAGTTGGTCGCGTTCGGCGAGCAGCTCGCGGATCGTGTCGGGGTCGCAGGCGGCGATGTAGGCGGCATTGGCTGGCGTTTCATGCGCACGACTCACCAACCGTTCGCAGTCAAGTTCCGCGTCATACTGGTAATCCGAGCACGGCACCGCGTAGCACAAGGGGGTTGCGTATGGGGCATTAGTAATGTCCACCCACCCAGACTCAGACGGGTCGTGTGCTTTCCACGGTCCCGGCGTCGGCCCCATAGCCAGCGCGTCACGGATTTCTTGGTAGCGGTCATTGCTCATGGCCTTCCTCCTGTTCGCGCAGTAGGTCGCGGGCGCGGTCCGTAACTCGGACTCGTATGCCAGCCCATCCCGGTTGTCAGCGAGCTCTTGATCGATCTCGTCTTCTGCTTTTTCGTACCAGGTACGCATCACTCTCTCCCCTGCAGCAGCGCCGCTCATGTCATCATGCCTTGGTGGTCGCGCCTGGCTGTAGGCGTTACCCCAAAACAGCGCCCCGAAGGGCGCAAGGGCCAGGTTGCATGTTGTTAAAGGGGTTGCATGCGCCCCTTAGTTAAAAGGCGCGTCGTCCTCGAATTCATCGAAGCCGGGGGGTGGCGATTGCGGTGCGCGCCTCGCCTGTTGCTGTGCGGGGGCAGCTTGTTGGTACTGCTGCGGCTGCTGCTGACTCGGAGCACTGCCAGCAAACTCGATGGCAGCCACGCGACCGCTGAGCGAATAACCCTCGGTGCCGTCCTGCTTCTGATAGGTGCGGATATGCACTTCTTCCAGAGTCACGCCAACTTGCTGCCCCTTTACCAGATAGGGCGCCATCGACTCGGCGCGCTTGCCGTACAGGGAGCCATCTGCCCATTGAGTAGGCCGCTTGCCGTCCGGCCCTTTCTTCCCATACGAGAAGGCGAGGGCGATATTGGCTACCGCGTCACCGTTCTGCAGATACCGAATTTCTGTGTCACGCCCGATCCGTGCCACACCGAATAAAGTCGCCATTACGCTGCCTCGCTTTTCATTTCTTCAACTAGAGTCCCCAGTTCAGCCAGGAACTCGCTCACTGCCTGCTCCATCTGCTTGATGCGCTCTTCGTCACGCACGAAACGGATGCAGCGGAATTGCAGTTCATCAGGCAGGCGGTCGTCGAATGAAACGAAGTCCACCCACTGCCGACCTGTGCACGCCATTTGGGCCAGCATCTGCCACTGGTAACGCGAGTCAGGGGTTTTGGTCCTGATAAACTCCACGTGCTGGGCGGTGTTCGGGCACTTGATCTCAAGCAGCCCGTCATCACCGCACAGGCCATCAGGGCTCGCGCCAAACCCTTGGATGGTCGGATGCATGACAAACCCCGTCTCGACAACCATCAGGCCGCTATTCACTTCATAGGCGCTTCTGGCGATAGGCTCCAGCTCTGTGCCGCGCTGCATGGCGCTACTGGTAAAGCCTTCCTGCCGTGCTCCTGTCAGTCGCTCGCACAGCAACTCCATCATGTAATTCTTTCGGCTGGCGGCTGGTCCGCTCCTGGTGGTGGCCATGATGTCGGCCACGCGGGAGGCCGTTACTTTCCCGAGGCGCTGGGCAAACCACTCTTCACTGAGCTGCGTCATTGTCCCGGCTCCCGTTGATGCGGATCTTGGCGAAGTCTTTGTGCTTGGTAAGCTCTGCGCGATCACGTGGGCTGCGGTGGGCGTTCCATGCCGCTTTGAAGATATGGGCAAGGTCGTCCATGGTCTCGGCTGCCTGCATCTCCACGATGGCCCCAGCAATCGCCGATCCTGCTGCCTGGCCGTCGTCGTCGTCGCCATGCGTCGTCAGGTTCAGCAGAGCGCTGGCGGTGTAACGCTTGCCATAGCTCACGCTGGACCCGATGGCTTGCACACTGTTTTTATTGCCGGACGTATCGGCTGGGAGCACGATGCTGGTGGTTTCACGGTGGCCGCATTTGTGCGAGAGAACGCCAGTTACCGTCACGCCATTGGTGAAATCGGTGCGGAAGGTGAGGGCGAACCCGTGCTTTTTCAGGACTGGCTTGATCGCATCGTTGATGTCCTCCCACAGTGCATAAGTGCTCTGCACGTTGCCATTGCGGTCCTTGATACCACCACGCTCGCTAATGCTCGGCAGCTCTGCCTGCATGTCTGCCATAGCGGCGGCGAACACGGATTCAGCCTGGCGGTTCATGATTCGCTCCTGCATTTCCAGCAGGCGCTCCATCTTCTCGATGTCCACGTCAGGGTTCAGCGCAGCACGCTCGATCACGTGAATGATCGCTGCTGCTTCGCCTTGCGCCTGAGCGGGCAGGCTCTCCTGTTTTATGGCGACTTCATTACTCATTTCCCTTCCCTCATCTTCTCCGCGAGTCGGCTCAGTGCCATGCTTTTTGTCGGGCCTGTCGCGAACTGAGCATTAGCCCATGCCCACCAGAGGCCATCCCGATGCTCGGTATTCATTCGCAGTAATCCAGTTGTGGGTGTAGCTGGCACGCGGCCGCCTCCTCCGCTTTTGCCTGCTCGTAGTCGTGTGTACCGGCGATGGTCATGGCGACGAGCACGACGGCTACGAGGATTCCGGTGTGCAGACGTGCGCTCATACCGACGCTCTCCGGCAGCTGCGCT
The DNA here is from genome assembly GCA_029265075.1 of Gammaproteobacteria bacterium. Classification (GTDB taxonomy): domain Bacteria; phylum Pseudomonadota; class Gammaproteobacteria; order Pseudomonadales; family CAMLJR01; genus CAMLJR01. The sequence goes on along the minus strand of JAJUJZ010000039.1, from coordinate 9,690 downwards.
CATCCTCAAAACGTGCAATCCGTTCCTCATCCGCTGCCTCCTGGCGATTGCGCTGCCGCAGATCTTCCAGCTCCCATTCGATGCGGCGCATCATCTTTGCTGACGCGTCGTGCATGCGAATGGCATAGATCAGGATCTGGTCCCCAATAGCGTCGTATTCGAAGTCGACGTCGTAGTCGGGCAGGGACGCGGTTTCGAGCCGGCATGCTCTGACCTTCTCGCGCACCAGGCGCCCCAGTTCGGCATCGTCCCGCTGGCGGATGCAGTCGTGCATGGCCTCCAGGTCGTTCGGGTTCGCGTTGTGTAGTGCGGTCAGGATGTTCATCGGGCTGCCCCTTTGATTGCGTGCACCGGCCGTCCATCGATTCGCACCATCTGCATGCGGCGCTTCACGTTGATGTTCGCCTGCTGTCGCGGGATGGGCTCCATGCGGATGGAGCCGGTGTCGCCGTCGATCACCGGGTTGCAGCCGATGGCATTGGCGAAACGGGCGATGTCGATCAGGGCGGTGTCAGCGGGGACGCTGATGGTCAGAGTCATAACCGGATCTCCTGCAGTCGTGGTTTGCTGCGTTGCGATAAATATCGCATATCGCGGTATTACGGTCAACACGAAACGCGATATATTTTATTGCGAGACGAGCGGTCGGTCCGTCGTGAGAAATTGGAGGCGAAAAAAAGCCGCCTTAAGGCGGCTTTGTCGGTGGATGAGGTGCGACTAAGGGTTTAGGGTGATCCCGGTCTCTATTTGGGCAGCCACGCCCTTGCATCGCTTGGATGCCCAGCAATTGCTCACCAGGTCAACCGGTACAGTCGAGCAGCGATAGCCGACAACCGCGTTGCCGCCGGCTTGCGCGGATTCCAGCTTGAGTAGATAGATCGCCTCGTCCTGGCTGCCGGCAAACCGCGCAGCGGTAGAGCTGTTGCAAGAGTTGCTTGAGACCATTCCGATAACAGTATGCGGTGGGGTCTCTTTCGCGCCTTCAGGATAAGCGGGCATTGACTGAGCGGCCTCGTGGGCTTCTGCAGGGAAATCAGCTGGAGTGGCTGCGCACCCAGCGAGCACCGCGGAACCAATCAGAGCAAAAATAAAGCGAAGCATCTCCATATCCATGTTTTATGTTGGACCATGAGTTATAGCAGAGTCGCGGGGGATGGCCAGTCAGCAACGCCGCATCCAAGACCCAATAACCACCCCACAAATGTGCGTGTTGGGCGGCACCTTGATCATCCGCTCCGGCCAGTCCGGGTTGAGAGCCAGCAGGTAGGTACCCTCGGGGGTGATCTGCAGGCGCTTGAATGTCACGGTACCGTCCGGGGTTCGGCAAACCACATCGTGCCCGTGACGGGGATCGACTGCAGGGTCAACAGCGATGATCTCCCCTTCCCGGTAGTCGGGCGCCATGCTCTGGCCAACCACCGCCAGGCAATATGCGTTATCGCTGTGCTCGAAGGGGCAGGGCAGCCAATCCTCGGCATCTCCGGGCTCAAAAATATCCACTGCTTCACACCAATCTCCCGCCTGCACCCAACTGATGAGGGGGAGGCGGCCTTTTATCGTTGGCCCGGGCGCTACGGATGGCGCCTCTGGCTTCGGTGATCCCTCGCCGGTTGCAAGCCAGCTCTGCGACACACCGAGCGCGGCCGCGATGGCGGCCAGATCTTCAAAGGATGGCTCCCTCCCGCCAGGCGTTCCCATCCGCTCGTAACCAGATATGCGGCTTTGGTGCTCCCAGCCGCATGCCTCAGCAAGCACCTGCTGATTCCAGCCCTTCTGTTTCCGGGCCCACCTGATTCGATCGCCTACGGTTGTCATGCGCCCAAGTTCAACACACTGCGCGTTATTTGCAAAAGCCGTTTCGCGTTGACCGATACCGCGATACGCGATATTCTTGTGCTCAGTCTTGGAGTCGAGCCCATGAACCGAATTGAGCACTTCCGAAAAATTGCTGGCCTCACGCAACAACAAGCGGCTACAGCTGCCGGCTGGCTCTACCAGAGTCGATGGTCCGGCTATGAGCGCGGCGACCGCACGCCGACTGTCCACGACGCGCAGGTGATCGTCCACGTCCTGAATATTCATGGGGCCAAGTGCTCCGTAAGTGATGTGTTTCCGGTCGACCAAGTAGACCGCCAGGTTAAAGCCGCCTCCTAAACCCGGCCAGCCAACCGCTGACCGGGTTTTTATTTACGCTGATTCCGTGGGTGAAATTCTATGAAAGTGGGTGAATCAAAATGCAACTGACGCTGAATTTTGAGGCGGGCCTGGCAGACAGTTACGGATCCTGCAGAGAGTTCGTCGCTGCGCGCGTGCATCAGCTGGGGCGTCCGCAAAAATCGATCGCCGCTGACATGGACTACAGCCCCTCGCAGCTCTCGCGCAAGCTGGGGCAGAACCCAGATGACTCCATGCGCTTCACCCTCGACGATCTAGAAACATTTGTGCAGGTCACCGGCGACAAAAAGCCGATTCTCTATCTGGTCGAGAAGTACCTCGCCGAAGCCGACGAAGCGGCGCTGCTCCGCCAGATCGAGGAGCTGCAGGCGCAGCTGAAAGGTCGGAGGTCTGGCAAATGAGCGTCCCGAAAATCACGCTCGACGTACGAGCCTCGTCACTTGAAGAACTAAAGGCTGCACTGGGAGAGCTTGAGGCAGTCCTCAGTGAGCCGTTACCGGCTCCTGTCATGGAATCGCTTGAGCAGCTCTTCAGCCTCCCTGACTTTGAGCAGGAGCTCGTCAGTATCGAGAGCGATTCGACGCCCACAGGCGCAGGCGAGTTCACGGTTGGCCTTTATCCATCCAACCTCCTTCGGATGCTTCCGACTGCAATTCGGGCAGGAAAGGTCGAGGACCTTCTTATCGAGAAGGGACATATCAATTCTCCGCAGGGATGAGTTTGGCAATTCAATCCTAGCGGGAAACCCGTCACCTGGGCAGTGGTGAGCAGCCGGGGCTGACCGGCACTGATTTTTGAGGAGGTAGATGTGACAGCAATGCAGGCCAGATCGAAGATGCGCGCTTATTGGCTCTGCTTCGATTTCTGCCGGGACAGAAACCCGGAGAGGGCGCGTCAGTACTTCATACAGTTCCTGCACTGGCGCAAAACAGCGGCGAGGTTGGCCGCATAAAAAAAGCCCGCTGGCCGGCGGGCTTCGGAACGACGAGATAACACGGAGATTATACATGAAATACCAGAGATATTTCTACTATCTGAGAGCAACCACCACCGATCTACAGGTGGCGTAATGGCGAGGGACGCACGCATCTCCACCACACTGCCAGCGCACCCAAAGACGAAGAAGCTGATTCGTCGTCATGGCGAAGGGGCTGCATGGCGACTGATCTGCCTCTTCCTGTGGGTAGCCGAAAACCGCAGTGACGGCAGTCTGGCCGGAATGACCGTTGAGGATATCGAGCTGGCTGCTGACTGGCAGGGCGAAGAGGGCGTCTTTGTTGCGGCGCTGGTTGATGTCGGTTTTCTTGATGGCGAAGATGGTAGCTACTCAGTCCACGACTGGGCGGAGCACAACCCCTGGGCGGCGGGCTCGAGTGATCGCTCGGAGGCATCGAGGTGGGCTGCGCTGTGCAAGCGCTATGGTCGCAAAGGGGCTGCAGAGCGCATGCCGGATTATGCCGCCCGCATGCGACCCGCAGACGACTCGCATGAATCCGCATGCGATCCGGATGCGGAATTGTGCGACCCGCATGCGACCCGCAGAGATCCGCATGCGCCCGGCACCGATCCGCAGTGCCCCGTTACCGTTACCGTCTCCGATACCGTTACCAATACCAAAACACCTAGGGTCGGCAGCAAGCTGCCTCCGCCCTGTCCGCATGACGAAATCATCGCGCTGTACCACGAGCTCGTCCCTGTCGGCACTCAGGTCAGAATCTGGACCGAACAGCGACGCAAGCGCCTGCAAGCTCGCTGGCGCGAATCCCCTAAACACCAGTCTCTGGATTTCTGGAGACGGTTTTTCGAGCACGTCAGCGAATCCGAGTTTCTGACCGGCCGAGCGCCAACCGCGCCTGGTCGTGACCCGTTTGTCGTGAGCTTGGACTGGCTGATCAACCCAACGAACTTCGTGAAGGTCATCGAGGGCAATTACCACCGAGGTGCAGCATGAGCCGCTTCCACGGAATCCCTGATGACTACGACATCACGGCGCTGCGGACGCCGCCGCACTCCGTCGAGGCTGAGCAGTCGGTGATCGGGGGCTTGCTGGTTTCCGGATCGGCATTCGACGCCGTAGCCGAACTGCTGGTTGCCGACGATTTTTATCGCACCGAGCACAGCGTGATCTACGGCCACATTGCTCGACTCGCGGATGCTGGCCAGCCAATCGACCTGATCACCGTCGCTGATGCGCTGAGCGCTGCTGGCGAGCTGGAGCATGCCGGTGGTTTTGCATACCTAGCGCAACTCGCTCAGAACACGCCGAGCGTCGCCAACATCCGAGCGTATGCCACGGCGGTGAAGGATCGCGCAGTGCTGCGCCAGCTGATCGCGGCAGGTCAGGCGATCGCTGGAAGCGCGTACGAGCCGGGCGACCGGAAGCCATCCGAGCTGATCGACTCGGCGCAGGCGTTGGTTATGGCTCTCGGCGAGCGGGTCGAGCATGACGTTGTGACCACGAACCAGGCACTCAGAGAGGTCATCGACGAAATTGATGCCATGTACAACTCCGACTCTGAGCTGACAGGTTTGTCCACAGGGTTCTCGAATATCGACCAACGCACCAGCGGCCTGCAGAAGAGCGACCTGATTATCGTTGCTGGCCGGCCGTCGATGGGGAAGACAACATTCGCGATGAACATCGCCGAGAACGTCGTACTGGACGGCGGCAAGGCTCTGATTTTCTCGCTCGAAATGAGCCGTAATCAGCTGCTCAAGCGGATGATCGCCAGTGTCGGCAGGCTGCCGCTGGAGCATGTGCGCACGGGCAAGCTACAGGACGAAGAGTGGCCGCGGCTGTCGTCCGCAATCTCGCGTCTCAAGGATCGGGACCTGATCATCGATGACCGCGCCGCTCTGAGCATTCAGCAGATGCGCAGCACCGCTCGCAAGCACCACAAGGCCGGTCCGCTGGACCTGATCGTTGTGGACTACCTGCAGCTCGCGACAGCTGGCAGCTCCAGAGACGGACGCACCGAGGAGGTGTCAGCTATTTCGCGAGGGCTGAAGGCCATGGCCAAGGAGCTGGATGTTCCGGTGATCGCGCTCTCGCAGCTCAATCGCGAGCTCGAAAAACGCCCGGTTGGCGATCGCCGGCCTCGAAACTCTGACCTGCGTGATTCGGGCGCCATCGAGCAGGACGCCGACCTGATTTGCATGCTGTACCGGGACGAGGTGTATCGCCCGGAGGAGACGGATCGCAAGGGGGTTGGCGAGGCCATCTGGACCAAGTTCCGGAACGGAGAGATCGGCACCGACTATCTCGCATGCCGTTTGCAGTTCGGTCGATTCGAGCCGCTGGCGCCGGAGTTCTGGCCGCGTGCGGAATCGAACGTCACACCCATTCGCAAGCGTGGAGGCTTTGACTACTGATGGCAACTCTCAGTAACTGGGCTGCGCTGCCGCTGGAAATCAGGAACAGGGCCATAGACGCGGGGCTGCGCTCCCGAACCTGGCCGGCCGGGTTCCCGGCAATGATCCGTGCCAACAGACACATTCTGGAGGCTGTAATCAGCGAGGTTCGTCTGCTGCGCGCAGCAGGGCGCGACCATTACTCAATGCGAACCATCCTGGAGTTTATCCGCCACAGCACCGCGGTTACTCAGGAGGGCGGTGAGTGGAAGATCAACAACAATATCCAGCGACCGCTGACGTTGCTGATGATCGAGCTGTTTCCTGAGGTGGACGGTTTTTTCCACACTCGGACGCGGCGCGTAAGGAAGGCGGCATGAGTCATCAATTCTGGCGCTGCCATAACGACGAGACGTTGGGGAACCTATTCCGGTTCCTCAGGGAAATGATGCCGGAAAGGGGCTGGCGGGTTGAGTTCAGGGAGTGGAGCGACAAGCGCTCCCTCTCGGCCAACAACCTGTACTGGGAGTGGATGGGCGTAATGGCCAAACACTTCAGTCGCCCCAATCAGCAGTACACCAAGGACGACATGCACGACCTGATGCGCCACCAGCATCTGGGCTATGTCGACAAGAAGATCGGTAAGACCGAGCTTCAGCCGCAACTCGCATCGACAGCCAGTCTGACCGTGGCGCAGATGTGCCATTACATGGCCAAGGTCGACGCATGGGCTGCGGATCATGGCTGTCTGTTGCCGAGGCCGGAAGACGGGGAGTACGCGAAGTATCGGGAGGCTCAGTCGTGAGGAAGTGCTGTATCTGTTCGGCGCCCTATGAGCCGCGCAGCTCGTTCCAGAAGGTTTGCCACAGCCCTGAGTGCGCGCTAGCGCATGTCCGGGCGGTGCGCGCCAAGGAAGATGAGCGGCGGAGGAGGGCGCAGGAGCGAGTGAATCGCAAGGCGCTGCGTGAAGCCAGGGATCGCATCAAAACCCGGTCGCAATGGGCCGGAGAGGCGCAGGCGGCATTCAATGCATGGGTGCGCGAGCGTGACCATGGGCTGCCGTGCATCTCCTGCGGCCGCCATCATCAGGGGCAATGGCACGCCGGGCATTATCGCAGCGTGGGTGCAGCCCCTGAGCTCCGGTTCGAGCCGCTCAACGTCCATCGTCAATGTGCCCCCTGTAACACCCACAAAAGCGGCAACGCCATCGAGTACCGCATCAACCTAGTTCGCCGCATCGGTGAGGAAAAGGTGGAGTGGCTGGAAGGCCATCACGAGCCCAAGAAATACACCATCGACGAGCTGAAAGAGATCAAGCGCACCTATGCCGCCAGGGCGAGAGGGTTGCGCAGTGAGCGTGAGCGTGAGCAATGCGTCGTGTGATTAGTCGAGCCACGGCTGATGGCTGCTATCAATCAGGCATTGTGGCGCGGGATCTGCGAGAGCCGATGGACTGCTGCCCTTTTACGTACCACTCGGCTGAGGCCGCTTGGTGGCGGGCGGGATGGATGGACCGAGACATGGAGTTAGAGCGGAAGCGTTTTTATCGGGCAGGGGAGGTTGGCAGATGAGGCTGGGGTGCGCATTGGGTGAGCAGGAGGGCAGCATGAACGTCGACAGCACACTGGCCGAGCGGGGTACGCGCTACGGCGAGTTCGAAGAGCACGCCAGAATTACGCAGGCGATCAAGCGCGCAATGATGGATTCCCCCAACTGGAAGGGCCTGCCGGACGACATGCGCGAGGCGCTAGAGATGGTCGCGCACAAGGTTGGCCGAATCCTCAACGGAGATCCCGATTACGCAGACAGCTGGCATGATATTGCTGGCTATGTCCGCCTCGTTGAAACCCGGCTGCATTCGCGAGAGGTGAACGAGCTATGAGCATGGGCGACACTCGGTATTTGCTCGAACAATGGGGCTGGTGGTGGCGGCACTCGTCAGGTGTTCCGCGCTATGTTTCACCTGCGTATTCTCTGATCCGCGATCACACAGGCAGCACCATTCCCACAGGCTGCATCAATGACGATCTGGCCATGGCGGTCGACAGCGTTATCGCGCGGCTGTGTCTGCGTGATCGCCAAATGGGCAACTGTATCTGGCTGTACTACGGCGTGAAACTCGGAACACGGAGAATCGCGAAGATCATGGGTGTCGGAGAGACTAAAGCGCTGCAGCTGGTCAAGGCTGGGGAGGCGTGGATCGATGGCGCTCTCGACCCGGTAGCGGCTTGACTGCGCGCGCGCTTAGGGGTAAATTTCCCGCATCATGCGGTTTTTATGCACTGACCAAGAGGCTCGCCAACCGGCGGGCCTTTTTCGTTTTCAGCACAGCACACCCGACCTTCTGCCGCTAGTACGGTCTGGGCTTCACATACCACACCATGACCCCGCCATTGAGCGGGGTTTTTCGTTTCTGGACGTAGCCAATTGATCACGGTCAAGAGCCCTATGGATCGACGCGAGTGGCACCTCGACAAGTCCCTGAGCGTGGGGCACATCCTGACCACGCTGATGATCCTCGGGGCGCTGGCCGTGCAATACGCCAATTTCTCGGCCCGCCTGGCGGTACTGGAGGCCAACGTCGGCACCCAGGGCATGGCTGTCACGCAGATACTCGATAACCAGCGGCGCGTTGACGCCAAGCAGGATCAGGAGATCGCGGAGATCAAGCGGGAGATCCGAGACAACTACGGCACGATTTTGAAGCTGCTGAAGGATTCATCCCGTGGGTGACTTGGCACGACACTTCAGCCGCCGGGAGTTTGCCTGCCGGGACGGCTGCGGATTCGACACAGTCGACGCCCAGCTGCTGGAGGTGCTCACCGTGGTCCGGGAGCATTTTGATGCGCCAGTCACGATCACCTCGGGTTGTCGGTGCGCTGAGCACAATGCAGCGGTTGGCGGCTCGCCGAACAGCCAGCACCTGCTGGGACGCGCCGCGGACTTCGTGGTGCAGGGCGTGGCCCCTGACGAGGTGGCGGATTGGCTGGACCGGACCTATGCGGGCCGCCTCGGCATTGGGCGATACCCGAAAAGCGGATTCACTCACGTTGATTCGCGGTTGATCCCTGCGAGGTGGACGGAATGATCGCTGATGGCCTTGATGCGGCAGCTCGCCGCAAGCGCGCACATAGCTCCTGGAAGGCGATGCGGACTCGGTGCACCAATAAGAATCAGCCGCATGCCAAGCACTACGTAGACCGGGGGATCACATTCTGCCCTGCATGGAAAGAATTCGACGCGTTCATGGCTGACATGGGGCTGCCCCCAACTGCCGAGCACACCATCGAGCGGATTGACGTCGACGGGAACTACTGCCCCGAGAATTGCCGGTGGGCTACGCAGCAGGAGCAGGCGAACAACAAGCGAAATAACAGGGTTATTGAGATTGACGGGGTCTCAAAAAATCTATCCGAGTGGTGCGAAATAGCCGGCGTAAAAGTGGCCACTGTGCACAGGCGCCTCGCAAACGGCTGGGCCGCGAAAGAGGCCGTTTTTACTCCAGCCGACCGGCGCAACAACAGAAACTACGCACTCCTGGAGTTCGGGGGCGAGCTGGTATCGATTCCAGAGCTGGCGCGTCGCCATGGAATCAAGCCGTGCACGCTGCGCCAGCGATTGCGCCTTGGGCGCAGTCTTCATGAGGCCCTCACCGACCCCGTAACCCATTCGCCGCGTCCGCGCAAGGCGGCATGATCATTGACACCGGAGCAACCCATGACCTCGCGAATTATTGTCGATGCTGTTCTCGGCTTCCTGATTACGTTCGGCACGTCGGTCACCGCGCTGCTGGCGCAGGACAGCGTGCAGAACCTGACGGACATCTCGCAGGCGGCCTGGTGGGCGGCGTTCGCGGGTGCGGTGGTGGCCACGGCCAAAACCGTACAGACCCGCATGGGCATCACGCCCAAGGAGGAGCGGGACCTGATCACGCAGACCCAGGCGAAGAAGAGTCAGGGCGGATTCGTGTCCGTCGAATGGCTGCAGGCGCTGGCACTGGCGACCATCATGGGGCTGATCCTGACAGCCTGCACAGTAGCTCCTGAGACGCCGCGGCAGGCAATCGCTGCCTCCTACGTCACCATCGAATCGCTAGCCGAGACCGCCGAGATTGCCTATCGCGATGGTCACATCGACACCGAGAAACGAGACCAGCTGCGAGGG
>JAJUJZ010000094.1 GCA_029265075.1 Gammaproteobacteria bacterium | reverse complement strand
GCGATAACCGATGTCACGACGGCAGAATGCTCCTTCCCAGTGGATCTGATCGACGCGCTGATAGGCGCGCTCCTGCGCCTCTGCCACCGTGGCGCCCAGCGCCGTCACACACAGCACCCGACCGCCGTGGGTGAGCGTCTCGTCGCCGCGCAGGCGGGTACCCGCCTGGAATACCTTGACTCCTTCCGGATCGACGCGGTCGAGACCGCTGATGGGGTCGCCCTTGCGATAGTCGCCCGGGTAGCCCGCAGCCGCCATCACCACACCGAGCGCAGCACGCGGATCCCACTCTACTGCAACCTCGCGCAGACGCCCATCCAGCACCGCCTGACAGAGCTCGAACAGATCCGATCTGAGCCGCAGCAGAATGGGCTGGGTCTCCGGGTCTCCGAAGCGGCAGTTGTACTCGATCACCTTCGGCTCACCGGCCGGCGTGATCATCAGGCCGGCGTAGAGGAAGCCGGTATAGCGGTTGCCTTCGGCCGCCATGCCGCGCACCGTCGGCATGATCACCTCAGCCATCACGCGCTCGTGGACCTCCGGTGTCACCACGGGGGCGGGCGAATAGGCGCCCATACCACCGGTGTTGGGGCCGCTGTCGCCATCGCCGACCCGCTTGTGATCCTGGCTGGAGGCCATGGGCACCACATCTTCGCCATCAACGACGGCAATAAAGCTGGCTTCCTCGCCTTCCAGAAACTCTTCGATCACCACCCGGCAGCCGGCCTCGCCAAAGGCATTCCCCGACAGCATATCCTGCACGGCCGCCTCTGCTTCCGCCTCGGTCAGGGCGACAATCACGCCCTTGCCGGCAGCCAGCCCGTCCGCCTTGACGACGATCGGCGCGCCCATCTTGCGGATGTAGGCCAGCGCCGGCTCAACCTCGGTGAACGTCTCGTAGGCAGCGGTCGGGATATTGTGGCGTGCCAGGAAATCCTTGGTGAACGCCTTGGAGCCTTCCAGCTGGGCAGCGCCCCGGGTCGGCCCGAAGCAGCGCAGACCGCGCTCACTGAAGGCATCGACAATGCCCGCCACCAGCGGCACTTCGGGGCCGACCACAGTAAGGGCGATTTCATTCTGCTCGGCAAAGGCGATCAGCTGATCGAAGGCGAGCGGGTCGATATCGACATTGCGGACCTTGGTCTCGGTGGCTGTACCGGCATTGCCGGGCGCTACGAATACCTGCCCTACCAGAGGCGACTGGGCCATCTTCCAGGCGAGGGCGTGTTCGCGGCCTCCGCCGCCAATAATCAGCACATTCATCGAATCGGGAGCTCCGCGCAGACAGACGAGGGCGGCAATTGTAATGGTTTTGGCGCCACAGTGCCGCCGGGCGCCAGCGGCCGGCGTGCAACCATTTGCGGATGCTTTATTATGAGCGCTCTATAACCATAACCAGGCTGCAGGATAAGGACATTTCATGCCACCGATTGACCGTCGCCAATTCATCAAAACTGCCGCGCTGCTGGGCGCCTCGGCCGCCGCCGGCCTGAGCGCGCCGCTCGCCGCTGCACCGGCCCGCAAGCCCAGCATCCTGTTCATCATGGCCGACGATCTCGGCTATGCCGATCTCAGCATTTATGGACGGCGCGAGTACCAGACACCGGTTCTCGACCAGCTGGCCCGCGATGGGCTCATGATGACCCACGCCTATGCCAGCTCGTCGGTCTGTTCGCCTACCCGCACGGCCCTGATTACCGGTCGCTATCAGTATCGGCTCCGCGTCGGGCTGGAAGAGCCGCTCGGCGGCCCTGGCTTTGGATTGCCGCCCGAGCATCCCACCATTGCGAGCCAGCTGCGGCAGGCGGGCTATCACACCTCGCTGGTCGGGAAGTGGCATCTGGGCGGTGCCCCGGATTACGGCCCGCTGAAGAGTGGTTACGATCGCTTCTTCGGCTTTTACCCCGGTGGGATCGACTATTTCGCTCACAAGGCGCTGCACGGCAAGGTCAAACCATGGGGCGACGAGCTGCCGGGCGACGGCCTCCACGATCAGGATCAGCCGGTCGAGGTGGACGGCTACCTCACCGATGTGTTCGGCGACCGGGCGATCGCCGACATCCGCGATTTTGCGGCCACCGACAAACCCTTCTTCCTCAGCCTGCACTTCAGTGCCCCCCACTGGCCGTGGGAGGGCCCGAACGATATCCGTCGCTCGCGCGATCTCACCACCATTCTTGATACCGACGGCGGCAGTCTCGAGATTTATGCCGAGATGGTGAAGAGTCTCGATGCCAATGTCGGACGGGTGCTGGCCGAGCTGGACCGGCTGGGGCTGGCGGAGGACACCATTGTCGTGTTTACCAGCGACAACGGTGGCGAGCGGTTTTCGGACATGTGGCCATTCACGGGGGCCAAGACCGAGCTGCTGGAAGGTGGTATCCGGGTGCCCGGCATCGTGCGCTGGCCACGTGCCATCAAGCCAGGTCGCACCAGCGAGCAGGTCATCGCCTCGATGGACTGGATGCCAACGCTGCTGGCGGCGGCCGGCGGCGAGCCCCATCCGGACTATCCGCTCGATGGTGAAAATCTGCTCGACGTGATTACCGGACAGGCCGCGGCGCGCGAGCGCACTTTATTCTGGCGCTACAAGGCGCACGAACAGGCAGCGGTGCGCAAGGGGCGCTGGAAGTACCTCAAGCTCAAAGAGAAGGAAGGGCTGTTCGACGTCGTTGCCGACCCGCGCGAGCGCGCCAACCTGGCCCAGCGAGAGCCGGCGCGATTTGCAGAACTGAAGGAGCTATGGGCGGCATGGAATGCCGAGATGCTGCCCTATCCGGAGGAGAGCTACAGCCACGACGGCAAGCATCTCTTTATGGATCGTTACTAGAGAAGCAGCTTAGGGCTGGTGCCACCGGTGGGAGTGCAGGGGGCCGGCTGCGGCCCCTGAAGCGAGTGCTCAGCCAGCGAGTTTGTCGCTGACCGCATCCAGCAACTCACGCGCCTGCTCGGTACCTTCGACAGCCTCGACCACCAGCGCCAGTCCCAGCATATGCTCTGCGATGACCTGCGAAACCGACAGGCCGTGTGCCTCGGCTTCGTCACGCAGATACAGAAAAGCGCGCGCACTGATGTCATCCACCAGTTCCTGGCGGACGTTGTCGCGGTAGGCGGCCAGATTGACCACGTTTTCTGTGCGCTGCATCGACATTCCCCTGTTGGGTATGGAAGCCCGGTCTGGGCGTGGGCGCGCAGTATAGGAGTGGCTCCCGTCGATCACACTACGTAATTGCCGAGGTCAGCAGCGTTTCCGGGTGGTGAGTCAGCCGGTTGGCACAGCCGCTGTGACGCGTGGATAATGACCGCCATTTTGCGCGCCAGCACGGCGTGCGGGGCTTCAGCAGTGAAACGGGCGGTACCCATGACAGATATCAGTGCAGAGGGCATCGAGCGCCAGTCCCTCAGGGAATATACGGAGAAGGCCTACCTCGATTATTCGATGTACGTCATTCTCGACCGGGCGCTGCCCAATATTGCCGACGGCCTCAAGCCGGTGCAGCGGCGCATCATCTATGCGATGAGCGAGCTCGGTCTCCGGTCGACCGCCAAGCACAAGAAATCTGCCCGTACCGTGGGTGATGTCATCGGTAAGTTCCACCCGCACGGCGATGCCGCAGCCTACGAGGCGATGGTGCTGATGGCGCAGCCGTTCAGCTATCGCTATGCGCTGATCGACGGGCAGGGCAACTGGGGCTCGCCGGACGATCCCAAATCGTTCGCCGCGATGCGCTATACCGAGTCGCGCCTGACCCGCTTCTCTGACCTGCTGCTCTCGGAGCTGGAGCAGGGCACGGTCGACTGGCAGCCAAACTTCGACGGCTCGCTGGAAGAGCCGGTGGTACTGCCGGCGCGCGTGCCGCATGTGCTGCTCAACGGCACTACCGGCATTGCGGTCGGCATGGCGACCGACATTCCTCCGCACAACCTGCGGGAGGTGATCGACGCCTGCGTATTCATGCTGGATGAACCTTACGCCGGCACGCGCGCGCTGTGCGAGTACATTCAGGGGCCGGATTTTCCCACCGAGGCCGAAATCATCACGCCGCGCAGCGAGATTCTCTCGCTGTACGAGACCGGCCGCGGCGCGCTGCGCATGCGGGCGGTGTGGCACAAGGAGGATGGCGACATCGTCATCACTGCGCTGCCGCATCAGGTGTCGGGATCGCGCGTGCTGGAACAGATCGCCCAGCAGATGCAGCAGAAAAAGCTGCCGATGATCCAGGACCTGCGCGACGAATCGGATCACGAGAACCCGACGCGGCTGGTGATCATGCCGCGCTCCAGCCGGGTCGATGTCGAGGCGGTGATGAATCATCTGTTCGCCACCACCGACCTCGAGAAAAGCTACCGCGTCAACATGAACATGATCGGGGTCGATGGCCGGCCCCAGGTCAAGCCGCTGGCGAAGATCCTCTCTGAGTGGCTGGCGCTGCGCACCGAGACGACACGACGGCGGCTGCAGTTCCGGCTCGACAAGGTGCTGGCCCGCCTCCACATCCTCGATGGCTATCTGATTGCCTTCCTCAATATTGATGAGGTAATCGCCATCATCCGCCATGAGGATGAGCCCAAGCAGCGACTGATCGAGCGCTTTGGTCTGAGTGACACTCAGGCCGAGGCGATCCTCGAGCTCAAGCTGCGGCATCTGGCGCGGCTGGAGGAGATGAAGATTCGTGGCGAGCAGGCCGAGCTGGCGGCCGAGCGTGACAAGCTCGAGGCCACGCTCGGCAATGCCCGGCTGCTGAAGAAGCTGATGCGCGAGGAGTTGCTGGCAATTCGCGAAGAGTATGGTGACCCGCGCCGTTCGCCGCTGGTCGAGCGCAGTGAGGCGCGCGCCTTCAGCGAAGAAGAGCTGGTGTCCAGCGAGCCGGTCACTGTGGTGCTGTCGGAAGCCGGCTGGATCCGTGCCGCCAGGGGCCACGATGTCGACCCGACGGCGCTGAGCTACAAATCGGGTGACGCCTTCAAGTTTGCCGCCACCGGCCGCTCGAACCAGTCGGTGATCGTGCTCGACAGTACCGGTCGTTCCTACACCGTCGCCGCGCATTCGCTGCCGTCGGCACGCGGTCAGGGTGAGCCGCTGACCGGCCGCATCAGCCCCCCGTCGGGGGCTACCTTCGCCGGGCTGCTGATGGGCAAAGAGAGTCAGCGGGTCGTGCTGGCGTCCGATGCGGGCTACGGCTTCGTTACGACACTGGGCGATCTCGAAGCGAAGAACCGCAATGGCAAGGCGGCGCTGACGCTGCCGGCCGGCTCCCAGGTGGTGCGACCCGCGCTGGTGCCGGATGATGCTGAAGAGGCGCTGCTGGTGGCGCTCAGCAGCGATGGCCGGCTGCTCGCCTTCCCGCTGGCTGACGTGCCGGTGATGGCGCGCGGCAAGGGCAACAAGCTGATCGGCATTGCCAGCGCCCGGCTGGCCACGCGCGAGGAGTACATGCTGGGCATGGTGGTGCTGGCTGCCGGTGCCAGTGTCCGCATCCATTCCGGCAAGCGCTATCTCAACCTCACGCTGGCCGAGCTGGAGCACTATCGCGGTGAACGCGGCCGGCGCGGCAACAAGCTGCCGCGCGGCTTCCAGAAAGTGGACGGCATCGAGCTGATCGCAAACAGCTGAGACCGGTGGGGTGTCAGGCGTCGGCGTGCGCGGTCAGTGCCGCCAGCTGACGCCGCAGCAGTGCATCGTAAGGTGCCCGCAGCGCCAGCAGGCGGAACCAGGCACCACTGTCGGCCAGCGCGGTGGGGCGGTCGGTGAACGCGGCCAGTTCGGTGCGGTCGCGCACGGCCGCTTCGCCGGCGAGATGTTCATCAAGGGCAATGGTGGGGCCGTCACAATTGACCAGACAGTGGTCGTAGGCGAGCTCCACCACCTGCTGCTCCTGCCACGGATCCGCTGCCGCCGCTTCGTCGAGGTGTGTCAGCGAGATCAGCACATCGGTGCCGTGGCAGAGCTCGGTAATCAATGCCGCTGCGCAGAGTGCCTGGAAGGCGGCATCGTCCGCCTCCACCGGAAAACGCGCCAGCACGCCGCCAGCCCGGTTGATCTGAGCGTCGCCACCGTAGAGTTCCGCCACTGTCTCTGTCTGTTCCAGCAGCCGGTTCGCGGCAGCGTGATCCGCGGTATAGAGCTGCATCAGAACTGCTGCGCGGCGCTGGGGCGGCGCCACCGCCTCGGTGAGCAGCGGCGGCGGTGGGGTGTCGAGCAAGCGGCCGAGACTGTCCTGGCCGCCGTAGATGAGCGGCACCTGCTCGCCTGCCAGCTGGCGGGCCAGCCGCCCGAGCAGGCCATCCACACGCCAGCCCGCCCACCAGGCGAAGGCACCGCCGCACAACGAGGCGACGATGGCGACCAGCAGCAGGTCGGCAGTGTGGACCAGACTGCTGCCGCCAGCCTCGTCATTGAGCGTCAGTTCGACGCGGCCGACCGTGGCATCTTGCCAGCGGGCCGGCGCGCTGAAGCTGCTGAAATCAGTGTCGGCGCCATCACCGGCGGACGCCTCCAGATTGCCGGCGGCATCGAAGACGGCGGCGCGCGCCACCGTTGTCTCGGCTGCAAAACCGCCGACCACGGCCTGCAGGGCGATGGCGTCCTCCTGGACCAGTGCCGGCGCAGCTGCGGCAGCAAGGCGGGAGGCCAGTGTTCCACCCAGGCCGTGCAGCCGCTCGGCCACCAGCTGCTGCTGATTCTGCTGCAGCAGAGCCACCACGCTGAGCGAGCTGAGCAGGCAAAGCAGGGTCGCTGGCAGAGCTAGCTTGAGCGGGATCGGAAGGCGGAGCCAGAGTTTGCGCATTGATGAGCGACCGGTGGTGGGAGCGGCCGCAAGTATATCAATCGGGCCTGGCAATGGCCGGGCTGTGGTTCGCCATTGTGCGGATGTGCCGGGCGGCTACAATAGCGCCGCCTTGGAGGAGTCTGCAGTGAACGAAATCATCCTGATCAATATCTCCGGTCGCGATCGGCCGGGTGTCACCTCATCGGTCACTGCGGTGCTCGCCCGCTTCGAGATCAATGTTCTCGACATCGGTCAGGCGGTGATCCACGACAACCTGTCGCTGGGCATGCTGATCGAGGTGCCGGCCACGGCGGAAGCCGCGCCGGTATTGAAGGATCTGCTGTTCTGCTGCCACGAACTCGGCATGACTATCCGCTTCACGCCGATTACCGAACAGAGCTACAACGACTGGGTCGCCGGGCAGGGTAAGGAGCGACACATCATCACGGTGCTGGCCCGTCGGGTCACTGCCGAGCACGTGGCGCGGGTGAGCGCCATCATTTCGGAATCCGGCCTCAACATCGACCGGATCGACCGCCTCTCGGGGCGGGTGTCGGTAGGCGGCGTCAAACAGACCGGAAAATCCTGCGTCGAGTTTTCCGCACGCGGTCCGCTGGCGGATGCAACTGCATTCCGCGGCCGCTGCCTGGCGCTGGCCAGCGAGCTCGACATTGATATCGCCTATCAGGAAGACGACATGTTTCGCCGTACCCGGCGCCTGGTCGCGTTCGACATGGATTCGACGCTGATCGACGCCGAAGTGATCGACGAGCTGGCCAAGGAAGCTGGCGTTGGTGAACAGGTGGCGGCCATTACCGAGCGTGCAATGCGCGGCGAGCTTGATTTCAAGGCCAGCTTCCGCGCCCGCGTGGCGCTGCTGAAAGGGCTGGAAGAGAGCGCCCTGCTGCGAGTGGGCGAGCGGCTGCGGCTGAGTGAAGGGGCGGAGCGGCTGATCGGCACCCTCAAGCGCCTGGGTTACAAGACTGCCATTCTTTCCGGTGGCTTTACTTACTTCGGCAAGCAGCTGCAGCAGCGGCTCGGCATCGACTATGTCTATGCCAACGAGCTGGAAATCGTCGATGGCCGCATCACCGGCGAGGTGATCGGCGATGTGGTGGACGGGCAGCGCAAGGCGGAGTTGCTGCGGCAGCTCGCCGAGCGCGAGGGCATCTCGCTGGAGCAGGTGATCGCGGTAGGGGACGGCGCCAACGATCTGCCGATGCTGAGCATCGCCGGCCTGGGCATCGCCTATCGGGCCAAGCCGATCGTGAAGCAGTCGGCCCAGCATTCGATCTCGACGCTGGGGCTCGATGGCATCCTCTATCTGCTGGGGATCAGCGACCGGCTGGCCGACTGATTCGCCGCGCCGGGTCAGGCAATATCGGCAAATTCGTAGTTCATCTGCCGCGACGGTGGCTGCAGGTAGTGGCCCTGGATGAAGTCGGCGCCGACCTGCCATAGCGTCGCCAGCACCGCAGCGTTCTCGACGTAGGGGATCACGACCTTTACCTCGAGAGCGCTGATCGCACTGACCAGCTCCTTCAGTGGTCCCGCCTGACCATTATTCTGCAGCTCGCGAGTGAAGCTGCCGTCGAGCTGCACCATTTCCGCCGGCAGAGTCTTCAGGGTCTTGAGCGGGTCCAGGGCGCGGCCAAAGCCGCTGATCGAGACGCGGCAGCCCAGCTCACGCAGCGCCTTCGCCTGCTCCAGAGCCGGTTTCAGGTAGGTGATTACATCGGCCTCGCGCAGCTGAAACACCAGCGTTTCGGGAGGCAAACCAGCGGCCTGCAGGGCCACACCGATCCAGTTGGCCAGCGTAGTGTCGAGCAGGGCGCTGGCGGTGAGATTGATTACCAGCCGGGTATCGTTGCCCTGGGCGCGATTCGCCGCCAGCTGTTTGGTACCTTCGAGCAGCACCCAGCGGTCGAGCCTGGTATTGACCGGGTCGACGTTCAGCGCATTGATAAGGTTGTCGGGCAGCTCCAGTTCACCGGTATCGCCATGCAGGCGCAGCAGCGCTTCGTAGTGATCCCCGCGGCTGCCGCGCAGGCTGAGCATGGGCTGGAACAGCACTTCGAACCGTCCCTCATCCAGCGCCTCCTGCAAGGCCAGCTCCGGCGATGCCGCCGCCCGTTGCGCGCGCTCCTGTGCCGACGGTTGCCACTGCCGCACGCCATTGCCCACGCCGTTGGCAGCCTCGGCGCGCAGCTCTTCGCAGGTCGCGAAGGCGCGGTCCAGCAACTCTTCCGGCGTCGTGCTGCCGATGTTGACAAGACCGATGGCAACCGTGCACTGCAGCGAATGTCCGTCGAGCTCGAGGATATGCTCACTGATGGCGGTGCAGAGCTGCTCGGCGACGGCCAGCGCATCCGCTGCAGCGGTGGGAAGGGTGGTACCGAGCGCGTCGTCTGCCAACTGAGCCAGCGGGGCCCCGGTCAGCAGCGGTTGGCTGCCCAGAAAATCGCCCAGCGCCGGTGCCAGACGCATGCTCTGGCTGTAGCCGAGCTTGCGGCGAATGCGCTCAAAGCCGTCGACCGAAATCACCAGCAGCACGCCGCTGGCGCTGGTGAGATGCTGACGCAGCCAGCCGGCGCTGAACAGTCCGCTATCGTTGCGCTCGGCAGCGGCAGCACTGTTGCTGGCGCTGCGCTCCCTGACCGTGATCTGAATGCAGGGCTCGCCTTCGTAGGTGGCGGCCGTGAGGCACATCAGCGCGGGGAATGACTGATCGCCGCTCAGGCCGATGAACGGGATATCGCTGCCGTCCTGCGCTTTAAGCGCGCTCTTGACCAGCTCCTGCGATTCCGGCGCGATCAGGTCGATGATCGG
>JAJUJZ010000007.1 GCA_029265075.1 Gammaproteobacteria bacterium | reverse complement strand
GCAGTGAAACGCGTCATCGCCGATGGTAGTGTGGGGCCTCCCCATGCGAGAGTAGGTCATCGCCAGGCGCTAAATCAAAAAGGCTCACCCAATCGGGTGGGCCTTTTTACTTTGCAACAAAAAAACAGGCGAGAACGCAGAAACCAAATCAGCCGCTACGCGGCTGTCCGCGAAGGGCGGGCAGCATCACCGGACAAGCGCCGGCCATTCACATGACCAACATGCGCTGTTCCGTAAGGCGGCTTGTCTGGCGATTCAGCCAGATTCGCGCTTGCCGGGATCAGGCCGCGGCTGAGTTCAGGCTTTTGCTCATCGCCCCTTTTTTGAGATCATGCGCAGCAACGTCGGCGCCGTCGCGTCGCGAGCGGAGTTTACCCATGAGTAAAGATCAGCTGATCATTTTCGACACCACACTGCGGGACGGCGAACAGAGCCCCGGCGCTTCGATGACTCGGGATGAAAAGGTCCGGATCGCTAAAGTGCTGGAAAAGCTACGGGTCGATGTGATCGAGGCAGGCTTTGCCATCGCGAGTCCGGGAGACTTCGAAGCCGTCCGGGCGGTAGCGGAGGCAGTGCGCGACAGTACGATCTGTAGCCTGGCACGTGCCAATGAAAAGGATATCGACCGGGCAGCCGAAGCACTGCAGCCTGCGCAGTCGGCACGGATTCACACGTTCATTGCGACTTCCCCCATTCATATGGAATACAAGCTGCGGATGCAGCCTGACGAGGTCTTCGCGCAGGCTGTCGCAGCAGTCCAGCACGCTCGCCGCTATACCGATGATGTCGAGTTCTCCTGCGAAGACGCGTCGCGCTCGGAGTTTGAATTTCTCTGCCGGATCATCGAAGCGGTCATCGCCGCCGGTGCGACCACCATTAACCTGCCGGATACCGTTGGTTACGGCGTGCCAGGACAGTACGCGGAGCTGATCGGACGGGTCATTACGAATGTTCCCAATGCCGATAAAGCCGTCTTCTCCGTACACTGCCATAACGATCTGGGCCTGGCTGTGGCCAACTCCCTGGCCGCAGTAATGCAGGGCGCCCGGCAGGTTGAGTGCACTATCAACGGTCTTGGCGAGCGCGCGGGTAACGCAGCGCTGGAAGAGATCGTGATGGCGGTGCGGACGCGGCATGATCTGTTCCCGGTAGAGACGCGCATCGACACCACCCAGATTGTTGCCGCCTCGCGGCTGGTCTCATCCATTACCGGGTTCCCGGTGCAGCCCAATAAGGCCATTGTCGGCGCCAACGCCTTCGCGCACGAGTCGGGTATCCATCAGGATGGCGTGCTGAAGTTCCGGGAAACCTACGAAATCATGCGGGCGGAGGACGTCGGCTGGAACACCAACCGGCTGGTGCTGGGCAAACTGTCGGGACGGGCAGCGTTCCGGGCGCGTCTGGAGGAGCTCGGCATCACGTTCGAGTCGAAGGAAGAGCTGGACGCTGCTTTTGCACGGTTCAAGGAACTGGCTGACAAGAAGTCGGAGATCTTCGACGAAGATCTGCAGGCGCTGGTGAGTGACATCACGCCGCCGGCTGTGCAGCGTAAATACAAGCTGGTCGAGCTGGAGGCGCACTCGCGTACCGGGGCGAAACCGCATGCGTCGCTGGTGCTGCTGCGGGATGGCGAGCGCCATCAGGTCGAGGCGGATGGTGACGGTCCGGTCGATGCTGCCTTTAATGCCATCGAGAAACTTGCGCAGAGCGGCACCGAGCTGAAGCTCTATTCTGTCAATGCGATTACCAGCGGTTCCGACTCGCAGGGCGAGGTCACTGTGAGACTCGAGCGGGACGGCATCATCGTGAACGGGCTGGGCGCTGACACCGACATCGTGGTGGCTTCGGTGAAAGCTTATCTGGAAGCACTCAATCTGCTCGCAGCAGGCATCATGCGAGCTCATCCTCAAAAAGAGGGCATCTGATCCGTGGCACTGCTGGAGCCGTGGCGGACCCGCTATCTCGATGCCCTTGGTATCGAACAATGGATAGCGCGGGCGCCGCTGCCCAATGCCGCGCCCAGCATTGTACCGCTCTGGTCAGAGGTGCCCGAGGCAGAGCCTGAGCCTGCTCCGGCTGCGGTTGCCCCGGTCGAAGCCGAGGTTCGGGCGCCGGTCGCTGGCCGCGCACCCTCCCGGCTTCCCGAAGTCGATGTCCAGCGCCGCGCTCCTGCGCCTGCAGAGATGGAGGCGGCTGCTGACGCCGCTCCCCAGTCACGTCGCAACACAGTACATTTCTCGCTGCTGATGGTGCGTCTGAGCGGTGATCTGATGGTGGTCGATGCCCCTCAGGGCACTCATCCCATCAATGATTACCTGCGCCTTGCTGCTCAGGTCGGGCGTGCGCTCGGCGCTGATCCCGCAGCACTTACCCACGATATCTTCAACTGGCCAATCGCTCATCATCCGCGCCTCGCCACCGATCATGCTGCCGCCTCGGAAGCGCTGACGGGTTGTCTTTCACAGCAGCTGCAGGGGGAACGTCGCCGGCTGCTGGTGCTGGGCGAGGCGGCGCAGCGCTGGATCTCCCGCGACGTGCTGGCAGGCGTTGAGGACTGTCAGGTGGCGCAGGGTCCCAGCCTGTGGCGCTGCCTTTCAGCAGGCGAGGCAAAACGTACGCTCTGGGAGACGTTGGTCCGTGCCGGTTTCACCGCGCTCCACTGAGCAGATCAGACGGTTAGTTGCCAGTGATGCAGTATCACTGCACGAGCTCGATCGGCTGGGCAATCCTTCACCCTGGTCCGTCGCGCAGTATCGGCAGAGCCTTGAAAGCGGCGATTTCGGCCTGGCGATCGATGCGGAAAGCCAGCTGCTGGCATACGCACTGTTCAATCGCGTGCTCGATGAGGTGACGCTGCTGAATATCGGTGTGCGACCCGAGGCACGGCGGCGCGGCTATGCCCGCCGACTGTTGCACGAAGGATTCGCAGCGCTGCAAGTGGAGGGCGTCACCCGCTGTCTGCTCGAGGTTCGCGAGAGCAACACTGCAGCCATAGCGCTTTACCGGGCGCTCGGTTTTCGTATCGATGGTGTGCGCCGGGGCTATTATCCGCTGGCGCAGGGGCGTGAAGACGGTTTACTGATGAGTGTTACGCTGGCGCAGTCCGCGCCATGAATGGATGGGAGAACGGGCATGCGCAGTGTTGAAACAGACTGGTGGATTCTGGATCTGCCGGATGAGTGGGAAGCGGAGCAGGAAGACGAAACCATCGTGCTGACCGATCCCGATGGTGTCGGTGCACTCGAAATCACTACCCTGCTGCGGGCCGAAATGGAAGGCCCTAACGATGCAGCGAGCCTTGCCGGCGAACTGGTTCCGGATAGCGCTGCCCGCTCCGTTTGCACGATTGCCGGGTTGTCAGGGCACTGCTACAGCTATATCGACGAGGGCGACGCCGTACGTGACTGGCTGGTGAGCAACGACGAGCTGCTGTTGCTGATCACCTACAGCTGCGATGCTGAACATCAGGGGCTCGACGATGCGCTGATTGAGGAAATCATCGCCACCGTCGAGCTGAAGAATGCTCCCTAGACCGGGCCGGCGGGAGCCTCAGCTGATCTGCCCGGTGACGCGCACTCGCCGGTCGGTGACTGGACTGGGAGTGGCCGGCACAGCACGGGCTGCCAGCCGGTCGTTGATGAGGTTCTTCAGTGCGATCAGCAGCCCGGTGAAGATAAAAGCACCGGGTGGCAGGATCGCCAGCAGGAAACTCTGGTAGCCGTCCACCAGAACGATGCGCCATGCGCGCGCCGATTCGCCAAACAGCAGGTGCATGTCGGCGAACAGCGCGCCGGTCCCGACAGCCTCCCGCAGGCCACCCAGCACGATCATCGCTGCCGCCATTCCGGCACCCATCATGACGCCGTCCACGGCAGATGGCAGCAGGCCATGCTTGCGTGCGAATCCGTCAGCGCGGCCGAGGATGATGCAGTTGGTGGTGATCAGCGGCAGGAATATACCGAGAATCATGTACAGCTCGTAGGCGAAGGCTTGCATCAGCAGCTCGACGCAGGTGACCGCAGCGGCGATGATCATCACGAACACGGCGAGACGAATCGCGTCCGACACGATACTCCGAATCAGCGATACCGCCAGATTGGAAATCAGCAATACGAACAGTGTGGCGGCGCCGAGGCCGAGGGCATTGACGACGTTGGTGGTAACAGCCAGCAACGGACAGAGGCCAAGCAGCTGCACCAGAGCCGGGTTATTCTTCCAGAGCCCGTTGAAGGTCAGCTCGCGATAGTTCACTTCCTCAGCCATCGTGCGCCTCCGTCACGTCTGTTTCGACCAGTGCCGGCTGATTGGCAGCATAGTATTGCAGCACCCGCTCCACCGCATGCACGACAGCGCGCGGTGTAATGGTGGCGCCGGTGAACTGGTCAAACACACCACCATCCTTTTTCACGTGCCAGTCTGCGGCTTCGAGCGCTTCGAGAGACAGCCCGGCGAAGGCCTCTATCCAGTCGCTCTTGCTGCGTTCAATCTTGTCACCCAGCCCTGGCGTTTCCCGGTGGCTGACGACCCGCACCCCAGTGATAACGCCGTCGCGGTCGATGCCTACGATCAGGCGGATATCGCCGCTGTAGCCGTCACGCGCAATGGCGGGCAGCACGACCGCGAAGGTTTCACCGTTGTGACGCGCGAGATAGGCTCGCGTCGGTCCGCGCAAGCCGAGCAGCTCCACATCATCAACCAGCACGCTGTTCTCGCTCAGGGCACTGTCCAGCTGGCGGGTCGGCAGGATTTCGAGTAATGCGCGCTCTTCGGCAGCCTGTTCATTGGCTTCGATGCGTTCAATGGTACTGACCCAGGTGGCGGTCACCAGCGCGGTGGCGACCAGGGCAAACAGTGCAAGCCACAGGCTGTTGCGACGAATCGAAAGCGCCAGCATTACGACTTCTCCCGCTCGGCTGGACGGGTGGCGCCGTGTCCGTAGACACGGGGTTGCGTGTAGTAGTCGATAAAGGGCGCTGCAAAGTTGAGCAGCAGTACCGCAAAGGCGACGGCATCGGGATAGTTGCCCCAGTGGCGGATCAGATAGACCAGCACGCCAATCGCCGCGCCGTAGATCAGCTTGCCGCGGGTCGAGACCGCGGAGGTGACGGGGTCGGTCACGATGAAGAAGGCGCCGAGCATCGTGGCGCCCGACAGCCAGTGGAACAGAGGTGAGCCGCCTGAGGCGGAACTGCCGCCATCATAGAACAGCGCCGCCATCAGCCCGAGCGCGGCCAGCATCGCAACCGGCGCATGCCAGGTGAAGATGCGGCGCTGAAGCAGGAACAGGCCGCCCGCCAGGAACGCGAGGTTAACCCACTCCCAGCCGGCACCGCCCCACTGTCCGAACTGAGGGTTCTGCTGCCAGAGATCCTCGATCAGCAGGGCACTGTTCTGACGCAGCAGGTCGAGCGGGGTCGCCATGGTAACGGCGTCGATCTGTGCCTGGGGGGCGAGTGCCAGGCTGCGCTGAATCGCTTCCATGGCACCGAGCAGCGCGCCGCTCTCGCGCGGTGGCACCCAGGCGGTCATCTGCACCGGGAAGGAGATCAGCAGCACCACATAGCCAACCATCGCCGGGTTGAACGGGTTGTAGCCCATCCCGCCGTAGAGATGCTTGGCAAACACAATGGCGGCCAGCATGCCGACCGCGATCAGCCACCACGGGGCCGCCGGTGGCAACGCCACGGCCAGCAGTACCGCCGTAACCAGTGCGCTGCAGTCGCTGAGATAGAATCCGATCGGCCGTTTGCGCAACCGCAGCATCGCTGCTTCCAGCGCAACCGCGAAGCTGCAGGCCCACGCCAGGTTGAGCAGAGTGCCGATACCGAAGTGCCAGGTGAGCGCGATGATGCCGGGCACTGTGGCCAGCAGTACCAGCTGCATCACTCGGGCAGTGGTCAGGGCGCCGCGCAGGTGGGGTGAAGAGAGTGTCTGCTGGGCCACGGTCAGGTCTGCTCCTCGGTGGTTTCAAGTTCGGCGCGTGCTGCCGCCAGCTGCTGCTCCAGCTTCTCGACCACTGAGGCGAGAGCGGCTGCGGTTTTCTCACCGCCGGCAACGGCCTCCTCGTGGCGTTTCCGCGCCTTGGTGAGACGCGCTTCCAGAGTGCTTACTTTCTGCTCGGCCTGCTGGCGCGGCGAGGGCGCCGTGCTGCTGGCAGCGGATGAGTCGCCGGTCTGTCCGGCACGTAGCGCGCGTGCGCGCTCGATGGCGGCCTGCACCGGATCGGCAGCGGGCTGGATCGGTGCTTCTGGCCGGGCTTCGGCGTCGGCTCTGGCTTTGGCCGCCTGTGCTGCAGCGGCGGCCGCCGCCCGGGCCTGACGACGTGCTTCTCGTTCGGCCGCCTCGCGCGCCATGCGCTCCTGCCGCGCCTCGAAGCGCTGCCGGGCTCGCTCAGCCTGTTCGCGTTCCCGCTGCTTGTGCCGGATCTCCGCCTTGCTCGCCCGGTAGTACTGCACCAGCGGAATGCTGCTGGGACAGACGTAGGAGCAGGCACCGCACTCGATGCAGTCGAACAGGTGGTGCGCTTCCAGTTTGTCGTGCTCGCCACTGCGGGCGAACCAGTAGAGTTGCTGCGGCAGCAGCGACGCCGGGCACGCCTCGGCACACAGCCCGCAACGGATACAGGCCTGCGCGGGCGGGGGCGGGGGCAATTCTTCACGCGTGGGCGCCAGGATGCAGTTGGTCGTCTTGACTACCGGTACCGCGGCATCTGGCACGCTGAAACCCATCATCGGGCCGCCAATGATAAGGCGGTCACAGCGCTTTGCGTCCCAGCCGGCAAGAGCCAGCAGATGGCTCACCGGTGTGCCGATCAGCACCTCATAGTTGCGAGGCTGCTGACAGGAAGCGCCGGTGACCGTCGTGATGCGTGAGATCAGCGGCCGGCCTTCCACAACGGCATCGTGAATCGCCACCGCGGTGCCCACATTCTGGCAGAGCACACCGATATCGGCGGGCAGACCACCACTTGGTACTTCGCGCGCGGTGAGAATTTTGATGAGCTGCTTTTCGCCGCCGGAGGGGTAGAGCGTGGGAATTGTCACTACCTGGATGCCGCTGTTGCCAGTGGCAGCCTGCAGGGCAGCTATCGCCTCCGGTTTGTTGTCCTCAATGCCGATCAGGATAGTGGCCGGCTGCACGAGGTGGCGGAGGATCTCGATGCCGCTCACCACCGCTGCTGCGCGTTCCCGCATCAGCATGTCGTCAGCCGTGATGTAGGGCTCGCACTCAGCTGCATTGATGATCAGCGTGTCGATAATCCGGTCCGGCCGAGTGCCAGCTTTTACCGCCGTCGGGAAGCCGGCACCGCCCAGGCCGACAATGCCCGCCGCGCGGATCTGCGCCAGCAGCTGGTCACGGGGGAGATCCTGCCAGGCAGCGCAAGCGTGGCGTGGCGCCCAGCGCTGCTCGCCATCTGGCCGGATGACAATGCAGAGTCCCGTGCCCCCCGACGGGTGCGGCACCGGTCGTTCTTCAATGGCGCTGATCGTGCCGGAGGTGGGAGCGTGCAGCGGTGCGCTGATCGCAGTGGCAGCAGTGGCGATGCACTCACCTTTGAGAACCTGCTGGCCGGGTTCGACGCAGGGACGAGCGGGCGCCCCGATATGCTGCGACAGCGGCAGCACCAGCTCATCCGGCAGGCTGGCGCCGGCGATCGGAAGAACAGTCGACTGGGCCTTGTTCTCCGGCGGATGAATACCGCCATGAAAGGTGGCAAGTGGTTTCACGCGGGCACCTCACTGCTGTGCCGGTCGGTAGCGATGAGCTGTTCCGGTGGCAGCGGGCGTTGCCACTGCCAGGGGGTGGCGACCGGCCGCATCTCGATGCAGTCGACGGGGCAGGGTTCGACACAGAGGTCACAGCCCGTGCATTCGTCTGCCATCACGGTGTGCATGAACCTGGCGGCGCCCACAATGGCATCGACGGGGCAGGCCTGCAGGCATTTGGTGCAGCCGATGCACTCGGCCTCCCGGATATAGGCCACCATCTTTACCGGATTGACCTCGCCATCAAGCGGCTCCGGCTCGACATTGAGCAGTTCGGCCAGCGCGTTGATGGTGTCCTCGCCACCGGGTGGGCAGCGATTGATCGCCTCGCCCTCGGCAATCGCCTCCGCATAGGGGCGGCAGCCGGGATAACCACATTGTCCGCACTGCGTCTGCGGCAGCAGGTTTTCAATGTCATCAACAATGGGATTGCCCTCGACGCGGAAGCGAACGGCCGCGTAGCCGAGCACAGCGCCGAACAGCGCGCCCAGCAGCAGCAGGGCGCCACTGGCAGCAATGAGGGGATGTTGGGCCAGCAGGTCGATCATCGTTTATACCAGCCCCGCGAAGCCCATAAAGGCGAGCGAAATCAGGCCGGCGGTGATCATGCTGATCGCCGCGCCCTTGAACGGCACCGGCACGTCGGCCACCGCCAGCCGTTCCCGCATGGCGGCAAACAGCACCAGCACCAGCGAAAAGCCGAGACTGGCGCCAAAGCCGTACAGTGTGGCGTGGACCAGGCCGAAGCCACGGGTGACGTTGATCAGCGCCACGCCCAGCACGGCGCAGTTGGTCGTAATGAGCGGCAGATAGACGCCGAGCGTCTTATGCAGCAGCGGACTCGATTTGCGGACCATCATCTCGGTGAACTGGACCACCACGGCGATGACCAGAATAAACGCCAGGGTGCGCAGGAACTCCAGGCCGAGCGGCTTCAGTACCCATTCAAAGGTCAGCCAGCTGGTGAAGGCTGCCAGTGTCAGCACGAAAGTGGTAGCACCCGCCATGCCAATAGCGGATTCCAGCTTATTGGAAACGCCCATGAAGGGGCAGAGGCCCAGGAACTGGACCAGGACGAAGTTGTTGACCAGAACGGCCCCGATCAACAGTATCGAATAGTCGGCAAGCATCTCGTTATCCGCTGCCCTGTTAGCGTTCGTGACTGGGGAAAAAATTAAGTCAATTTAATGACCCGGCAGCTGGCGCACCATGCGGGATTTCCGCAAGCGAGCCGCCGGATCGGGTGACCCGCCTGACGCACGCGGCCAGCGTTACTTCACCTGCATGCCTGGCTCGGCGCCCGCATCCGGACTCAGCAGGAAGATGTCACTGCCGCCGGGGCCGGCTGCGAGCACCATCCCTTCGCTGACACCGAACTTCATTTTGCGCGGCGCCAGGTTAGCCACCACCACGGTCAGACGGTTGACCAGCTGTTCTGGCTGATAAGCCGACTTGATACCGGCGAACACGCGGCGCTGCTCGCCACCAAGATCGAGGGTCAGGCGCAGCAGCTTGTCCGCGCCTTCGACATGGTCGGCAGCCACGATGCGCGCCACCCGCAGGTCGATCTTCAGGAAGTCGTCGATCGAGATGGTGTCCGGCTGCGCGCTCTGCGCTGCGCGCTTCGTCGTGGCCTCGTTAGCTTTGCTGTCGCCGCTTGCCGGTTCAGCCTGTGGTGCCAGTGACTGCCGGTTGGCTTCCACCAGCTGAGTTACCAGCTTGGGATCGACCCGCGTCATCAGGTGCTGCCAGCTGGCAATCGTGTCGACGGTGCGTTCCAGCGCCTGCCATTCATACCGGGCTTCGCCGAACAGCGCGCTGACCTGGGCCGCGACCCGCGGCAGAACCGGCGCAAGATAGATGGAGAGTGCGCGGAAAGCGAGCAGAAAATCGCTGCAGTAGCGGTGCAGTGGGGAGCCTGCCTGCAGCTGGTCTGCTTCCTTCGCCAGCTTCCACGGCGCCGTTTCATTGACCCGCTCGTTGACGAGGTCGGCGAGCCGCATGATCTCCCGCATGGCGCGACTGTATTCACGGCCGTCGTAATAACGAGCGATATCAGCCGCGGCAGCCTTCACCTGAGCCAGTGTCGGCAGCTCGTCGAGGCAGAGGCGGTGGTCGAAATGCTTATTGATGAAACCGGCGCAGCGGCTGGCGATGTTGACGTACTTGCCCACCAGGTCAGCGTTGACCCGAGTGATGAAGTCCTCCAGGTTGAGGTCGATGTCTTCCATCGTGCTGTTGAGCTTGGCGGCGAAGTAGTAGCGCAGCCACTCGGGATTGAGGCCGACATCGATGTAGCTCTGTGCGGTGATGAAAGTACCGCGGCTTTTAGACATTTTGGCGCCGTCAACGGTGAGGAAGCCGTGCGCATTGATCTGGGTCGGCGTGCGGTAGCCGGCATTTTGCAGCATGGCCGGCCAGAACAGCGCGTGGAAGTAGAGGATATCCTTGCCGATGAAGTGGACCAGCTCGGTGCCGGTAGTGGCGGCGCGCCCGGCATCAAGGAAGTCCTGCTCTTCGATGGCGATGCCCCGCGCCCGCTGCTTCTCAACATAATTGCGGAAACTGGCGAAATAGCCGACCGGGGCATCGAGCCACACATAGAAGAATTTGTTGTCGCTGCCGGGCACCTTGAAGCCGAAATAGGGCGCATCGCGGGAGATGTCCCAGTCCGACAGCTTGCCTTCGCCGGGCTGGCCCAGCCACTCCTTCAGCTTGTTGGCAGCTTCAGGCTGCAGGCGGGCGCCGCCCTGCGTGTATTCGCGCAGGAAGGCTTCGCAGGCGGGCGCCGACAGCCGGAAGAAATAGTGTTCGCTGGTGCGACGTACCGGCGCGGCACCGCTGACGACCGAGTAGGCGTTGCGCAGCTCGGTGGGCCGGTAGGTGGCGCCGCACTTCTCGCAGGAGTCGCCGTACTGATCGGCCGCGCCACAGCGGGGGCACTCGCCCTTGACGAAGCGGTCCGGCAGGAACATCTCCTTGACCGGATCGTAGAACTGCTCGACATCCCGGGTGGCGATCATGTCGGCTGCCTGCAGCCGGGCGAAGATCTCCTCACAGAGGAGGCGGTTTTCTTCCGAATCAGTCTCGTAGTAGTTGTCGAAGCTGATCAGGAAGCCGCCGAGCTCACCGTCGCCGCGTTGCCACGCCAGCTGGGCCTCGAAGCCTCCGAAAAAGTCGCGGGCATGATGCTGCAGCACCTGCTCGACCAGCTGGCGCGGCGTAATGCCTTCCTGCTCGGCTTTGAGCATGATCGGCGTGCCATGCTGATCGTCGGCGCCGACGTAATGCACCTCATGGCCCTGCATGCGCTGGAATCGCACCCAGATGTCGGTCTGGATGTATTCGACCAGATGGCCCAGGTGGATGGCACCGTTGGCGTACGGCAGCGCGCTGGTGACGAGAATGCGACGGCGTGACATGGCTGGCTCGCGGTTGGGGATAGTGGCTTTCGATGCGACGCAAGTGGCTGGCGGGCTGCGGACTGGCAGCGGCAGGAGGGCCGGGCCGGCTTGGCGTCGAGCGGTAAAAAAGGTCGTTACTATAGCGTTTTAGCGCTGCTTTTGCACCAGACGCGGTCGCCTCCGTATACTCGATCGTCTTTGATCAGACTGGTGGGAGACGAGCCATGACAGCCTTCACTCAGCAAGATGTCGAGCAGGTGCTGCGCAGCTGGCGCGATCCGCACACCGACAAGGATCTGTTCCTGGCAGGCGCGGTCCGCCGGGTCGGCTGCAACGATGATCGTATCGTGGTTGAGATCGTCCTGCCGTATCCCGCCGAATCGGTCATCGCCCGTTTCCGCGAGGAGCTGACGAGCCTGCTGCAGGCGCGTTTCCCCGCTGCAGCGGTACAGATCGAGCTGCGCTGGGAAGTGTCAGCGCATCCGGCGCGCGCCAGCCTGCCGGCGCTGCAGGAAGTGAAGAACATCATCGCCGTCGCCTCGGGCAAGGGCGGCGTCGGCAAGTCGACCACCTCCGTCAATCTGGCGCTGGCGCTGCAGGCCGAGGGGGCGACCGTAGGGGTTCTCGACGCCGACATCTATGGGCCCAGCCAGCCGCTGATGCTGGGTGTGCCTGACGGTCAGCGCCCCGGCCAGAGTCGCCCCAATCAGTTCGACCCGGTGCTGGCGCACGGGCTGCAGTCGATGTCGATCGGCTATCTGGTGACCGAAGCAACGCCGATGGTGTGGCGCGGGCCGATGGCGACCGGGGCACTGCAGCAGCTGCTCAACCAGACGGCCTGGCAGGGGCTGGACTATCTGATCATCGACATGCCGCCGGGCACCGGCGACATTCAGCTGACGCTGGCGCAGAAGGTGCCGGTGTCGGGCGCGGTGATCGTCACCACGCCGCAGGATATTGCGCTGCTTGATGCCCGTAAGGGGATCGAGATGTTCCGCAAGGTCGAGGTGCCCGTACTTGGCGTCGTGGAGAACATGGCAGTGCATATCTGCAGCAACTGCGGTCATGCCGAACATCTGTTCGGAGAGGGCGGTGGCACGGCGCTGGCGCGCGATTATGGGGTGGAGCTGCTGGGGTCGCTGCCGCTGAGTCGTGCCATCCGCGAGCAGGTCGACGGGGGGCTGCCGTCGGTGGCTGCGGATCCGGAGAGCGAGGTGGCGCTCCGCTATCGCGATATCGCCCGTCGTGCAGCGGCGCAGCTGGCTTTGCGCGCCCAGCAGCAGGGAGTGGCCTTCCCCAATATTGTTATCAGTAACGACTGAGCTGGCGGGACTGGCGGTCCGGGGTGACGCGGCCCGCCCGGTACGCCCGGCAAGCTAGGCAGCGCCCGGCTCAGCCGCTATCCTATGCGGCCGTTTTTTAACCGACTTTCTGCGAAAAGCTGCCAGAGGTTCTGCATGAGCATCAAATCCGACCGTTGGATCCGCCGGATGGCTACCGAACACGGCATGATCGAGCCGTTCGAACCGGATCAGGTCAGACTCGGTCAGGCTGGCAAGGTGATCTCCTACGGCACTTCGAGCTACGGCTACGATGTGCGGTGTGCAGATGAGTTCAAGGTGTTCACCAACATCCACTCGGCCACGGTGGACCCGAAGAACTTTGATGAGCGCAGCTTCGTCGATGTGAAAGGCGACTACTGCATAATCCCGCCCAACTCATTCGCGCTGGCACGCACCGTGGAATATTTTCGCATTCCGCGCAATGTGCTGACGATCTGCCTCGGCAAGTCGACCTACGCCCGCTGCGGCATCATCGTCAACGTCACTCCGCTGGAGCCAGAGTGGGAAGGGCATGTGACGCTGGAGTTCTCCAATACCACGACACTGCCGGCGAAGATCTATGCCAACGAAGGCGTGGCGCAGATGCTGTTCTTCGAATCCGACGAAGTGTGCGAGGTCAGCTATCGCGACCGGGGCGGAAAGTACCAGGGTCAGCGGGGCGTGACGCTGCCCAGGGCATGAGAGGGCGGGCTTGCGCTCCGGCGGAGCGCTGTCCGGTTACTGAATGCCGTGTACCGGCTGATTGCCCACTCTGGCTGACTTCAGTCGGAGGCTCAGTACCTTGCCGTCCTCCTGCTGTTCCAGTCGAACCAGCAGACACTGCCAGTCAATGGCGACCCACATGTAAGTAGGTTCATCGTCCTGTTTGTCGGCGCGGACCTGGCGCAGTCGCAGCGTGCGCAGCGGGCCCACATCGGTGGTGAGGACCTCTTCCTTCACCCGGCTCACCCGGTAACTTTTGACGCGGTCGCGATCGACGAACTGATAGTCCGCAGACTGGAAGGCCGCCGGGTCAGCGCAGATGTCCAGTTTCACCTGCACCTGATAGCTCAGGCGGTCGTAGAGCCGCGGGGTCAGCGCCAGCCGTGAATCCCGGTTGAGCTCAGTGACTTCCTGCCGTTCCCAGTCGAAGTGCAGCGACTGGCTGCGGTTGCTGCTGAGCGGGTTGGTGAAGGCGTAATCGAGCGGGACAACGACCCCCTTGTCGATCCGGAAGCGCGACTGCTCGGCCACGGTGACCAGCAGCAGTCGTGCGTTGTGCTGCAGCAGCCAGGTGCCTTCCTCACCGGGTTCCAGCGAGCGCGAGCCGGACGCGCTGAGCACGCCGTACTTGCTGGTATAACTCGCCTCGAACGGATCGAGCGCGCTGACGCCCTGAGCGATCAGCAGCAGCGTCGTAACCAGCCAGGTGGAGATTCTCATCCTTGTCACTCCTCGAAGCGATAACCGCCGGCCGGTAACGGCTGGCGGTCCAGCAGCGCCTGGCCGTCGCGCAGCGCCAGGCGGCCGCTGGCGAACCATTCGACCGCCAGCGGATAGATTTGATGCTCGACCGTCAGTACCCGGGCGGCCAGGGCACCGGGATCGTCGTCCGGCAGGATGGGAACCGCCGCCTGCACGATGGCCGGCCCGCCATCGAGCTCCTCGGTGACAAAATGCACGGTCGCACCACCGTGGCTGTCGCCAGCCTCGATCGCCCGTTTGTGGGTGTCCAGACCAGGGTAGCGGGGCAGCAAGGAAGGGTGGATATTGATGAGCCGTCCGGCAAAGTGCCGCACGAATTCGGCGCCCAGGATGCGCATGAAGCCGGCCAGCGCCACCAGATCAGGCGCAAACGAGGCCACTTTGTCGAGCAGGGCGGCATCGAATGCCGCCCGATCGGGGAAATCGCGGTGGTCCACCACGGCGGTGGCCACACCGGCCCGCGCCGCGCGCTCGAGTCCACCGACGCCGGGCCGGTTACTCACCACCCCGACGATCTCTGCAGGGCTGTCGGCCGCAGCGAAGGTGTCGAGCAGCGCCTGCAGGTTGGTGCCGGTGCCCGAGATCAGCACCACCACCCGGCAGCGAGCCTCAGCCATTGAATGCATCCAGCCCGCGCAGCTCCACCTGCTCCTCGCCGGCGGCGCGGCTGGCAATTTCGCCCAGCACGAATGCCTGTTCGCCGCTGGCAGCAAAACTCTGCAGCAGTGCGTCGCGGTGCTCGGGACGGCAGCACACCACCATGCCGATGCCGCAGTTGAAGGTGCGGTACATTTCGCGCGGGGCGACGCCGCCTTCGCGCTGGAGCCAGTCGAATACTGCCGGCCGCTGGTAGCTGGTGAGGTCAACCACCGCACGCGTTTCGTCGCGCAGGACGCGCGGCAGGTTTTCCACCAGACCGCCGCCCGTGATGTGGCAGAGCGAGGTAATGGTGCCCTGCCTGAGGGCAGCCAGGATCGACTTCACGTAAATGCGGGTCGGCTCCATCAGTGCCTTCGCCAGGGTGGTGTCACCCAGAGGCTGCTGAAGATCGGCGCCGCTGACTTCGATAATCTTGCGGATCAGCGAGTAACCATTGGAGTGCGGGCCGCTGGAAGCGAGGCCGATCAGCACATCGCCGACCTGCACCTGGCTGCCGTCGATGATTTCGTCTTTTTCGACCACACCGACCGCAAAGCCGGCCAGATCGTAATCGCCGCCCTCGTACATGCCTGGCATCTCAGCGGTTTCACCGCCGACCAGGGCGCAGCCGGCCAGCTCACAGCCACGCCCGATGCCGATCACCACCTGCTCGGCGGTGTCGACGTTGAGACGGCCGGTAGCGTAATAGTCGAGGAAGAACAGCGGCTCAGCGCCAGCCACCACCAGATCGTTGACGCACATGGCGACCAGGTCGATGCCGATGGTGTCGTGGGTGCCGAGCTCCATGGCCAGTTTCAGTTTGGTGCCGACGCCGTCCGTGCCTGACACCAGCACGGGCTGCCGGTAGCCCGCAGGCAGCTCAAACAGGGCGCCGAAGCCGCCCAGGCCACCCAGTACGCCGGGGCGGTGGGTCTTTCTGGCGACCGCTTTGATGCGCTCGACAAGCGCGTCGCCGGCATCGATATCCACACCGGCGTCGCGGTAACTGAGGCCGGGGCGGGAAGAGGATGAGTCGCTCATGAACATGTCCGGAGGCTGGCTAAGGGGAAGGGCGCGTATTCTACAGGGGCTGGGCAGTTGCGTCAGCCTGTGGCGGCGCGCCGCGCGTTCCGTGTTGATAGAATGCGGCGTTTCAGAACAGACCGGTGGCATATCGATGAGACTGTTTGCCCTAGTGATCTGCGTGCTGCTGAGCGTGACACCGCTTCATGCCGACGAGCTCGCCAATCTTTACCAGGCGGAAGTGCCGGTCAGCGACCAGTCACGCCAGGCGCTGGATGCTGCTGCGCGGCAGGGACTGGCGCAGCTGCTGGTGCGGCTCACGGGGCGCGAGGAGGCACCGCAGACCGCGGGCCTGCAGACCGAGCTCAGCAACGCGACACGCTATCTCGAACAGTATCGCTATGACCAGAACCGGCAGGAGGATGCGGAAACGCCACTGGTGGCAGTGCTGAAGTTTGCAGAGCAGCCGGTCAACGCGCTGGTGCAGGGTGCGGGGTTGCCGTTGTGGGGCGCCAATCGGCCGGTGGTCATGATGTGGATCGCCAAGGACGAGATCGACGGCCGGGTACTGGTGAGCGAGTTCACCCACCCGGAGCTGGTGGCGGCGCTGCGGGCCGAAGCCCGGCAGCGGGGGCTGCTGCTGCGTTTCCCGCTGCTCGATCTGGATGATCTGACGCGCATTTCCGCTGACGAGGTCTGGGCGCTCGACGGGCTGGCGCTGGAAGATGCTTCGCAACGCTACGGCACGGTGGCCAATGTGGGTGCCCGCATCATCGAACTGAGTGACGGTCGCTGGCTGGGCAGCTGGCGGCTCGCGGCAGGGGATCAGCGCACCACGCTCGATGTCGAAGACGCGGATCGCGACGCTTTTCTGGCCCGGGGGCTGGCAGCTGTCGCGCGCGGCCTGGCCGATCAGTACGCGCTGCAGCCGGGCGCGGCGAGCGACTCGGCGCAGCTGCGTATCGCGCTCACCGGCATCAGCAACTTCGAGCGCTACACGGCCGCGCTGCGCTATTTTGCCGAACTGCCCGAGGTGGGTTCGGTGCAACTGCTGCGGGTTACCGATGACCGCATTCTGCTGGGTCTCGAAAGCCAGGGCGGCGTGGAGCATCTGCAACGGATGCTGGCGCTGGACCGCACGCTGGCGGCGGCTACACCGGTCGCTGGCGAGGCCGATCTCACCTATCACTGGCGTGGGCGCTAACCGATGAGCAGCAGCGTGCCTGAGTGGCGCCAGCTTCCGCTGGGCTTCCGGTTTCCGGAGGGCAAGACATTCGCGTCGTTCGTCACGGTGCCGGCCAATGAGGCCACCGTGGCGACTCTGGAACGATGGGTCAATTCCGCAACGCCGGGCGTCTTTTTTCTGGCGGGTCCTGCGCATTCCGGTCGTACTCATCTGCTGCAGGCCGCGGCGGCGCAGCGGCTGGCCCGCGATGGTGGAGCACGCGTCTGGCTGCTGCCGCTGGCGGAGCTGGCGGAGGCTGGACTCGATCCGGTCGAGGTTACCGATGGCCTGGAGCAGGCGGAGCTGCTCTGCCTCGACGATATCGATGCCGTCGTGACCGACAGCGCCTGGTGCGAGGCGCTGTTCCATCTGTTCAACCGGTTGCAGCAGCGGGGTGGTCAGTTGCTGGTGAGTGCGACCATGGCGCCTGCCGCGCTGCCGTGCCGGTTGCCGGATCTGCAGTCGCGGCTGGGCTGGGGTGGCTGCTATCGCCTCGAGCCGCTCGACGATGCCGGGCGGCATGCGCTGCTGACCGAGCTGGCAACGCGCCGTGGACTGCAGCTCGCTGAGGGTGTTCCTTCCTATATTCTCACGCGCTTTTCCCGTGATTCTGCGGACTTGGTCAATTTGGTTGAGAAACTTGATAACTTCTCTCTTGTCACAAAGCGGCGCATAACCATTGCTCTGGTCCGGCAGCTGGCGGACTCGTCGATTGACGGTGCGTCGTCGTAACGATATTTGACCGGTATGGTGAATAGTTCACCTTCTGCGCATAGTGCGTGAAGCGGCACTGGTGGACGGATTGGGACGCGCGTATAATCGCGGCCCTTCCAACGCCAGGCGGTTTCAAGGCCCGTTCCGGTTCTGCAGGACAAATGACAACAACGTGGAGGCAACATGATTAAGATTAAGCGACGCTACCTTTCGCTGCTCGCAGCGGCAGCTTTAGCGCTGCCGGCCGCCGGGCTTGCGCAGCAAGAAGCTGGCAAACTCTATCTCAACCCCGCGGTGGGCTGGATCGAGTGGGACAGTGATACCAACCTCGACGACGACGTCTACTATCAGCTGGGTGCGGAAGCGCGCCTCACTGAGCGGTTTGGTGTCGAGCTCCGTTACGGTCAGGCCGATTCGGTTGATATCAAACGCGGCACCGGCGAAGCCGATTTCACCCGGCTCGGTCTCGATATGCTGTACTACTTTGGCCGCTTTGGCGCCAACCGCGCCTGGGAACCGTACCTGGCTGCCGGTGTGAGCCACGGTGAGTTCGACGTCGATGGCAGCGACCGTTCCGACGAGACGCTGGGGAACATCGGTCTGGGTGTGCGCTATCACCTGAGCGATCGCTGGTCGCTGCGTGCCGACGCGCGCGCCGTCAATTCGTTCGACAGCGAGCAGACGCACGGCATCTATACGCTCGGCATCAGCTACGCACTGGGCGGCAGTCCCGCACCCGCGCCGGCACCCGAGCCCGCGCCTGAGCCCGTACCGGCAGCGCCGGTCGACAGCGATGGTGACGGGGTACCGGACGAGCGGGATCGCTGCCCCAACACTCCGCGTGGTCGCGAAGTCGATGAGTACGGCTGCGAATACGTGCTGAAGCAGACTGAAACCATCCGCATGGAAGTGCTGTTCGCTTTCGATAGTTCGGAAGTACGCGAAGAGTACATGGACGAAATCGAAAAAGTGGCCCGGTTCCTCCGCAAATACGGCGGCACCACGGCTCAGATCGAAGGTCACGCTGACAGCATCGGCACC
This sequence comes from Gammaproteobacteria bacterium, assembly GCA_029265075.1. Taxonomy (GTDB): domain Bacteria; phylum Pseudomonadota; class Gammaproteobacteria; order Pseudomonadales; family CAMLJR01; genus CAMLJR01. The sequence goes on along the minus strand of JAJUJZ010000007.1, from coordinate 31,196 downwards.
GACAGCTACAACAAGAAGCTGTCGCAGGAGCGTGCAGATGCGGTCCGCACTGTCCTGGTTGAGCGTTTCAACATCGATCCGGCCCGTCTGACATCGGTCGGTTACGGTGAAGAGCGTCCGATCGCGGACAACAACACGGAAGAAGGTCGCCGTGAAAACCGCCGCGTCGTTGCAGTCGTGGCTGCTGAAGTTGAAAAGCCGCGCGACTGAGTTCTCCCGCGCAAAAAAAGCCTCACCTCGGTGGGGCTTTTTGCTTTTTGCATGCTGCTTTTTTGCCGGGCGAGCAGCTAATGACATGGCGTCAGGTCAGCGCAGACCCAGTAAACCCAGCAGCGTGCGGAAGGCGTTGCCGAGCTGGGAGGCGTCACCACTGTCGAGTTGCGTCGCCAGCTGGCGAATCCGGCTTTCCTGAGTCGCATTGAGACCGGGGTAGCGGCCCAGCAGGGCGTCGACATCGCCGCTCTTTGCAGGACACTGCCGGGCCACCATATCGTCGCAGTTGCGCAGCCGGTGCTGCCGGCAGAACTGGGTGGCCTGCGTGATGCATTGCTGGCGCTGGGTACTCACCGTCTCGCACAGCGCCTGCGTATTGCGGCTGCAGCTGCCCTGCTCCCGACAGTACTGGCGCAGCTGTACGGCACACAGTCCGGGATGGCTGGCGAGCAGCTCGCGCACCGCGCGCCGCTCCTGCTGGTTGCCGCGCACAGCAGCACGGCGCGCGATATCGTGGCTGGCCAGACGCCGGGCTTCGGTCTGGAGGTAATCGGGGTTGTCGCAGTCGGTGCCGCTGGCTGCCATGCAGGCGTCATAGGCCGCGGTAAGCCAGCGCGACGACAGTTCCGCTGCCAGGCCAGGTGCCGACAGCGCGCCGGCCATCGCGAGGCAGAGCAGAGAGCGAGGCCGGATACGCCGGAGGATCATGACAGAGTCCGTTGTTGTAGCTACCCCGGGAGTATAGATGAGGGGATCGCGGACGCTCAGCCGATTACGAAATCTGTGGGCGGCTGCCCATCCGCAGGTGTCCAGGGCTCCCAGTCGATGGCGTCAACCCGCGCTCCAGGCGGGCCGGCCAGCAGTGCTGTGGCAACGTGGTCCACGGCCCCGGACACACCATACAGAACCACTTCGACACGTCCGTCGCTCAGGTTGCGTGCCCAGCCGGTGACCCCGGCTGCCACTGCCCGCTCCCGCGTGAACGCACGGTACCAGACGCCCTGGACCCGGCCGCTGACCAGTCCGCGCCGTCCCTCCTTCATGGCAATACCTCATCATCTGCAGGCAGCTCAAAGCCGACTGCCGCCGCCAGCGACGCCTCAGTCTGTGGTCCTTGCAGCAGTTCCAGCACGGCTCCATCCGGACCGATGACTACCGTGGTAGGCAACACCTGCGGGCGCTGATAGCCGAGCTGTTCCGCCGGGTCGGCCAGCAGCACGGGGAAAGCGATGTTGAGCTCGCTGACCTGCTGCCGCAGCAATGTTTCATCGATGCCATCGTAGTTGATGGCAAAAACGGCCACGCGGTCGCCATGCGCGGCGGCGAAGCGATTAAGTTCTGGCAGCTCACTGATGCATGGCTTGCACCACGCCGCCCAGTAATTGATCAGAATATGCCGGCCCCGGAGATCGGCAAAATCGCCGTGGTTGCCGTCCAGCGTGTGGTAATCGGGTTCACTGCAGGCCATCAGCAGCAGAGTGAGCGGCAAAGTCAGCAGGGCTAAAAAAAAACGCTTCACGAATGACTCCTGTCGGTGGCCGCGACGCCCTGCAAGCAGGTGTCCGGGGCCGGGTCCGTGGCGGCCGCAGTGTCGAACAGCTGCGCCAGTGGTACGTCGAGCTGGCGGCGATTGTACTCCCGGAGGGACTCTAGCACGGTACGGCTCCGCTGCAGCCAGGGGTCAGGATAGTGCGCCAGCCGGGCCAGTTCGCGCGGCAGCAGGTCGAGGTGTTCCACCAGATCCCATAGCGAATAGCAGTGCAGGTCACGTCCCACTACGTATGCGCCACTCTCGGTGCGCTTGATCAGGTTAGCAGCGGCGAGCTGGTCGCGGGCAGTCACCCAGCGGTCATGCGAAAGACTGTAGCGGCCGAGCAGCCAGTTCTGCTGCAGCAGGTCGCGTTCCGTGACGCTGAGCCCCTGCTGATGTTGCTTCCAGAGGTGTTGCAGTATAGCCAGTGCCACCACCAGACCGGGAATGTGGCCGATCTTGCGGCCCCCGAAACTGGACAGCGCGTGCACGAACTCGGCGCCAGCCAGCAGGATGGCCCATGACAGCCAGATCCACAGCAGGAACAGGGGCAGCGCCGCAAAGGCGCCGTAAACCATCTGATAACTGGCATGGGCGACAATGCGGGCAAACAGATACTTCGCCACCTCGAAGCAAAGGCCGGCCACAGCACCGCCGAGCAATGCGTGGCGAGCCGGGACGCGACAGTTGGGGACGGCAGCGAACAGCAGGGCGAAGGCGCTGCTGGTCAGCAGCCAGGGCGCCAGCGTCCACAGCATGGAACTGATGCCGAGCAGGTCGACGCGGTCGAGTACGCTGCGAAAGGACATCAGGTAAGTGGTGATGGCAAATGCCAGTCCCACCAGCAGCGGGCCGAATGACAGTACCGCCCAGTAGAGCAGCAGGCTCGACAGCATGGAGCGGCCGCGCGGCACCCGCCAGATGTGATTAAGGGTCTGCTCGATTTTCATCATGGTGGTGATGGCAGTGACCATCAGTACTGCAATGCCGGCGGCACGAAGGTTACGCGCCTGCTCGGAAAACTGACTGAGATAATTGGCTATCTCCTCGCCAGTACTGGGTACAAAGTGCGTGAAAATGAGGACCTGGATACGCTCACCGAGATCAGCGAACACCGGCACCGCCCCGAGCATGGCGTAGGCGACGGTTACCAGTGGCACCAGTGCGAACAGGCTGATGTAGGTGAGGGCGGAGGCGCTGTGCAGACAGTCGTCTTCATCCACCCGCTGCCAGAGATATGCGATAAAGCTGAAGGCAGTGCGCAGCTGGGGCGAGCCCGTCAGGCGCTGCCGGAGTGCCGCCAGCTTGGTCATGACAGGCCGCCGTGTATAATCACGGGCCGCTTTTCGGCACCGTTGCCGAACCTTGTCGATGCGCCACTCAGGGAGTCACGCAACCCGCATGAGCGATATCGTTTTCTATCACAACCCCCGGTGCAGTAAATCACGTCAGGCGCTGCAGCTGTTGCAGGAGCGCGGTATCGAGCCGCGCATCGTGCCGTATCTCGAGCAGCCTCCCTCGGCTGAGGAGCTGCGTGACCTGCTCGCAGCGCTCGGCATGGCGCCGCGCCAGCTGTTACGCACTGGCGAAGAGGCGTATCGGGAGCAGGGGCTGGCCGACACCTCACTGGATGATGCAGCCCTGATCGAGGCGATGGTGCAGACGCCCAGACTGATCGAGCGGCCGATTGTCCGGCGGGGCGAGCGGGCTGTGGTAGGGCGGCCGCCTGAGCGCGTGCTGGAGCTGCTGTGAGCGCAGCTGCGGAGCCGAGGCAATGAGTGGCGATGCAACGGACGAGCCTTTCATCCTCATTCTTTACTACAGCCGCACTGGCGCGACGCGCGAAATGGCGCTGCAGGCCGCGCGCGGTGTGGCGCTCGCCGGGATGACGGCGCGCATCCGCACGGTGCCGCCGGTATCGCCGGTAACCGAGCAGACAGCACCTGGCATTCCCGATGAGGGACATCTCTACTGCGAGGCCGACGATCTGCGTGACTGCGCCGGGCTGCTGCTCGGCAGTCCGACGCGCTTCGGCAACATGGCCGCGCCCCTGAAATATTTCATCGACTCGACCTCTTCGCTGTGGCTCAGTGGAGCTTTGACGGACAAGCCGGCCGCTGTGTTCACTTCCACCAGCAGTCTGCACGGCGGTCAGGAATCGACCCTGCTCTCCATGATGCTGCCGCTGCTGCACCACGGCATGGTGCTGGCGGGGCTGCCATATGGCGAGCGCGGTCTGCTGACCACCACCGGTGGCGGTACGCCTTATGGCGCTTCGCACTGGGCGGGCGCCGAAGGGCGGCGTGCGGTGGATGAGACCGAGGCTGAGCTGTGTCGCGCGCTTGGCCGACGGATTGCGATCCTGGCGCGGCAACTTCTGGAACGTTCATGACAGCACTGGAACAACGCGCCCGGCTCGCATGGTGGGTGACTATCGCCAGTTATCTGGGACTGCTGGCGGCCTTGTCGCTGGCGACACTGGTATGGCCATCCGATGGCCGTGAACCCAACGCTGTCATCTGGGCGCTGCTCGCGATTCCGTTGCTGATACTGCTGCCCGGTCTGTGGCGCGGAGGCTTGCGCACCAACGCCTGGGCTGCCTTTCTGTCGCTGCTCTACTTTACGATCGCCGTACCCAATGTGTTCAAGGCCGGGGTGCGCCTGCTCGACTGGATCGAAATGATCTGCGCCGTGCTGCTCTTTCTGGCCTCCACGCTGTATATCCGCTGGGCAGCGCGTGCGGGGCGGGAGCGGACCGTCATCGATAACCAGGCAACCGGAGAACAGGCATGAGCCGCCTGCTGCGCGGTATCTGGCGGACCATCGACCGCGTCCGCCGTCTCATTCTCAACGCCCTGTTTCTGGTGGTGCTGGCGGTCATCATTGGTCTGCTGGTGCAGGATCGGACACCGGGGGTGCCGGATGGTGGTGCGCTGGTCGTGGCCCCGACAGGCGCACTGGTTGATCAGCGCGCCTACGTCGACCCGCTGGCAGCGCTGGCACGTGGTGGCGCGCTCGCAGAGGAAACCCTGCTGAGCGATCTGGTTCAGGCCATCGAGCTGGCAGCGCACGATGATCGCATCAGGCTGCTGGTGCTGCAGCTGGATGGCCTGACGCAGAGCGGGCTCAGCAAGGCGCAGGAGCTGGGCCAGGCGATCAGCCGCTTCCGCGCCAGTGGCAAGCCGGTGGTCGCGGTGGGCGACAGCTTCAGCCAGGATCAGTACTGGATCGCCGCCCAGGCAGACAGGATCTTTCTCAACCCGATGGGCGCGGTACTGCTCGAGGGCTATGGCATCTTCAATCACTATCTGCGCGATGCCCTTGACCGGCTGGCGGTGCGATTTCATGTGTTCCGCGTGGGGACACATAAGGCCGCAGTCGAACCGCTGCTGCGCAACGACATGTCCGACGAAGCGGCCGCCAACAACCGGCGCTGGCTGGGCGAGCTCTGGGATCAGTATCGGGCCGGCGTGATCGAGCGGCGTTCGCTGCCGCTGGCCGCGCTGGACGACTATGTCCTCAACATTGACCGCAAGCTGGCGGCGCAGGGTGGCAACACTGCCCAGACGGCGCTGGCGAGCGGGCTGGTGGACGAGCTGAAATCGCGACGCGAAGTGCAGCAGTGGCTGATCGCTCAGGTCGGGGCCGATGCCGACGGCGCCTTTCGCGGCATACTCGCTGAGGACTACCTCCGGGCCAGTCGGCATCTGCTCAGCCCGTCTGATAAACCGCGCGTGGGCGTCATTGTTGCCAGCGGCATGATTCTCGATGGTGAACAGCAGGCCGGCGTGGTGGGCGGCGATTCACTGGCGTCGCTGATCGAGCAAGCGCGGCTGGACGACGAGATCAAGGCGGTCGTGTTGCGGGTCGACAGCGAAGGCGGCAGCGCGTTTGCCTCGGAGATCATCCGCCAGGAGCTGCTGGCGCTCAAGGCTGGCGGCAAGCCACTGGTGGTATCGATGGGCAGTGTGGCTGCGTCGGGCGGCTACTGGATTGCCGCGAATGCTGATCGCATTCTGGCTACGCCAGCCACCATCACAGGGTCCATCGGCATCTTCGGTGTGCTGCCCAGTATCAACGAGACGCTGGCGCGCTGGGGTATTTACAGCGACGGTGTCGGCACCACGCCGCTGGCGGGTTCGCTGCGCATCGACCGCCCGCTGGAGCCGGCCGCTGCGCGCGCTATCCAGGCCAGCATCGAACACGGCTACCAGCAGTTTGTCGGCCTGGTTGCCGACGGGCGGGGGCTTCCCGTCGCGCGGGTCGAGAACCTGGCACAGGGGCGTATCTGGGCTGGCAGTGAAGCTGTCGGGCTGGGGCTGGTTGACCAGCTGGGCACGCTCAGCGATGCGATCGCCGTTGCCGCCCGGCTCGCCGGGCTGGAACGATACCATCCGGAAATCATCGAGCCACCGCTGGCGCCCGGCGAACTTCTGCTGCGTGAGCTGAGCGGCAGCGTCGCCGTATGGATCGGCCAGCGACGCGCAGACACCCTGCTCGCGCAGGCGCAGCAGCACCCGGTGCTGAGCATGGTCGGGCGCTGGCTGGACGATCTGGTGCGCTGGAATGATCCGAACGCCCGTTACGTATACTGTTTCGCCTGTGCCCGGCTGTGAATGCGCATGGTAAAAACGGGGGAACGCTGATATCTTTCAGCGCGTGAGAGGGGCGGCCTGCTAAACTCACTGGCGTCGTCCGGCACGGGCCGATTTCCGCTCATCATCAGGGGTACCGACGCCATGAACTTCGCCGATCTGCGGCCGCCAGTGGGCGCGCGCCTCCAGCTCGACTTCATCGGTCGTGACTACAAACATTACCCCTGCGAAGCCCTGTTAGTCGGGTTCATGCCGGAAGAGAGCGTTCTCGTCCGCTTCCATCGCAAACCGCCGCAAGTGCTGCTCTACGATGGCATGAGCCTCGATGTACGGCTCGCCATGCAGTCCGGCATAGTCCAGTTTCGCACTACCCTGACGACCCAGGTCGAGTCGCCGCTCAGTTATCTGCATCTCAGCTGGCCGGTGGCATTGCAGTTCGAGCCGCTGCGACGCAACCAGCGCTTTCCCTTTCAGCTGGCACTCGAGGCGACCGCACGTTCGAGTATCGGCATCGCCACGGCGCGCACGGCCGGTCGCTTTGTTGATATCAGCCCGGCTGGCGCCAGGGTGGCGCTGGAGCGCGAACTGAGCAGTGTCGTCACTCAGCTCGATATCGCTGCGCAGCCAGTGGTGGCCGGTGCCCGGCAGACCCTGCAGCTGACCGCCGAAGTGAAGCGCAATTTTGGTCGGGATGCCCGCGATGAGCGGCTGCCGTTCCATTACGGTCTTGCTTTCCCCCTGCTCACACCGGCCCAGCGGCTGCTGATGCTGGCGTTATGCCACGAACTGCAGGGCAACAGCTGGGGCGTCTGAATCAGAGAATCGGCGCCAGCAGGTAGGCGAGCCGAACTGACAACCGGAATGGCCAGCCATGACGCTGGAAGATGCCGGGCTCAATCTCCCGGCAGTGACGGAAGTCATTCTCCAGCATGCGCTCGACCTGCACGGCAGTATCGCGGTCGGTGACCAGCACGCTAAGTTCGAAATTGAGGCGGAACGAACGGTTGTCGAGGTTGGCGGTACCGATCGACACCGTCTCATCATCCACCAGCCACACTTTCTGATGCAGGAAGCCATCCTGAAAGCGGTACAGGCGTACCCCCACGCGCTGGATCTCATCCATCAGCGCGTAGGAGGCGAGCTGCACCAGCCGGTTGTCGGCCCGCGCTGGCAGCATGATGCGGACATCCACGCCTCTTAATGCAGCCAGCTGCAACGCGCTGAGGATGGCGCTGTCGGGCACGAAGTAAGGGCTGACGATCCAGAGCCGCCGTTTGGCCATGCTGATCAGTTGCAGGAAATAGAGCAGACAGGTTTCCACCGAATCCGCAGGGCCGCTCGGGACGATAGTGGCGCACACCGCGCCGGTTGTCTCGGGTACCCAGTTGAGTCTGGGCACCCGGTCGCAGGCCCAGAACCAATCCTCCAGAAACGCCAGCTGCAGACACTGCACAGCCGGACCGCGCACCACGATATTGGTGTCGCGCCAGGGCGTGAGCCAGGCGTCGTGTCCCAGATACTCGTCACCAATGTTGCTGCCGCCGGTCATGCCGACCCGGCCATCGGCGATCACCGTCTTGCGATGGTTGCGGAAGTTGATCTGGAAGCGGTTGCGCCGGCCTTTAGTAGTATGGAACGAGCGGATATCGATGCCATGATTGCGCAGCTGGTCGATATAGCCCCGGCTCAGCTGAAAGCTGCCGATCTCGTCGTACAGCACATGGATCTCGACGCCCTGCTGCGCTTTTTCGATCAGCAGGTCACGCAGGGCGAGTCCGATGTTGTCGTCGCGCAGGATGTAAAACTCGATGAGAAGGTAGTGCTCCGCTTCCCTGATGATGCGTTCGAGGGCCGCCTGAAACGCAGCGCCATCGATCAGCACCTCTACGCTGTTGCCCTCGGTGGTCGGCATCTGGGTGAGGTTACGGATGGCACCCAGCGTCTGACCATGGCCAGCATCGTACTGCAGCAGCTGGGCGTGCAGATCGCGCGCTACCTGGCTGATGCGGGAGGTGCCGCGCCGCTTGGCCCGCGCATAACCCTTGAATTTGCGTCGCCCGAAAATCCACCACAGCGGCAGCATGAAGAGCGGCAGAAAGGTGAGCGACAGCGACCAGGCGATGGCTCCCGGGGCGGTGCGACTTTTGAGGATGGCTTCCAGAGCAGCTTGCAGGGCGGCCAGCTGCAATAGCACGGCCGCCACCACGAAAGCGGTTATTTCGGTGTCGTAAACAGAAAAAGCCAGACTCTGCATATGGTGCTGCAGCGCTCCTTGTCCCAGCTGTTTCACACATCAGTTCGGCACAGTAACGCGTGCGGCGGGCGGCCGCCACTGGTCTGGGGCCGCCGTGTGGGACTGAGTCAGGCGACGGCTTCCCGCGCTGCGGGTACCGCGCGGTTGACCGCACTCAACAGCGCATTGAAGGCGGCGCGTACCGAGTCTTCGGCAATCCCGACGCCCCACTGCTCACGGCCGCCGATGGAGGCGGCGAGATAGCCGACTGCCTGCGCATTGGTGCCTTCACCGAGGGCGTGTTCATGGTAATCGACGATCGCCACCTCGGTTGCCGTGACAGAAGTAAAAGCCGCAACCAGCGCCGCCAGCGCGCCCGCGCCACGGCCGGTGGCAATGATCACATGACCGTTGCGATCGAGCTCAGCGCGCACTTCGACCTGGTCACCGCTGGCCTGCACACGGTAACCCTGCAACCGCCACGGTGCGGCCCGATTGACATAATGGGTGTGGAACAGATTGTGAATCTCGATGCTGTTCACCTCGTCATCGGTTGCTTCCGATACCGCCTGCACAACACCGCTGAACTCCACCTGCAAGGGACGCGGGAGGTCGAGGCCGTAGTGCTGCGCCAGCGCAAAGGCTACGCCACCTTTGCCTGACTGACTGTTGACCCGCACTACCGCTTCATAGCTCCGCCCGATATCGGCCGGATCGATCGGAAGATAGGGCACGTCCCAGATATCGTCGGGCTGGCGGGCAGCGAGCCCCTTGCGGATCGCGTCCTGATGGCTGCCCGAGAAGGCGGTGTATACCAGTTCACCCACGTACGGGTGGCGTACATGTGTTTCGATGCGGGTACACGCTTCAACGGTGCTGACCATGCCGGCCATGTCAGAAAAGTCCAGCGCCGGATCGATGCCCTGGCTGTAGAGGTTCATCGCCATGGTAACGATGTCCATATTGCCCGTGCGTTCACCGTTGCCGAGCAGCGTTCCTTCTACCCGGTCGGCGCCGGCAAGTACCGCCAGCTCCGCAGCTGCAACCGCGCAGCCGCGATCGTTGTGGGTGTGCACGCTGAGCGTGACGTGATCACGATAGTGGAAGCGATCCCCAAACCACTCGATCTTGTCGGCGAACACGTTCGGCGTGTCGACTTCGACGGTCGAGGGGAGGTTGATGATGACGGGCTGGCCGTGGTCCGGACGCCATACATCGCAGACTGCCTGGCACACTTCGACCGCGAAATCGACCTCGGTCTGCGTAAAGCTTTCCGGCGAGTACTGGAAGATCCATTCGGTACCGGGCTGTTGTGCCGCAAATTCCTGCACCCAGCGTGCGCCCTGCACGGCGATAGCGCGGACACCATCGCGGTCGGTACGGAAGACATCACGGCGCTGCGCCACGGAGGTGGAGTTATAAACGTGGACCACGGCCCGCGGTACACCGCGCAATGCTTCGAAGGTGCGCTCGATGATTTCGCGGCGCGCCTGAGTCAGCACCTGAATGGTCACGTCAGCCGGAATTTGCTGTTGCTCGATGAGCTGGCGGACGAAATCGAAGTCGGGTTGCGACGCCGCGGGGAAGCCGACCTCGATTTCCTTGAAGCCGATTTTTACCAGCTCATCGAACAGGCGCTGTTTCTGTGCGATGTTCATCGGGCGCGGCAATGCCTGATTACCATCGCGGAGATCCACGCTGCACCATTGGGGTGCATGTTCGAGCCGGCGGTCGGGCCAGCGTCGGGCGTGACCAGTAACGACCGGAGTAGAGCGATATTTGCGGAAATTGAATGCTGTCATGATCAGCTCCCTGTGCCTCTGATGGCGCGCTGCGGCAAAAAAATGGACTGGCGGCAGGTCAGGAGCCGGTGTGCACCGCCTTTAATTCATGGCACACCGACTGCGCAGCAGTCGCAGTAGAGCTGATACGAGAAGCAGTACCGGGATCGGCAAGACGGGAGAGGGGGTGGTGTGTTGCATCGGTTGATCCTGTGGTGACAATTGCGAAACGGTGATGCCTGCGGGGCAGGCAGGGGTGCACTCACTGCGCTAGTAGTAGCGCTAGCTCGAGCAGGCGTTCGCAATGTCCAGGGATCATGTTCATGCACCCGAGGCTAGCTGGTTGCCGGATTGATGTCAACGGTAACGCCGCCCGCAATCTGCAGCGGCTGATCTGGTTCTGCATGCCAGGTGCGAGGACCGTAAAGGTCCGCCTTTGCCGCTGGAAATCAGGGCGTGATTTCGACCAGCAGTTCGCCCGGGGTCACCCGATCTCCTTTGGCAACGTGGATAGCGGTGATGGTGCCGGCCAGCGGCGCCTGAATTTCAGCTTCCATTTTCATCGCTTCGGTAACCAGCAGAGGCTGACCGGCGGTGACGACGTCGCCTTCCACCACCAGGACCGCCACGATATTGCCGGGCATGGTGGTAGAAACATGGCCCTCGCGGCTGGCTTGAGGTCGGCCGGCGGGCTCACCGATGTGATATTCGTTGAGCGGCTCAAACACCACTTCCTGCGGCTGACCATCGATGGTCAGGTAGAAATGCCGCTTGCCGGTTTTGCGGAGCCCGACGCCGGTAATCGCCACTTCGTAGCTCTCACCGTGGACGTCGATCTTGAATTCGGTGGCAACGGCATCAGTTACGGGACGGGCGCTTTCGCCAGCCGGCGGCAACAGAGGTTCGGGCTGCAGCGTGCCGGCCGCTCGCTGTTCGAGGAAAATACGGCCGATGTCGGGGAACATGGCGTAAGTGAGGACGTCTTCCTCGCTGGTCGCGACACCGCCGATCTCCGCGCGCAGTTTATCCAGCTCTGCCGGCAGCAGGTCGGCGGGGCGCACGTCGATGACGGCCTCGTTGCCCACTGCCTGCTGCTGCAGGGCCGGGTCGACCGGGGCGGGTGCGGCGCCGTAGTGTCCGTGGAGGTAGCGTTTTACCTCGTTGGTGATGGTCTTGTAGCGTTCGCCAGCCAGCACGTTCATCACCGCCTGGGTGCCAACAATCTGCGAGGTGGGTGTCACCAGTGGCGGGTAGCCGAGATCCTTGCGCACCAGCGGAATCTCGCGAAACACATCATCGATGCGATCGAGTGCGCCCTGTTCCTTCATCTGGTTGGCAAGGTTGGACATCATGCCGCCCGGCACCTGGTTGATCTGGACGCTGACGTCTTCGCGGGTGAATTCGCTCTCGAACTGATGATATTTCTTCCGCACTTCCCAGAAGTAGTGGCCGATCTCCTGCAGCAGCGAGAGATCGAAGCCCGGATCGCGATCGGTTTCGCGCAGCCAGGCCACCATGGTCTCGGTGGCAGGGTGGCTGGTGCCGCCGGCGAAGGCGGATATGGCGGTGTCGATATGGTCCACGCCCGCCTCCACGGCTTTCATCTGGCAGAGCGGCGCCAGTCCGGAGGTGGAGTGGCTGTGCAGGAAAATCGGCAGCGGCAGGGCGTTTTTCAAGGCCGTAACCAGCTCGCCAGTAGTTCTGGGGGTCAGCAGTCCGGCCATGTCCTTGATGGCGATGGAGTCACTGCCCATGTCGGCCAGCTGGCGGGCCTGCTCGACAAACGCTTCAATGGTATGAACCGGGCTGGTGGTATAGCAGATGGTACCCTGAGCGTGTTTGCCGGTCGATTTCACCGCACGGATCGCCGTCTCCAGGTTGCGGACATCGTTCATCGCATCAAATACGCGGAACACATCGATGCCGTTGGCGGCCGCTTTCTCAACGAATGCCGTCACCACATCGTCGGCGTAATGGCGATAGCCGAGCAGGTTCTGGCCGCGCAGCAGCATTTGTAATCGGGTATTCGGCAGTGCCTTGCGCAGCTGACGCAGGCGCTCCCACGGATCTTCCTTGAGGAAGCGGACGCAGGCGTCGAAGGTCGCGCCACCCCAGACTTCCAGCGACCAGTAGCCGACCTGGTCCAGCTTGTCGCAGATCGGCAGCATGTCTTCAGTGCGCAGCCGGGTGGCGATCAGTGACTGATGTCCGTCGCGCAGCACCACGTCCGTGATCTGGATCGGCTTGTTGGCGTTCATGCGGGTACCTTTTCGAACTTAAAAAGTGTGGGACGGAGGGTCACAGGCCGCCGTGAGCAGCAATGGCTGCGGCAATCGCCAGCGCAATCTCTTCCGGACCGCGTTTGTTGGAGTAGTTCAGCAGCTCCGGGTAACGGTCGACGAAGCCGGTATCGAACTGGCCGGAACGAAAAACCTCGTGCTGGAGAATCTGCTGGTAGTAGGCCGCCGTGGTTTTCACACCCTGCACGCGCATGTCGTCGAGGGCGCGGATGCTGCGTTCCAGTGCCTCGTCCCAGCGCAGTCCCCAGACCACCAGTTTCAGGCACATGGAGTCGAAGTAGGGCGGAATGGTGTATCCGGTGTAGATGGCGGTATCAACCCGTACACCGGGACCGCCGGGGGCGTAATAACGACTGATTTTGCCGAAGCTCGGGAGGAAGTCGTTCTGCGGGTCTTCGGCGTTGATCCGGAACTGCAGTGCAAAACCGCGGTGACTGATTTCTTCCTGTCGATAGCTCAGCGGCAGCCCGGCCGCGATGCGGATCTGCTCGCGCACAACGTCGATGCCGGTAATCTGTTCGGTAATCGTATGCTCGACCTGGATGCGGGTATTCATCTCCATGAAGTAGATGTCTTCACCCGATAGCAGAAACTCGACCGTGCCGGCGTTTTCGTAGCCGACTGCCTGCGCCGCCCGCACGGCAAGCTCGCCGACGCGCTGGCGCTGCTCCGGCGTAAGCTGCGGTGAGGGCGCGATCTCGATCAGCTTCTGGTTGCGGCGCTGGATGGAGCAGTCGCGCTCAAACAGGTGGACCGTATTGCCGTGGCGATCGGCAAGGATCTGCACCTCGATATGACGCGGATCGACGATGAATTTTTCAAGAAATACTTCGGCACTGCCGAACGCCTTGGTCGCTTCGCTGATGACGCGCTCGTAATTGCGCTCCAGTTCCGTCTCGTTGTCGCAGCGGCGAATACCGCGGCCTCCGCCACCGGAGGTGGCCTTGAGCATTACCGGGTAACCGAGCCGCGTGGCTTCGGCGCGGGCCTGCTCGAGACTGGCGAGATTGCCTTCGCTGCCGGGTGTGACCGGTACCCCGGCCGCGATCATGGCGCGGCGTGCTTCGGTCTTGTCGCCCATGGCACTGATCACTTCCGGCGCCGGCCCGATGAAGGCGATGCCGCGCTGCTGACAGACGCGTGCCAGCTCGGCATTTTCCGCAAGAAAGCCGTAGCCGGGGTGAAGTGCATCGCAGCCGGTTTCCACCGCGAGATTGACGATGCGGTGCGGGTTCAGATAGCCCGCGAGCGGGTCGTCACCCAGCCGGTAGGCCTCGTCTGCGCGCTTGACGTGCAGGGAGTAGCGGTCGGGCTCGGTATAGATCGCGACGGAGCGGATGCCCATCTCTGCGCAGGCGCGCGCGATGCGAACGGCAATCTCACCGCGGTTGGCGATGAGCACTTTCTTGATCATGGGACCTCAGCTTCAGGGCCACCCGGGAGGGCAACAGCAGCCATGAAAACGCGCCCACGCCATTGCGTCAATAGTTGCGGGTGCAGTGAGTCTTCCGTGGAAGCTCAGAGGTCCGCGCCGTGTGCCTCCGCCGCCACTTCCGTTCGCGCAGTGGGGAGCTCGCTGTCCCCGGAAGGGTGGACAGGCTCAGCGGGTGCCGCTGGCGGCTCTGGTTCAGCTTCGGCAGCCAGCGGCAGTTGCGGTGCCTCTTTGTGCAGCTGCGGCAGCCCGCGCGCATCGAGCTGGCACGAAACAGCTTCGGCACGGATGGTGATATCACGAGCGCTGGCTTCAAATACCGAGTTAACCGCCTCGTCCCAATGGGCAGTGCGATAAAGACTCTGGGCTTCCTGAGCTTCGACCCATTCGCCCTGCCTGTTCAGGTACTGGCCGTGCTGGTTGCGGATGACGTAGACGGTGCTCATCGGTTGGCTGGATCCCGGTGCCTCAACTGCGATAGTGCCAAGTTTACCTCCGGGAAACAGAGCTGTCAGATGGCTGAGCTGACGGCATGACCCGATGAGCGGCGGCTAAAACTCAGCCCAGCAGTACATCCTTGGCCAGATTGATGCGTGCGGCGAGATAGTCGCTGCCGCCCCGGTCGGGGTGGACGCGCTGGATCAGGCGCCGGTGCGCCTGGATGATGTCGTCCCGGCTCACCGGATCACTCAGCCCCAGCGTGGCCAGCGCCTCGCTACGCTGCATGCCGCGCGGGCCGGGCGGTGGCTGCTGGCGGCCCTTGTCGCCGCTGGCAGGGCCGTGCGGGTCGGGGCGCGGCCGTACTCGCTCGCCCAGCAGCCGTACCAGCAGTGGCATGGCGAGAACCACGACGCCGCGAAGCAGCGGAATCAGCGCCGCCAGCAGCGGCGCAGCCCAGTGCATGCGTCCGGTGACAGCCAGCGCAGTGAGACCTGCGATGGCACCGATGACGATGGCACGGAACATCAGGCGCCGCCGCTGGGCTGGTGGCAGCCGGGCAGCGACGCGCCGGAAGTAGAAATAAGCCGCGATGACGGCGACAACGAGCAGCAGGCGCAGCATGAGATGGGTCGGATCCGTTCAGCGTAAGGCGAAGGAGCCACCCTGGTCATGAGCCCCCGCGCCGTCAACCGGCATTATAGTGGTGGGGCTCGGTCGCGTTACAAGGGCGCGCTGGCTGAGGACCGGGGTTCAGTGGGTGGTGCCGCCGTGGGGACGGCGCAGTGATGCCAGACTGCTCAGTCGGTCCATGCTGCTGAGCTTGTCGAGATAATGGCGGCGCTGCCGCAGCTCATCGACGATGGCAAGCAGGTCTTCCTGACCAACTTCGGCCGTGGTGCAGAGTTCCAGCAGCTTCCGGCTGCAGAGATTTTTCACATTCACATCAGTCATTTGCGTTTTCATTCGTTTATCCCTCGCCTGTGTGTATCTCAATACACGCCAGCCAATGGGCGTCTGGATTGTTATAACCGGAGTCACGCGAAACCGGCAAGGCACCCCCGGGGGCGTGCCGCTATTGTGACGGGGCAATCTTTACCGTTTCGTGACGGCCTATGACTCTGCCGCGATGGCTGATGTTCCCGGTCGTGACGGAACAGTACTCTGCCGACGACCTCCAAAGTGCCTGACCCGTTCAGGATGATGCGACTGGCGACACGCGGCACCGCCCCGGACTCGCACCGGCCCCCCTGAACTGCCACAATATCGCTTATTCGAGGGGTCGCGGGCGCGCGGCCCGCTCCGCTCCGGCAGCCTCAGTCTGGACCCTGACTGAGAGCCGGGTTTTGTCACTCCGCCGGAGGTTGCATGCGTTTTCAGTTTCCCATCATCATCATCGACGAGGACTTTCGCTCGGAGAATGCCAGCGGCTTCGGCATCCGGGCCCTCGCGAAGGCGATCGAGAGCGAAGGTATTGAGGTGATCGGTGTCACCAGCTTCGTCGATCTCTCCTCGTTCGCCCAGCAGCAGAGCCGGGCATCCGCGTTCATCCTGTCGATCGACGATGAGGAGTTCATTGCTGATCAGGGCGCGGCCGCCATTCAGGGGCTGCGCGCATTCGTGAAGGAAATCCGGTTCCGTAACAAGGACATCCCGATCTTCCTTTACGGCGAGACCCGAACCAGTCGCCACCTGCCGAACGACGTGCTGCGCGAGCTGCACGGGTTCATCCATATGTTCGAGGACACGCCTGAGTTCATCGCCCGCTACGTGGTGCGGGAGGCGCGTGTCTATCTCGATTCACTGGCACCGCCTTTTTTCCGCGCGCTCACCCATTACGCAGCGGATGGCTCCTACTCCTGGCACTGTCCCGGTCACTCCGGCGGAGTCGCTTTTCTGAAGAGTCCGGTGGGACACATGTTCCACCAGTTCTTTGGCGAGAACATGCTGCGTGCCGACGTCTGTAATGCCGTCGACGAACTCGGCCAGCTGCTGGACCACACCGGCCCGGTGGCTGCCAGTGAGCGCAATGCCGCCCGGATCTTCCAGGCGGACCATCTCTTCTTTGTCACCAACGGCACCTCGACTTCCAACAAGATCGTCTGGCACAGCACGGTGGCGCCGAACGACATCGTGGTGGTCGACCGCAACTGCCACAAGTCGATCCTGCACGCGATCATCATGTGTGGTGCCATTCCGGTGTTCCTGATGCCGACTCGCAACCACTTCGGCATCATCGGTCCGATTCCGAAGGCAGAGTTCGAGTGGGAAAACATCCAGCGCAAGATCGCTGCGCATCCCTTTGCGAAGGATGTCGGTACCAAGCCGCGCGTACTGACCATCACACAGAGCACCTATGACGGCGTGCTCTACAACGTCGAAGAGATCAAGGAGATGCTCGATGGCAAGATCGACACGCTCCACTTCGACGAAGCCTGGCTGCCGCATGCGGTGTTCCACGATTTCTACGGTGATTATCACGCCATCGGTGCCGAGCGTCCGCGCTGCAAGCAGTCGATGATTTTCTCCACGCAGTCAACGCATAAACTGCTGGCCGGCCTGTCGCAGGCGTCCCAGATTCTGGTGCAGGATTCCGAAACCCGTAATCTCGATCGCCACGCCTTCAATGAAGCGTATCTGATGCACACGTCCACCAGCCCGCAGTACGCCATTATCGCCTCGTGCGACGTGGCGGCGGCGATGATGGAGTTGCCCGGCGGCGCTGCACTGGTGGAGGAGTCGATTGCCGAAGCGCTCGATTTCCGCCGCGCCCTGCGCAAGGTGGATGAGGAGTGGGGCAGCGACTGGTGGTTCAAGGTCTGGGGACCGGACTACCTCTCGGACGAAGGGCTGGCCGAGCGCGAAGACTGGACGCTGAAAGCGGGTGACCGCTGGCACGGGTTTGGTGATCTCGCCGAAGGCTTCAACATGCTCGACCCGATCAAGGCAACGGTCATCACGCCCGGCCTCGACGTGGACGGTGATTTTTCCGACTGGGGTATTCCCGCCGGCATCCTTACCAAGTACCTGGCCGAGCATGGCATCATCGTCGAAAAAACCGGCCTTTACTCGTTCTTCATCATGTTCACCATCGGGATCACCAAAGGCCGCTGGAACACCATGGTGACCGAGCTGCAGCAGTTCAAGGACGATTACGACCAGAATCAGCCGTTGTGGCGGATCATGCCCGAATTCGTGGCGCGCTATCCGCTCTACGAGCGGATGGGGCTGCGTGATCTCTGCCAGCAGATTCATGACGTCTACAAGGAAAACGATGTCGCACGGCTGACCACGGAGATGTATCTCTCCAATATGGTGCCTGCAATGAAACCCGCTGATGCGTTTGCCAGGATGGCGCACCGCGAGGTCGAACGCGTACCGCTGGACGAGCTCGAAGGACGCGTCACCGCCATGCTGGTTACGCCCTACCCGCCGGGCATTCCGCTGCTGATCCCGGGCGAACAGTTCAACGAGACGATCGTCAGCTATCTGAAGTTCGCGCGCGATTTCAATGAGCGCTTCCCCGGCTTTGAAACCGATATCCATGGTTTCGTTGTGGAAGAAAATAACGGCCGCAAGGAATATTTCGTCGACTGCGTAAAGGAGAGCGCAGAGTAACGCGCTCCCGAATGAGTCTTTATCAACAGGGATAACCCGCTGAGTGGGGTTCTGAAGCGGGTGTCCCTGCGGGTAAAGACGGGCTACGAAGCTCGTCCCGGCAACGACTGTTCGGTGCCACCGAACAGCTTCGTCAGGCGTTTCGTTTTTCGAGTCCGGCGTTATTTATTCATCTGCTGAATAAACCGGTCCGCCTCGGCGATGGACTGCTCCATCGCCTTCACCAGCGCATCAACATCACCGTCGATGCTGGCCAGCTCGCCGCGCAGTGCGCCAATGGCGCGCGCATTGAGATTGTGCTTCAGGTAAAGCACCTGATCGTGCAGCGGTTTCAGGACCGGGTCGAGGCGCGCCTCGGCGCGCCGCATGGCCGCCATCAGCCGCTTGTAATGCTCGCGGGTCTCGCGCAGTCTGGCTGCGCTGTCGGCCCTGAGCGCGCTGCTCTGATACTGACCCAGCTCCGACTCCCACTCATCAAACAGCGCCTCCGCGACCGATTCCACCTTGTTGATCCGCTCCCGGATGCGGTCGGCAGCGGCGACTGAATCGCGATACTCCGCATCGAGCTTTTTGTAAGTCTCGTCCAGCTCACCGGCATCGACACTGACCAGCGCCCGGAACTGCTCCAGCGCCGAGCGGAACTGCTCCTGGCCCTCCTGCTGGGCCTCCTGCACCTCCTCGACCCGATCCACCAGAATGTCCCGTTTGTGGATGCCGAGTCGTTCCATGCCGCGGTAGTAGGCTGACTCGCAGCCTATGAGTACTGTCAGCAGGCCAGCTGCCGCCACTGTTCGCCATGCGCCGCGCATAGTGCTCTCCTCGATCGCCTGATGCTGACTTAGTCGTGCTGATGACCTGAGCGTTCACTACTCTGAGCGCAGGCGGGAGTCAGTGCAACTGAAGAGCTGGTTCCAGGCGAAGGTTTTGAGGCGAGAACGGCAGCGTCAGCCAGCGAGGCCTCTCGCAGAAATCCGATTCCCGGCTGCACGGAACTGATGCGGCGAAACTGGCCCGCGGGTGCAGTCCCAGAGCGTTTCCCATAAGGCATGATGGCTGTTCCATTCGCCGCTCAGCAGCCAGTCGACCAGCGCTGCCGCGACATCGGGGTAGCGCACCTGGACAGCGGTACGCTCCGCCAGCCAGGCGGCGAGGATGGATTCGGTGAGGTTATTGACGGCCGTTCCCCAGCCGAGCTGTGCCAGCGCGCGTGCGTTGGAAAGCTGCTCGATCTGGCCGTGCACCGGTTTCACCAGCACGGGCAAGCCGAGATGCAGCGCTTCGCTGACCAGCTCGAAGCCGGCGTTACAGATCACGCCAGTGGCGGCCACGAGGTCGGACCGAAAACCGTGCAACGAGGTGTTTCGCAGGACGACATTGCCGCGGATGTTGTCACTGAGGCTCGGCGCATACTGCACGAAACGCTGTTCGGGGAAGCGATGCAGCAGGGCGGTGATGGCCGCCTGATCCTCAAAGGGCAGATAGACCAGCGTATGACTGCGTTCTCCCGTAGGCGCCAGTCGCGTATCGATAATCGGCGGCAGAATGTCACAGTCAAAATGGTGCCAGTGCAGGCCGATGGCGATCGTGGCCGGGGCGAACCAGCGCAGCACGCCGTTGGCAAGCGGGTTGCCCGGGTTGCGCGGAACCGGGTGCGCGAATACGTACTGATGGCCGATACCGATACTCGGCTTGCCGCGCAGTTTCGCGGCCCACGCAGTCACCGGCTCGAAATCAGTGACAACCAGATCGTAGGGCGCCAGATCCAGCGTCGCCACATCCCGCAGGAACCGCAGCGGTTTCGCTTCTGCCACCGTCTGACGATAAGAGAGACGGCCAGCCTGCATCGACATGGTGAGGCCGGTACGGTGTTCGAAATCGCCGAACACCTCCATGTCGAACAGACGGTCACGCTCGCGTCCCGAAAACAGCCAGGTCACATCAGCACCGCGGGCGCGGAAATGCGCAGCCATCTTGCGGGCGCGGCTGATATGACCATTGCCGGTGCCCTGCACGCCATAGAGGATTTTCATCGAGCGGGAATCTCTGCCGTCAGTCTCAGGAAATCATGGCCGTGTAAGTCACCAGCGCAATGGCTGGTCCGAGCAGGGCGCCGGCGATGACATCGGATGGAAAGTGTACGCCGAGTTCGACCCGCGACAGGCCGACCAGTGCTGCCCACAGGAACAGTGGCAACGCCGGCAGACCGTAGTGCAATGTCGCCAGCGTAGCCAGCAGAAAGGCTGCCATTGTGTGACCGGAGGGAAAACTGAAACGGTCGGAAGCGCGGATTACGCTGCGGAAGCTGGGGATGGCCTCGGGTGGCCGGCGCCGCTGACAGCTGTTTTTCAGCAGCAGATAGAGTGGCCGCTCGCAGCAGAAAGCGACAGCGACCAGCAGACAGAACGGACCACCGCTGGCCGGCTCGAGCCACCAGAGCGTCAGTGGCAGCAGCAGTTGCAGCCAGCCATCGCCGGTGCGGGATGCCAGCCGCGCCGTGGTGGTGCGATTGCCGAGAAACGACATATCCAGCCACAGCAGCAGCTGGAGATCATGCTGGTGGATACGTTGCAACAGTCGGTTCATCGTCGTCATACCGCGAGCATGGGCCCCGCAGGTGACGACGCTGTGACAGCGCGGTGACGTTACCGTGAAGCGTCAGGCGCGGATTTCGAGAATTGAACCACTGATGCGCGGATAGCGCTTGCTGCGCCAGTCGAGCAGGTCGGCGTCGAAACGCTCGATACAATATTCGGCCAGCGTGAAGAACGGCGCGCGCTCCGGATCGGCGATGACAATACGCTTTACGCCGGCGCGCAGGGCGCGCCGGATGAGGTTCTGCCAGGGGCGCACCAGCTCGTCCCAGAAGCAGACATCGGTGGCAACCAGCAGATCGATCTCGCTGAGCTGGGCGGTGGTGATGCGCTCAAAGCGGCTGCGCAGGGTGGTGATGCGTACCTTGTTGAGATCTGCATGGGCATGCAAGTAAGGGAATACAGCATCGTCGGCATCCACCGCCGTGACGCGGGCCCGGTGATGGACGGCGCAGTAGATGCCAGCCAATCCCCAGCCGCAGCCGACGTCCATCACGCGTACGCCGCGGCGCGGTGGATGCTCGCTGAGATAATCCATCAGCAGATCAGCGGAGGGCCAGTGCTTGTTGCCGTGGATGGAAGGCACATTGCCCTCGCGGCGCAGCTGTCGCATGGCCGGATGGGAAGCCAGCATGCGGGAGACACCGTAGCGTTCGCGAAGCGTGGCTCGTACTGTTGGAGATGAAGCGCGCGCAGACACGATAACCTCCTGGCGGCTGTTGCGAAAAACGCGGAATAGTATCATGGCCGCGCCGACCCGCCGGGCGGGGTGGCAGTCGGAGCGAAAGATGGTGAGGACCTTATGAGTGAATCGGTAACTGCGGCCGACCGCAGCGTGCAGCTGGAAGCATCGTGGCTGCGGGTGCTGGCGGAGGAGTTCGAACAGCCTTACATGGACGCGCTGCGCGAGTTTCTGCGCGCCGAAAAACGCGCCGGCAAACGTATTTACCCGCCCTCGAAACAGTGGTTCAACGCGCTGAATACTACGCCGTTCGAGCGCGTGCGGGTGGTGGTACTCGGCCAGGATCCCTACCACGGGCCGGGGCAGGCGCACGGCCTCTGTTTTTCTGTCGCGCCCGGCGTGCCGGTGCCGCCATCGCTGGTCAACATCTACAAGGAGCTGGAGCGCGATCTCGGTATTCCGCCTGCGCCACATGGTTGTCTGCAATCCTGGGCAGAGCAGGGCGTGCTGCTGCTCAATGCGTCGCTGACGGTGGAGCATGGCCGGGCGGGTTCGCATCAGGGCAAAGGCTGGGAGCGTTTCACCGACGCCTGCGTGGACCGGCTCAATCGGGACCGGGAAGGGCTGGTTTTTCTGCTGTGGGGCAGTCATGCCCAGCGCAAGGGGCAGCTGATCGACCGTCAGCGGCATACTGTGCTGGCCGCGCCGCATCCATCGCCGCTGTCAGCTCACCGCGGCTTTATCGGATGTGGTCATTTTTCGAAAACGAACGCCGTGCTGCAGGCGCAGGGATTGCCGCCCATCGACTGGCGCCTGCCGGAGGTGGCGCAGCTCAGCGACTGATGGTCAGTCGCCGTTGAGCAGCGCCATGGCTGCTTCCATCTCGGCCGAGAGGTCTTCGTCGTCGGCGCTGTGTACTTCCGGCGCAAGCCCCAGCCGGTCGAAGGCGCTGACCTGGCTCCAGTCCATCTGCGTCAGCGGGTGGCCGGTGTCGAGCAGGCTCTGCAGATAAGCAACCATCACCACGTCGGCATAATCGACAGTGGCGGGCGCGCGTGCGAAGTTGAGGTGCTCCTCGGGAATGAGCTGCAGCTCGGCGGGGAAATCCCAGCTCTGCAGGATGCGCCTGCCGATCCGCGGGTGCAGATCTTCGATCAGCGCATCGAGGGCATCGCTGTCGCGCAGCAGGCGGCGGTTATTCTCGGCGAAGGTGAGAATGGGCAGCACGCCGATGCGGTGGACAATGCCGGCCAGCGTTGCCTGGTCCGGTTTGAGACGGGTGTAGTGGCGCGCCAGCACATGGGCGATAGCGGCCACTTCGGTGCTGCGACTCCAGGCAGCACGCATACGCTGGTCGATTACGTCCGAAGTGGCCTGGAACATCTGCTCCATCGCCAGACTGGTGGCGAGGTTGCTGGTGTAGTTGATGCCGAGCCGTCCCACCGCCATCTTCAGGTCTTCGATCGGACGGCTGGCGCGCAGCAACGGACTGTTGGCGACTTTGATCAGTCGGGCCGTCAGTGCCGTATCGCTCTGAATGACGCTGGTAAGCTTTGGGATGTCGACGTACGGGTCGGCAGCTGTCTCCCGTACCTGTAGGGCAACTTCCGGCAGGGTGGGCAGCACCAGCTGATCGTTTTCCAGCGCTTCCAGCAATTCCGCGCGAATCTGCTCGGATACTTCATTCATACATCGATCTCGCTGCGTCCAGCCGTGAGTCCGGCGTTGCGGCTCTCTTAACCAATGTTCTCTTTTATAGCATATGGCAGAGATTCCGCCCGCAGCGCGGTCTCGCCTGCCCGCAAAACAGCGCCGGCGCTCCCGGCCACCACGGCCAGCAGCTCCCAGCCGGTCTCGGACGGCGCCTTGAGAATCACAGTGCCGACACTGGAGTCGCTGGCGTCGGTCACGGTGTCCGCCGGCAGGTCGGTGCAGCTGAAACGGCGCAGGCGCCGCTTCACCTGACCGCGGTAATGGGCGCGGGCAACCACTTCCTGGCCGGTGTAGCAGCCCTTGTCGAAACGCACGGCACCGGTGGCATCGAGGTTAAGCATTTGCGGCAGAAACTGGTCGCGGGTGGCGGCATCAACTGCGGCTTCACCGGCCCGGATATCGAGCAATTCCCAGAAG
Organism: Gammaproteobacteria bacterium; assembly: GCA_029265075.1. GTDB lineage: Bacteria > Pseudomonadota > Gammaproteobacteria > Pseudomonadales > CAMLJR01 > CAMLJR01. The sequence goes on along the minus strand of JAJUJZ010000007.1, from coordinate 7,652 downwards.
CTGGGGGCGACCGGCTGCAGCCGAGGACCGAGCTGGCGCAACAGCGCGCTGGCAGCAGCAGTGGTCAGCCAGCACTCGAAATGCAGGCCGTCGGCATCGCGCTGATAGATCAGGCCGCCATCCATTGCCGCCGTCTGGTGCTGACCACCGCAGCTGGCACCCGCAGCACGCAGCAGCTCGCTTGCTGCCGGTCCATAGAGGCCCAGTACGACCACGTCGTCCGCCACCGCAATAGTGGCTTTCGAGAATACGATGTATTTGGCGAGCGCCTGCGTCGTCAGCGCCGCATTATCGGCTGGCAGCCGCAGCCAGTAGCGCCCGGTCGCGGGCTGACCCAGCAAAAACGTCGCCAGGACACGCCCCTTCAGTGAGCACTGCGCGCCTGGCGCGCCGCGTTCGGGCGTAATGTTTTCCAGATGGCAGGTAAGCTGCCCCTGCAGAAAGGTGGCGCTGTCAGGGCCAGCCACTTCGATGATAGCTGCCGGTAGCGGACAGCAAACGGTCGCGTCGGCCGCCGGCAGCGGCGCCGCGGTCCCGGCGAGCGAGGCGCTGAGGTGCTCAGCACCGCTCTCCCGGAAGAGGGTGGACCAGATGGATTCACTCATGATGTCATCCCGAGAAATCAGATGGCTGTCGGAGGTCAGTGCCGCGTGCGTTGCGCGTGCGGCTATAATGCCGCCTCGTATCGGCATGGCCCGGCAGTGTATAGCCCACGCTGCCACTTGCCTATCGACCCTGAACCCACTGTGCACCGCAGTGCCTGCCTGACAGCAGGCCGAAAGCCGCGCCCACCGTTTCGAGATCGCCAGATGTCTGAGAAGTTGCTGTCCGAGGAAGAGTACCGCCGTATCCGCTGGGCGAGCCGGCGCGGCATGCTGGAACTCGATCTGGTGTTGCAGCCGTTCGTGGAGCACCGGGTGCGTGCGCTTGATGCTGAAGGCCTGGGTCGCTACCTCAGGCTGCTGGAGTGCGAGGATACCGAGCTGTTCGCCTGGTTTCTGGGTAAGGAACAGCCGCAGGACGAGGAGCTGACAAGGATTGTCGACGAAATCATCCGCTTCGCTCGCAGTACTGAGCGTTGAGCTGAGGCCATCGCGGTGGCTGCGGCTGATATTGCTGGCCGCCGCCGCTGCTGCCATCACTGCCCTGAGTCTGGCGGCGCTGCCGTGGCCGCTGCGCCTGCTGGCAGGCATCGCGGCGCTCGTCTACCTGCTGACTCTTGCCTCAGACCATACCGGCTGGCCACGGCCCATGCCCTGGTGTGCACTGCGCTGGGATGGCAACCGCTGGCTGCTGCGACACCAGCGTGCCGGCTGGCTGCCCGCGGAGCTGCGGGAGAGCGTTGTCTGGCCCGGCGTCACGGCGCTGCGCTTCCGCGGCCCCGGCCGCCGGACCATTCGCATCCTGCTGCTGGCGGACGCCGTTACAGCTGCTGAACGACGGCGCGTTCACCTCCATCTGCGAATCCTGTCGGTCCATGGCCCTCGCCGCGGAACCCCGGCGGCACCAGAATGGTATCGCGGGCGACCGGCTCCAGCTCCGGATAGTCGAGCGTGAAGTGCAGACCGCGGCTCTCCTTGCGGGCCAGCGCTGACCGGATGATCAGCTCCGCGACCACCGCCAGGCTGCGGAGCTCCAGCAGATCATTGGTGACCCGGTAGTTGCTGTAGTACTCGGCGATCTCCTGTTTCAGCAACTGGGCCCGGTTGAGCGCCCGCTGCAGACGCTTGGTCGTGCGCACTATGCCGACGAAGTCCCACATGAAACGCCGCAGCTCGTCCCAGTTGTGGGAGATCACCACGTCCTCGTCCGAGTCGACCACCTGCGATTCGTCCCACGCCCGGGCCGGCTGCGGTTCACTGCTCTGCGGGAAACGGGCAATGATGGAGCGTGCCGCAGCCTGCCCGTATACCAGACACTCCAGCAATGAGTTGCTGGCCATGCGATTGGCGCCGTGCAGGCCAGTACAGGAGGTCTCACCTATGGCGTACAGGTTCGCGACATCGGTGCGTCCTTCGAAGTCGACCATGACGCCGCCGCAGGTGTAGTGCGCTGCCGGCACCACCGGAATGGGATCGCGGGTGATGTCGATGCCAAGCTCAAGACAGCGCGCCTTGACGGTGGGAAAGTGCTCCAGCAGGAAGTCGGGCGACTTGTGGCTGATATCAAGATAGACGCAGTCGATCCCGAGCCGCTTCATCTCGTGGTCGATGGCGCGGGCAACAATGTCGCGCGGAGCCAGCTCGCCGCGCGGATCGTAGCGCTGCATGAACCGTTCGCCATCGGGCAGCAGCAGCACGCCACCTTCACCGCGAATTGCTTCGGTGATCAGGAACGACTTCGCCTTGGGGTGATAGAGACAGGTGGGGTGAAACTGGTTGAATTCGAGGTTGGACACCCGGCAGCCCGCACGCCACGCCATCGCGATGCCGTCACCCGTCGCGCCATCCGGGTTGCTGGTATAGAGATAGACCTTGCTGGCGCCGCCGGTAGCCAGCACAGTGAAACGCGCCTGGAAGACATCCACTGAGCCACTTTTCTGGTTGAGGACATAGGCGCCTTCGCAGCGGTCGTCGCGCATGATCAGGTCGATGCCGACCCGATGCGTATAGATCTGGATGTTGGGTTCGGCCAGCGCACGGGAGGTGAGCGTCTCGGAAACGGCCCGTCCGGTTGCATCGGCCGAGTGGATGATGCGGCGATGACCGTGGCCGCCTTCCCGGGTCAGGTGGAAGCCGCCGCCCGCGCCACGATCAAACTCCACGCCCTGTTCGACCAGCCACTCCACCGCTGCGCGACTGTTTTCCACGGTGAAACGCACGGCCTCTTCCCGGCACAGCCCGGCGCCGGCCACGAGCGTGTCGGCGATGTGATCCTCGACGGTATCGGCCTCGTCGATGACGGCGGCAATGCCACCCTGAGCCCACCAGGTGGATCCCTCGTTAAGATCGCGTTTACAGATGACGGCGACCCGGAGGCCGGCGCGCGCCATCCCCAGCGCGGCGGTCAGGCCGGCAGCACCACTGCCGAGAACGAGTACATCATGTTGGTAGCTGCTGCTCATGAGTTGATGCTTCCAGCTTCTGGTTGCGAAAAAGAGGCAGCGGCGCCTAGCATTCGGGAGCGGTTGGGGCTCCTGGCTGGGGCGGTCAGCGCCGTGCGGTCAGCCATCCGGCTGAGCTCAAAGCTCAGGAACTTTCCGGCGGGGGCGTAATCATAGTCGGCTTCATGCCAGCAGCGTACTCCTGGCAGAACTTCTGGGATATCCGATGGTCTATCGCGCAGTTTCACCCGCTGGGACACAGTGGGGGCGCTCATGAACAGCGCCGAATTTACCGACAAGCAGCTGGTGGCACGGGTTCAGAAGGGCGATAAGCGGGCCTTCGATCTGCTCGTGCTGAAATATCAGCATCGCATTCTGAGCCTGATCTCGCGTTATGTTCGCGACTCCGACGAGGTGCAGGATGTGGCGCAGGAGGCTTTTGTCAAGGCCTATCGCGCACTGCCTAATTTTCGTGGTGACAGCCAGTTCTATACCTGGATGTATCGCATCGCGATAAACACGGCAAAAAACCATCTGGTGGCCCAGCAGAGGCGCCCTCCGGGTGTGGATATCGATGTCTCTGACGCGGAACATTTTGACGGTGAGTCGCATCTGAAGGACATCGAAAATCCGGAAAACTGTCTGTTCGGCGAGGAGTTGAACCGGGTTGTTGAAAAGGCAATCAGGTCACTGCCGGAAGACTTGAGAACTGCAGTAACTTTGCGGGAATTCGATGGTCTGAGTTACGAGGATATCGCTGCGGTCATGGATTGTCCTGTGGGTACCGTGAGGAGTCGTATTTTTCGGGCCCGTGAAGCGATCGACAAACACGTTAAGGCCCAAATGAACGGCGAGGTGGTCTCATGAGTGACAAGTTGCGGGAATCTGTGTCAGCGCTGATGGATGACGAGGCTGGTGAGCTGGAGCTGCGTCAGTTGCTGGCAGCAGCAGATCAGCCCGAAGTCCGCGCGGCGTGGCGCGATTTCCACATCCAGCGCGACAGCCTGGCAGGACTTGATGTCCGGTTCGCGGAGGTCGATATCTCCAGACGGGTCTGGGCAGCGCTGGCTGATGAGCCCTCGCTGGCACCCGCGACCCGGCCTGCAAATGACGAACAGCAGGCACCGGCGGTGGCGGGTCGCAAGCCGGCGCGCTGGCTGCGCCCGCTGACCAGCATGGCAGTGGCAGCGTCGGTGGCGGCGCTGGTAGTGATCGGCGTGCGCGGGCTCGATAGTTCCAGCCCGGTTACTGTACCTGGCATTGCAGACATACAGCCGGCGGCCAGCGAATCGTTGCCGCTCGGTCCGGTTGATCAGGTGGCACCGGGTGGTGCGGCGGCGGTAACGGTCAGCGTCGAGAACGATACGGGTCTGTTGCCTGTCGACGAGGCGGAGCTGGCGCTCGAAGCGGAAATCGGCAGCGAGTAACGGTTGCTCCGAGGCAATCTCCGTATGGCTGAGCTGAACTCAGCCTGCGGCAGAACCGGCAACGGCCGGCCTGGAAGGGCCGGCCGTTTCGTTATAGGGTATCGCTGTTCCGGTGACAGGCTGGTCCCTTCCTCAACAGCAGACAGATCGATCAGATGGCAATTCTCGCAAGCGGCCGGGTAGTGGCAACCGATGATGACCGGGTCTGGGTCGAGACAATTCGCCGTTCAACCTGCGGCAGCTGCAGCGCCCGCAAGGGGTGCGGCCATCACCTGCTGGCCAGCGTCGGCACTGGCACGGCGGTGCATGTGGTTGCTGTCAAAGCCCCGCTGTCGGCACCCGTTGCCGTGGGCGATCATGTGCAGATCGCGATTCCCGAGCGCACGCTGCTGGCCGGCGTCGGCTGGGCCTATCTGCTGCCGCTGGTGACGCTGCTCGCCGGGCTGCTGCTCGGATCTGCAGCTGGCGGCGAGAGCGGCGGCGCGCTCGGTGCACTTATCGGGCTGGCGCTGGGCTGTGGCAGCCTCGCGTGGCAGACACGGCGACTCGACCGCAGCCGCTATCAGCCGCGGGTGGTGGGCTTCGCGGCGAACCCGGACTGCGCTGCCGAAGCAGCCGTGGTTGAGGTGGCCAATTAGCGAGGTCTGCCTCCAAAGTGTGCGGGGTCTCAGACGGCGCACATGGCGGCGCGGTGGCCTATACAGTACAATCGCGGCCTTCTCGTATCCCCTGATCCCTTGAGACCGCGCGGCTGAATCTGTAGTGAGCAACCTCGACCATATCCGCAATTTCTCCATCATCGCCCATATCGACCACGGCAAGTCGACGCTGGCGGACCGCTTCATTCAGATCTGCGGCGGCCTGACCGAGCGGGAGATGGCGGCGCAGGTGCTCGACTCGATGGATATCGAGCGCGAGCGCGGCATCACCATCAAGGCTCATAGCGTCACGCTACGATACAAGGCTGAAGACGGGCGTGAGTACCAGCTCAACTTTATCGATACCCCCGGCCACGTCGACTTCAGCTACGAGGTATCCCGTTCGCTGGCGGCCTGTGAAGGCGCGCTGCTGGTGGTCGATGCCGCTCAGGGGGTCGAGGCGCAGTCGGTTGCCAACTGCTATACCGCTATCGATCAGGGGCTGGAGGTGATTCCGGTTCTCAACAAGATGGATCTGCCGCAGGCCGAGCCCGACAAAGTCAAGAAGGAGATCGAAGAGATCATCGGCCTGGACGCGTCGATGGCTATTCCGGTGAGCGCCAAGTCGGGCCTGGGCATCAAGGAGCTGCTGGAGCAGCTGGTGACGCTGATTCCAGCGCCGGAAGGTGAGATCGATGCGCCGCTGCAGGCGCTGATCATCGATTCCTGGTTCGACAACTACCTCGGTGTGGTCTCGCTGGTGCGGATCAAGCATGGCCAGATCCGCAAGGGCGACAAGATCATTGCCAAATCGATTGGCAAACCGCAGGTCGTCGACAGCGTCGGCATCTTTACACCCAAACACACCGAAACCGATTGCCTGAAGGCTGGTGAAGTCGGCTTCGTCATCGCCGGTATCAAAGATATCGAGGGCGCACCCGTTGGCGATACGCTGACTCATGCGCAGACTGCCGATGTCGAAGCGCTGCCCGGCTTCCAGCGGGTCAAGCCGCAGGTTTACGCCGGTCTCTTCACCGTCTCCGCCGAGGATTACGAGCAGTTCCGCGACGCTCTCGCCAAACTCAAGCTCAACGACGCCTCGCTGTTCTATGAGCCCGAGTCGTCAGACGCGCTCGGCTTCGGTTTCCGCTGCGGCTTCCTCGGCATGCTGCACATGGAAATCATTCAGGAGCGGCTGGAGCGGGAATACGACCTCGATCTTATTACTACCGCTCCGACCGTTGTGTACGAAGTGGTGACCAAGCGCAGCGATGTGGTGATGGTCGACAGCCCCTCGAAGATGCCCGATCCCGGCGAAATCGAGGAAATGCGGGAACCGATCGTCGAGGCGAGCATTCTGGTGCCACAGGACTATCTCGGCGCAGTGCTTACCCTCTGTACCGAGCGGCGCGGCATTCAGAAAGATATGCAGTTTCTCGGGCACCAGGTGGCGATTCGCTACGAGCTGCCGATGAGTGAAGTGGTGCTCGATTTCTTCGATCGCCTGAAGTCGGTGAGCCGCGGCTTTGCGTCGCTGGATTACAGTTTTGTGCGTTTTCAGCAGGCGCGTCTCGCCAAGCTCGATATTCTTATCAACGGCGAAAAAGTGGATGCGCTGGCGCTGATTGTGCACCGCGATCAGGCGCAGTCGCGCGGCCGCGCCCTGGTGGAGAAAATGCAGGAGCTGATTCCCCGCCAGATGTTCGATGTCGCCATTCAGGCGGTGCTGGGTGGACAGGTCATCGCCCGCTCGACCGTCAAGGCACTGCGCAAAAACGTGCTCGCCAAGTGTTACGGTGGTGACGTCAGTCGTAAGCGCAAGCTGCTGGAAAAGCAGAAGGCCGGCAAGAAGCGGATGAAGCAGGTCGGCAACGTCGAGATTCCGCAGAGCGCCTTCCTGGCAGTTCTTAAAGTCGATAGTTAAAACAACAAGAGCCATTCAGAGATGGAATCACTTCCCGAGAGTGCCGGCGCGGATCTGGTCAACGCGCTGACCCTGAGCAACCTGCTGCTGCTGGTGGCGACCGTGGTCACGCTGGCTGTCTGGCTGGTGCAGGAGCTGGCTCGCGCCGGCCAGCAGCGCGCATTTGTCCGCGGGCTGGAACAGGGCGTAGCCGCGGGCAGCCTGCCGGAACCGGGCTGGTCGGAGTGGGCATGGCGCGGCGTGGTGCTGCTCTGGTTCGTCTGGCTGGCGGCAGCGCTGCTTCTGAAGGATGGTGACTTTGCTTTTGTGCTGGTGCTGCTGACGCTGCTGGCCGGCCTCATTGGCGCCGCTGATCGCTGGGGCTTCGAGCGCAGTCGGCTGCGCACACTGCAGGCAGGTCCGGTGCAGCAGCTGCTGCAGCGCACAGGTACCGGTGGCGCACAGCAGATCGAGACCGATCTGGTCGGGCAGCGTCCGATTGCCGAATACAGCCGCTCCTTTTTTCCAGTCCTTGCGGTCGTCGTGATTCTGCGCTCGTTTGTGATCGAACCGTTCCAGATCCCGTCATCATCCATGGTGCCGACGCTGGAGGTAGGCGACTACATCGTCGTCAACAAATT
>JAJUJZ010000047.1 GCA_029265075.1 Gammaproteobacteria bacterium | reverse complement strand
AGCCAGGTATTCGGGCGTCTTAGTGGGACTGATGAACCGGGTCGACTCATTCAGCGCGAACGGCATCAGTGCCACCTGCCAGCCACTGAGGTAATGGGGCAGCTCGTCGTAGGTTTTCGGGCCGAGCCAGTGAATATTTGCTGCCTGCGGCAGCTCGGCAGGATCGATTTTCACGACCGGTCCCACCATCACGAAGTGCCACTCCGGACGCTCTCTGGCGACCCTGGCTAGCAGGTCGATATCGAAGCGCTCGTCGATGACGCCATAGAAGCCGAGCCGCGGCCGCGGAATGGCCAACTGATCGACGGGATCTTGCTGCGGCAGACGCGCGCGGCCGAAATGCTCCACGTCCACGCTGCTGGGGAACGGATGCACACTCGGGTGCCGGTCTCGCTTCGCTTCGTAGAGACTGTAGCCGCCCGTAAAAACCAGATCTGCGCGCTGCAGTAACGACCGTTCGAATGCGAGCAGATCAGGTGGTGCGCCCCGGAATGCGGACAGCTCGTCCATGCAGTCATACACGACCAGGTCGGCCCGCAGATGGTCCGAGAATGGCAGCGCCATCGGTGTGTAATACCAGAGCACTCGTTGCGAGCCCGGTCGCGTTGCCAGCAGCGCATCCAGCAGCCCCCGCTGCAGTGTAATCAGGGCATCACCACTACAGTGTGCCGGGTGGCGCGGCACTACCACCGTAACGCCTTCTTCGATACGGGTTTCCAGCCAGGGAGCCGGCGCATCACTCACCAGCGGCTCTTCGACATAGATGACGTTCCACTCTCGCGCAAAACGGGCAATAAGGTGCTGTGGCCGCTGATAGACAAAGCCCCAGCGCAGATGCGACAGGCACACCAGCGTTGGCCGGGAGGGATCATGCACTACGGCTTGCGACTCACTGGCGCTGCTTCCCTTGCCAATACTGAACTGATAAGGACCTGCCCAACTCATTGACTACACCTCCACCTTTCTCGTTTGCCCATTGCAGACAGAACCGGAACTTCTGGCGGAGACAAGCCGCAGATAAGTGTCAGAAGGATGGAACGACTGCAGGGGCACCCCTTACATGTCGTGTTAGGAGCAGACAGAAGAGGAAAAGTTTGCTGGCGGCGGGGCGAACTCCAGAGACGAACCGCGGAGTGTGATCCGAACCTCAAACGCGAAGTGACAGAAGGAACCCTGTACCAGCCGTGCGAGGGTCGGCGAGTCAGCCATAGAAAAAGGGGCCATGAGGCCCCTTTTCTTTCGCTGACCCACTGTCAGAGCAGCATCCGGCGCAGTTCGCCCAGCAGTCCGACCAGATCAGTCAGGAAGCGTCCAGCATCGGCTCCGTTGACCACGCGGTGGTCATAGGAGAGGCAGAGCGGCAGCATCTTGCGTGGTTCGAAGGTGGAACCATTCCAGACCGGCTGGACCGACATCTTCGACACACCGAGAATGGCCACCTCAGGCGTATTGACGATTGGCGTGAAGCCTTTGCCACCGATACCGCCTAGGCTGGAAATCGTGAAGCAGCCACCCTGCATGTCGATCGGCTTCAGCTTCCGGTCCTTGGCTTTCTGAGCGAGTTCAGCCGTCTCCGCCGCGAGTTCCCAGATCGACTTGCGATCCACGTCGCGAATGACCGGAACTACCAGCCCCGCCGGCGTATCGACCGCCATGCCGATGTGCACATACTGCTTGTAAACCAGCTCTTCACCACCTTTCTGCAGCGAAGAGTTGATCTTCGGATGCGCTTTCAGGGCAGCGGCACACGCTTTCAGCAGGAACGGCAGCGGCGTCACTTTCACGCCGCGTTTTGCCGCCTCGTCCTTCAGCGTCGCGCGAAAGTCTTCCAGCTCCGTGATGTCCGCATCGTCGAACTGGGTCACATGCGGCACGTTGAGCCAGCTGCGCTGCATATTGAAGGCTGTGACGCGATTGAGCTTGCTTACCGTCTCGATCCGCACTTCCCCAAATTGCGAAAAGTCGACATCCGGCACGGTCGGGATACCGGTCGCGCCGCTGGCCGCTGCAGCCGGTGCCGATGCAGCGCCCGATACCACCGATTTGACGAAATTCTTCAGATCGCTCTTCTGAATCCGTCCCTTGGGTCCAGTGCCCTGAACCCTGGTGAGATCGACACCCAGCTCGCGCGCGAGACGCCGCGTGGCGGGCCCGGCATAGACATCGCCGCTGGCCGGTGTGACTGTCGGCGCGCTCTTCTGCGGTGCTGGAGGCTGGGCGGGAGCCGTTGCCGCCGCACTCTGCTGTGCCGGTGCGACTGCCGGCGCAGCTGCAGATGCTGCGGGCGCATCCGCCACTTCCAGTTCCAGAATCGGCGTGCCCTGGGCCGCTTTGCCACCGGCCTGCAACAGCAGTCGCTTGACAGTGCCATCAAATGGCGAAGGTACTTCCATGGAAGCCTTGTCGGACTCCAGCACAATCAGGCTGTCACCCTCTTTGACCTGGTCGCCTTCGGCAACCACGATCTCGATGACATCCACCGCGTCGGAGGTGCCGATATCCGGTACTGCTACCGTTTCCAAACGCGGCCCGCTGGTCGCTGCGGCCGGTTGCGGCTCCGCCTGCGGTGCTGCGGCAGGTGCGGGTGCGGGTGCAACCTCAGCTGCGCCGGCAGCAGCACCGCCGCCGCTCACCTCCAGCTCGAGGATCGGAGTGCCCTGTGCAGCCTTGCCACCGGCCTGCAGCAGTACACGCCGGACCTTGCCGCTCTGCGGTGCAGGAACTTCCATTGAGGCCTTGTCGGACTCCAGCACGATCAGGCTGTCACCTTCGCTGACCTCATCACCTTCTGCCACCAGCACCTCGATGACATCTACCTCGTCGCTGGTACCGATGTCGGGCACTGTGATGGTTTCCACCGCCCCTGCACCCTGGGCTGCAGCGGGTGCTGCTGCAGCGGGCGCAGGTTGAGCCTCTGCCGCGGGTGCCGGCGCAGCCGCAGGTGCCGGCGCTTCAGCGGCGGCACCTGCGGTTTCCAGGGTGAGGATGACCGTGCCTTCAGCAACCTTGTCACCCACTTTCAGCCGGATATCGACCACCTTGCCAGCTTCCGGCGCAGGGATCTCCATCGAGGCCTTGTCCGATTCAAGCACGATGAGCGTCTGCTCTGGCTCAACGGTATCACCTGCTGCGACCGATACTTCGATCACTTCCACATCTTCGGCACCGCCAATATCCGGCACCGGAATCTCTTTAATTGCCACGCTGTCGTCCTTAGTTCGTTCGAAGGAGTTCCGGAGACCGGCTCACGCAGTGAGCGGGTTGGTCTTATCCGGATCGATGCCGAATTTCTCGATCGCCCTGGTAACGTCCTTCTTCGGGAACTTGCCGTCGTCGGCCAGTGCCTTCAGCGCTGCCACGGTGATGAAATAGCGATCTACTTCGAAGTGATGACGGAGCTTGGCGCGGGTGTCGCTGCGCCCGTATCCGTCAGTACCCAGCGCAACAAACCGCTGCGGTACGTAAGGGCGAATCTGCTCGCTGTACGATTTCATGTAGTCGGTGGCGGCAACCACCGGACCTTCGCGCCCTTCGAGCTGCTGGGTCACATACGGCTTGCGCGGCTCTGCCTCGGGGTGGAGCAGGTTCAGACGTTCGCACTGCAGACCATCGCGGCGCAGCTCGTTCATGCTCGGTGCACTCCAGACATCCGATGCGATCCCGAACTCGTCACGCAGCAGTTCGGCGGCAGCCCGCACTTCACGCAGAATCGTGCCACTGCCCATCAGCTGTACCGTCAGCTGCTGCTTGCTCTTCTTGGCTGGCGCCACACTCTCGAGCAGGTACATGCCGCGGATAATGCCTTCTTCCACGCCCTCAGGCATCGGCGGCTGCTGATAGTTCTCGTTCATGACAGTCAGGTAGTAGAAGCAGTTTTCCTTGTCCTGGTACATCCGCTTCAGACCGTCCTGAATGATCACCGCCAGCTCATAGGCATAGGTCGGGTCATAGCTGCGGCAGTTGGGAACCATCTGCGCCATCAGGTGGCTGTGACCATCCTGGTGCTGCAGACCTTCACCGTTCAGTGTGGTGCGGCCGGCGGTACCGCCCACCAGGAAGCCGCGCGCCTGCGAGTCGCCTGCAGCCCAGATCAGGTCCATTACGCGCTGGAAGCCGAACATCGAGTAGTAGATGTAGAACGGCACCATGGCGTAGTTGTGGGTGCTGTAGGAAGTCGCGGTCGCGATCCACGCCGACATGGCCCCAGCCTCGTTGATGCCCTCCTCGAGGATCTGACCTTTCTCGTCCTCTTTGTAGAACATCACCTGGTCATGGTCGTGCGGTACATAGCGCTGACCTTGCGACGAGTAAATGCCCAGCTGACGGAACATGCCCTCCATCCCGAAGGTGCGGGCCTCGTCGGGGACGATCGGCACAACACGCTCGCCAATTGCCTTGTCCTTGACCAGCGCGGAGAGCATCCGCACGAAGGCCATGGTGGTCGAGATTGCGCGCTCGCCGGAACCCTGCAACTGCGCCTTGAAGGCGTCGAGCGACGGGATGTCCAGCGCCGGGAAGTCGTCGCGTCGCGCGGGCAGGTAGCCGCCCAGTGCCTCGCGGCGCTTCAGCATGTATTGCATTTCGGGGCTGTCGGCCGGCGGACGGTAATACGGTACTTCGCCCAGCTCGCTGTCAGGGATAGGAACTCCGAAGCGATCGCGGAAATGCTTCAGGTGTTCGAGATCCACCTTCTTGACCGAGTGGGTGATGTTCTGAGCTTCACCGGCCTCACCCAGCCCATAACCCTTGACCGTCATGGCCAGGATGACCGTCGGCTGTCCCTTGTGCGCGACCGCCTCGGCATACGCAGCGTATACCTTGTAGGGGTCGTGACCGCCGCGGTTGAGGTACATGATTTCCTCGTCGCTGAGATCTTTCACCAGCTCGAGCAGCTCCGGGTACTTCCCGAAGAAGTGTTCGCGCGTATAGGCACCGCCGTTGGCCTTGTAGTTCTGCAGTTCGCCGTCGCACACCTCGTCCATGCGCTTGCGCAGCAGACCGGTCTTGTCCTTCTCGAGCAGCTGATCCCATTTGCGGCCCCACAGGACCTTGATCACGTTCCAGCCGGCACCGCGGAATACGCCCTCGAGCTCCTGCACGATCTTGCCGTTGCCGCGGACCGGACCGTCCAGCCGCTGCAGGTTACAGTTGATGACGAAGATGAGGTTGTCGAGATGCTCGCGACCAGCCAGCGAGATCGAGCCCAGCGATTCCGGCTCGTCGCACTCGCCATCCCCCATGAAGCACCAGACTTTGCGGTCACCATGGTCGACCAGCCCACGTGCCTGCTGGTAACGCATGACCTTGGCCTGATAAATCGCCATGATCGGGCCGAGGCCCATCGACACCGTGGGGAACTGCCAGTAATCGGGCATCAGCCACGGGTGCGGATAGGAGGAGAGCCCCTTGCCGTCCACTTCGCGGCGGAAATTGTCGAGCTGCTCTTCGGTCAGGCGGCCTTCGAGGAAGGAGCGCGCATACATGCCGGGCGAGCTGTGACCCTGGAAGAACACCAGATCACCCTTCTCGCCGCCGCGGAAGAAATGGTTGAAGCCAACGTCGTAGAGCGTTGCGGCCGAAGAGAACGAGGCGATATGACCACCCAGTCCGTCGTCGTTGTCATTGGCGCGAACCACCATCGCCAGCGCATTCCAGCGGATCAGAGAACGGATTTTCCGCTCCATGAAGACATCGCCGGGCAGCGGCTTCTCGTGGGCTGGGTCGATCGTATTGACGAACGGAGTGACGATCGCTGCCGGCATGCGGGTGCCAGCGTGTGTGGCCTGTTCGAACAGGGCTCTCAGCAGGAAAGCAGCGCGACCGCGGCCCTGAAACTTGAGTACGCTATCCAGCGCATCGAGCCACTCACGGGTTTCCTGGGGATCCTTATCCTCGTGCATCTCTACTCCCAATTCTGCTTTTGGCAATTGATGTAACAGCCGTCCAGTTGGCAAACGACAGATGGCGCGGCCCGCCCTGAGGCTGAGACTGTCCCTCGTGTAAATGATCGTTCGGCCTGGCTAAACGAGCTGATATCTGATGTGCACCACACCGGGATAGGTCCGGTATGAGGCGTGCCGCGCTTCGGCAACTGTCCGCCGACAGGGATCTGCCCTCGGCGGCCGCGAGTTGGAGATGATGTGATATCCCCGGCGCGTAGCCGTAAAAATTTTACATACCCCGGGCGATTAAACAAGCCCGGGGGCTTGCAAGGCCCCGGAATACGGCGGTTTATCAGCGGGAAATCAGCTCAAAAACGACCCGATTATTCTGTTGTGCGGCCCGATTCCACACTTCGGCTGACACTGTCGGGCTGGTCGGATAGGGCACACTCGGCCGCAGCGCCCCCTGCGGATCCAGCTCTACCGCGATGCGGCCATCGCGCAGCAGCGGCGAATTTTCCAGAAACCGCTCCAACGGCGAGGTGGTCCGCTGCGACAGGCGCAGACTCTCACTCTCGCTCTGTCCGAGCGCGCTGCACTCCGTAATCGGCATGTCACCGGCTGCCGGCTGCAGCGCACCGCCGGCCTCCGCCTCACGCAGGCAGAATTCGCCCACATGGGCCTCCACCCGCACCGTGCCCTCAAACCCCATGGCCTGCAGATGAGTCAGCAGCTCCTGCAGACGGGCCAGACGTTCACCCGCCAGCGGCGGCTCGCCATACGGGTACTCCTGAGCCTGATTGACACCCCACTGCAGGCCCGCCAGCGCGGCGTCCAGCCGCTGCTGCAGATCGCGGCTGGTGGCCACCGCCGCGGCATAGAGCACCGCCAGCACCAGCGTAGCTGCCAGCCCGAGGCCAGCCAGCCACCAGGCCGCGCTGCTTGTCGACCGCAGCTCTCCTGCGCCGGCGGCCGCAGGCGGATCCTCCCGCAACTCATCCCTGGCAGCGGCACGGCTGGTTCCAGGTTCTCCTGACGCCAGCAGCGAGGCCTGGGTCCGGGGTGGCTCAGTGCGCACTGTCTCCGGCTGCGTCACCGGCACGGGTGCCGCCGCGTCATCCCGGGCACTTTCCTGCGCATCGCCCTCTTCCGCCACCTGCCGGGCCTGACCGGCCAGGCGCTTCAGAACCTCCTGCAGATCGCGCGCCGTGGCTGGCTTGGAGATGACGTCCGCAGCCCCCAGTGCACGCGCCTGACCGAAATAGACGCCGCCGTGACTGGAGGTATACATGACGATGGGAATGTTGCGGGTGGCCGGGTTGGACTTGATCAGTTTGACCGCCTGGAAGCCGTCCATGCCCGGCATCATATGATCCATGAAGATCAGGTCGGGCCGCTGCTGCTCCAGGTACTCAAGCGCCTCCTCGGCCGACTCGACCATATCTGCGCTGATCTGCTGCTTGCTCAGCAGCTGACGCAGCACGTAACGCGCCGTCCTGGAGTCGTCGACTATCAGAGCATTGGGCATCGGTGTCTCTTCCTGAGGCCTGCTGGCGAGTGCCCGATGCGGGAGCGCCTGGCAGCGGGCTGCCGGCCGGCTGCGAGCCGCCCGGCTTCGTGTCCAGAGTCACCAGCTGCGGCCTTCAGTGGACCACAGCTGGCACGATCCGGTAACTATAGTCGGCCCCCGGAGCAAGTAGAACCGGCGTACCGGAATCGAGAACGGCGCCTCGTCAGCGCGCCGGTGCTGCCGCCGGGAATGCAACATAGTCGCGCTGCTGGCGGAATGTCTGCAGTTCATCCACCGGCTGGCCGGCGGTCAGCGCCGTGTCCTCGAACTGCCCGATCGACTCAAGCCAGAGCTCACGGACGGCGGGGGCCAGCACATCGCGCTGGAACAGCTGGTACCAGCTGTCGAAGTCCAGCGCGGTCACCGCCGCCAGAATCTGCTCCCGGGAATCGAACGCCAGATAGCCGCTTTGCAGGTCACGCCAGAGCCGCTCGCTGGCCTCGTTGAGACTGTCCGGGGCCTCCGCCAGACGCCTTGCCAGCGTATCCCGGTGGCGTTCGAACAGCGGCTGCAACTGCGCCGACGGCGTCTCTGCCCAGCGTTTCATGAAAGTGGCAAAAGCTGCTGCGAGCTCAGCCGGTCCCGCCACCGGCGACTGCACCAGGAACACGAGGCCCGGTACTTCACGTACCGGATACGCCGAGGACATCACTACATAACCGAGCTGCTGCTGGGTTCGCAGATCGTTGAAGAAGTCGGCGCTCAGCAGCTGTGCAGTGACCCCCATGGCAGCCCTGCTGGGCTTGTCAAACTGATCCGCCTGACGGTACCACAGCAGTGCAGCATCGGCGTGCGGCGACGGCAGCTGCCAGCGGAAGATCTCATCCTCACCGAGGTCGAGCACCAGCTTCGGTGCCACTTCGGCGGGCGGAATGCTGGCCAGCAGCTCATCCCGCACCAGCTGTCCCAGCGCCCGCGCTTCATCAGCCAGATAGTTGCCGTGCACCAGCATATCCGCACTGCCACTGCGCCAGAGCTCGGCGCCGTACTGCTGCAGCGCTGCCAGATCGACAGTTTCAATCGCCTCGATCAGCGCCGGCACCGGCCAGCGATCGCGCCCGAGCAGTACCGGGAGATCTTCCAGCAGCAGCTGGTAAGGTGGCGCATTGATCCGATCCTGCAACTGCCGCTGGTAATCGTTGCGCACCCGTTCAAACACTGTCTGCTCCAGCGCCGGCGCCCGCAACGCCCGCAGGACCTCATGCAACAGGTGCTCCTGCTTCTCGGCAAAACCCTGCACCCGCAGTTCAAAACCGTCGGGACTGGCACTGATGCGGTAACTGAGGCCCGCCAGAAACGCCGGATAGGCGTATTCGTTCAGGGATTCCCGCACCATCCGCGCCCACAGCTCGCCCAGCACCGCCTGCCGCGCCGAACCGCCAGCCGCCGGTAGGTGGAGATCGATCATGACGTTGCCGCGCGGCAGCCGGAAAATCGGCTCCTGCAGGTGCCACAGCTGCAGACCGGCAGTCTGCTCCAGCAGTGCGGGGCGGGTCTGGGGCTGCTCCAGCGGCTTGAGCGTGAGAGATTCAGCAATGAAGGGGTTGGGATCGGGCAGCCGGGTCGGGCCGGGCATGGCCGGCGCCGCCCAGCGCGCCAGCTGATCGGCTGGCAGCGCGCGGACGCGATAAGGGGTCTGATACCACGGGCTGATGCGATCAGTTTCCACCTCTGGCGACAGGAAGGTCATCACCATCCGCTCCGGTGTCATCAGCGCCAGCAGCTCGACGATCCGGTCGCGCTGAAACGCCTCCATCAGATAGTCGCCGCGAATCACCTCTGCAGGCGGATAGTCATGCAGCGCGGTAGCGAAGCGACTCACCTCGCGAATGGGCGGTGCTTCCTCGCGGAACCGGAAGCGCTGTTCGGCCACGCGCTGCTGCTCGGTATACATCCATTCGACGATACCGCCATCGCGGATCATTGCGATGGTCTGGTAGAGCGCGGTGGTGATCTCATCAATATGGTCGACCCCGCTGCGCGTGAGATCGATCGAGACCGACATCAGGGCACCGCCCTGATACTCGAACCCGATGCCGGCACTGAGTCCCGAAGCCCAGCCCTGCGCCTTCAGCCATGACAACAGACTCCCTTCGCCTTCGTGGCCGAGAATATTGCCGATGTAGCTCAACGGCTTGGAACGCCAGTCAGCATGCTGGTCCGGCATCGGCCAGCCAAAGCTGAGGACGTGCTGCTGGTTGATCGACTGGATATCGATGCGCACTCCGCCCTGCTCGAACAGCGGGGCCGTAATCGGCTCCGGCTCAACGCCATGATTGCGCACATCGGCGAAGCGCGGCACCACCATCGCCTCCAGGGCATCCAGTGACTCGCGCCCCAGCACCACCAGCGTCATCTGATTGGCAGAGTAGTGCCGTTCATAGAACGCCAGCAGCTCTTCGCGCACGGTCGACTCCGGGCGGTCAGCCAGCGTCTCCAGACTACCGACCGAGAAGCCGTGAAACGGGTGGGCGGGATTCACCACCGCACGCAGCGCATCGAGACTGCGGCGCTGGTCATCGCGGATCCGCGCCAGATATTCCGAGTGCACAGCATTCTTCTCGCGCTCAACGAACTCGGCAGTGAACAGCGGCGCTACGAAGAACTGGGAAAAACGATCCAGCGCCCCCTCGAGATGGGCGTGATGGATGTCGAAGAAATAGTTGGTGTGCTCGAACGCGGTATAGGCGTTGTGCGAGCCGCCGTGGGCTGAAATAAAGCGCTGGTACTCGCCGGCGTCAGGGTAACGCTCGGTACCGAGAAACAGCATGTGTTCGAGGAAGTGCGCCAGCCCTTCACGGCCCGGCGGATCCTGGCGCGAGCCGACGTTGACATCGAGCGCCGCCGCAGCCTTGTCGGCTGTCGGATCGGAAATCAGCAGCACCTGGAGACCGTTATCCAGCGTCAGATGACGCATCGCCCGCTGATCGGTATCGGGCTGGATGATGGCCGTGTCCGATTCGTGGAGATGCTGGCAGCCGCCGAGCAACAAGGTGCTGGCAACAAGGGTCAGGAGGAGGCGATGAACGCCGGTGAGCGAACAAAACGACACGTGATAATCCCGTCCAGATCGATTCAGGAATGCGGCTGGTCGCCGCCCTTCAACAACAGATAGCGGTAAACGCCATCCTGCTCCGCACTCTCCAGCAGCTGGTGGCCGGCAATACGGCAGAATGCTGCGAAATCACGCTGCGATCCCGGATCGGTCGCGAGCACGCGCAGTTTAGCCCCTGCGGGAAGGCGGTTGAGCACCTGCTTGGCTTTGAGCAGCGGCAGTGGGCAATCGAGGCCCTGGGCGTCCAGTTCGATCTCTTCCAAACCTGAAAACTCCTGAGCGTGATGCAGGCAGTATACCCTGCCCTTTCGGGCAGCCTGAGCAGCGGCTGCTGCGCATTGGGGAAAGATTGAGGAGAACCCTGCAAAAGCGGCCGGCACTGAATCGTTATCCTTTGGTCCGGCGCCGGGGAGCAGCTAAAGTATTGCCAATGCCGATATTGGAATTTCGCGTGACCTCCCGACGTTTTCTCGCTGTTTCGCTGCTGACGGCCCTCCTTGCCACCCCGGTGTGGCCCCAGGGGCCCGGCGACGATATCCGTCTGCCGGCGCTTGGCGACGGCGCGTCGAGCCTGTTTTCGATCGAGCAGGAACATTTGCTGGGCAGGACCTGGCTGAAGGTATTCCGCAGTCAGGTGCGCACCGTCAACGACCCTCTGATGCAGGAGTACCTGGAGAACCTGACCTATCGGCTGGCGACGCACAGCAAGCTGCAGGATCGCCGTCTCGAGATCGTCATCGTCGACAATGCCGCGCTCAACGCCTTCGCCGTGCCCGGCGGCATTGTCGGTGTCCACAACGGCATGTTTCTGCACGCCGACACCGAGGCCCAGCTGGCGTCGGTGCTGAGTCACGAACTGGCGCACATCAGCCAGCGCCACTTCGCACGTGGCGTCGAGCAGCAGCAGCGCGCCACGCTGCCGACGCTGGCCGGCATGCTGGGGGCACTGGTGATAGCAGCAACCGCCGGCGGCGACGCCGGCATGGCAGCGATGACAGCCACCCAGGCGGCAGCACTGCAGAACCGCCTCAATTACAGCCGTCAGAACGAGCAGGAGGCCGACCGTCTCGGCATGGAGACACTGGTAGCTGCCGGCTATGATCCCAACGCAGTGGCGGCGATGTTTGACAAGATGCGCCAGGCGATGCGCTATGCCGGCCAGCGTCCGCCGGAATTCCTGCTGACTCACCCGCTCACCGAGAACCGGATCAGCGATGCACGCAACCGTGCGCGCGAATATCCGCGCAAGGTCTATGTCGACAATCTCGACTACCAGCTCATGCGCGCCCGCGCTGAGCTGCAGCTGACGACCAATCTGCAGCAGACCATCCGGCGCTTTGAGGGTCGTCTGGCCGAGCCCGCACGCGCCACGGTAGCTGACCGGTACGGCCTGGCGCTGGCCTATCTCAAGAATGGTGAATTCGACAAGGCACGCGAGCATTTACAGCCCCTGCTGGCGCAGGATCCGCGCCGGCTGCCTTACCTGGCGGCAGATATCGAAATTGCGATTGGTGCGGGCGACCTGAAAACGGCGCTGGCGAGAGCGGAACAGGAACTGCGCATTGCGCCCGGCAATCACCCGCTGACCATGCTGTACGCCGATGCGCTGATCAAGGCCCGGCAATACCAGCGCGCCGAGGCGGTGCTGGCAGAACACAGCAAGCGCCGCCCCAGTGATCCGGCGGTCTGGTATCTGCTGGCGGAGGTGCACGGCCTGGCTGGTAACATCGTCGGCGTGCATCAGGCCCGTGCGGAATTCTTCGTGCTGACTGGCGTGCTGGACCGCGCTCAGCAGCAGCTGAGCTACGCTCTCCCGCTGGTGCGCGGCGACAAGCTGGCAACCGCGCGCATCGAAGAGCGCATCAAGCAGATCGCCGACCTCAAGAAGACCATCGAACAGCTCTAGTGCTTAAAACAAAAATGGCGGCCCGGGAACCCCGTAGCCGCCATCGGCGCAGTCCTGTCGCGATCAGCTCGCGGAGGCCAGCTGCTGTGGTGCGGTCGCTGCCCGCCGCGCTGCAGCGAAGTCAAGCATCCGGTTAAGCGGGATCATGGCGCGGGCCGCCAGTGCCGGCTCCACGTGCACTTCATTTAGACCCTGCTCCAGCGTCTCAGCCAGATTTTCAAGCGCGTTCATCGCCATCCAGGGGCAGTTCGCACAGCTGCGGCAGGTCGCCCCGCTGCCAGCGGTAGGCGCGATGATGAAGGTCTTGTCCGGCACCTGCTGCTGCAGCTTATAGAAGATGCCCTGATCGGTCGCGACAATGAACTGCGGATTGGGCAGCGTGCGCGCAGCCTGGATGATCTGCGACGTCGAGCCGACATGATCGGCCATTGCCACGACAGGTGCCGGCGACTCCGGATGAACCAGCACCGCCGCCTCAGGGTAGACCTTCTTGAGATCCTCGATCCCCTTCGCTTTGAACTCCTCGTGGACGATACAGGCACCGTCCCAGAGCAGCATATCGGCGCCAGTTTCCCGCTGCAGATAATCGCCAAGATGGCGATCGGGAGCCCACAGGATCTTCTCACCACGGGCGTCGAGATACTCAACGATTTCCTTGGCAATGCTCGATGTCACCACCCAGTCGGCGCGCGCTTTGACCGCGGCCGAGGTGTTGGCATAAACCACGACGGTACGATCCGGATGCTGATCGCAGAAGGCAGCAAATTCATCAGCCGGGCAGCCGATATCGAGAGAACAGGTGGCCTCCAGCGTCGGCATCAGCACCCGTTTTTCTGGCGACAGGATCTTCGCGGTTTCACCCATGAACTTCACGCCCGCCACCACCAGCGTGGCGGCTGGGTGATCGCGGCCAAAGCGCGCCATCTCCAGGGAATCCGACACGCAGCCGCCGGTCTCTTCAGCCAGCTCCTGCAACTCCGGATCGGTGTAATAGTGAGCCACCAGCACGGCATTCTGCTCTGCCAGCAACGTGCGAATACGCTGCTTCAGAGCATCCCGCTCCACTGGTTCCCGCGCTGGGCGCTGACCTATGGCAGCCAGGTGTTCCCGTACCAGCAGTTCAGCTTGAGACATGCTTCCGTCCTCGTTCCGGTTCTTCAGCCGCCGTTCACCCATCGAACACTGCGTGTCGCCATTTTAACAGAATGTGTTGACACAACCGTCCGAAAACAATGGTTTAGCGGAAATTACCTACAAGCTGGACAGTTTTGCGCAGGGGGAGAATATGAGGCGAGCTGATCGCTCGAATGGAAGATCCACGACAACCTTGTGGATCGGGGAAAGCGTGGTGGGCCGTGTAGGATTCGAACCTACGACCAATTGGTTAAAAGCCAACTGCTCTACCGACTGAGCTAACGGCCCCACAGGAGGCGCATATACTACGGATTTGTAATCGAAACACAACCCCCGAACACAACATTTTTTAAAATTTTTCTGGGTCCGAATATTTTGTGATCACTCTGCGCAATTGCTGACCAGAGGCAGATCAAATTGCAATCATACATAGCGCGTAGGATCGGCCACCTCCGCCTCATGGAACCCCTGCTTGCGCAAAAAACAGCTCTCGCAACGACCGCAGGCACGCCCGTAGCTGTCGGCCTGATAGCAGGAAACCGTCTGCTCATAGGGGACGCCGACCGCCATTCCTGCGCGAATGATTTCCGCCTTGCTCATGTTCATCAGCGGCGCCTGGATGCGGACTCCCCTCCCCTCCAGGCCGGCGCGGGTTGCCACGTCAGCCAGTGCCTGGAACGCTGCAATGAAGGCCGGCCGGCAATCGGGATAGCCGGAAAAATCGACCGCATTGACGCCGATGAAAATATCGCTCGCATCCAGCACCTCGGCCCAGCCGAGTGCCAGCGACAGAAAGACCGTGTTGCGCGCCGGTACGTAGGTAATGGGGATACCTTCCCCGCCCCGCGTTTCCGGGACCGCGATGGCATCATCGGTGAGCGCCGAGCCGCCGATCGCCCGCAGATCGAGCTGCAGCACCTTGTGTTCCACCGCGCCCAGCTGCGCCGAGAGGCGCGCCGCGGCCTGCAGCTCAACGCGGTGGCGCTGGCCATAATCAAATGCCAGCGTGTGGCAGCTGTAGCCCTCAGCACGTGCCAGGGCGAGCACCGTCGCGGAGTCCAGACCGCCCGACACGAGCACCACCGCCCGCCGGGTTGCTGTCGCCGAATGATCGGTCATCGATTTTGTCCTCAGTGGCCAGGTGCGTCCTGCCACAGCAACTTGTGCAACTGCAGCTGAAACCGTACCTGTAGTCGGTCGCGCAGAATCCACTCCGCCAGCTCGGTCGCATCCTGCTGACCGAAACTGGGAGAGTACAGGACATCAGCGACGCGCTCGGTAAGCCGGAAGCGGTCGACCTGCAACCGCGCCCACTCATAATCCTGGCGATCACAGATCACGAACTTGACCTGATCGTGAGGCTGCAGCCGTTCGATATTGTCGTAGTCATTGCGGTGCAGCTCACCCGAAGCCGGCGTCTTGAGATCGAGCACTGTCACGACGCGAGGATCGACGCCCTGCGTCGAGAGTGCACCGCTGGTCTCCAGAGAAACCTCATAGCCTGCATCACACAGGGAGGTCAGCAGCGCCAGGCAACCTGGCTGGGCCAGCGGCTCACCACCCGTTACGGTTACATACCGTGGCTGATAGCTCGCCACGCTCTCGAGGATGGCAGCAAGCTCAAGTCGCTCGCCGCCATGGAAGGCATACGCGGTATCGCAATAGGTACAGCGCAGCGGACAGCCGGTGAGCCGCACGAACACGGTCGGCAGGCCGAGCGTACGCGTCTCGCCCTGCAGCGAATAAAAGATCTCAGTGATGCGAAGTGAATTGTCCATCCGGCCCGCCCTGTAAAGGCGGCGGATTGTAGCGTGAAACGGCGGCGACGCCCATGCGGGGTCGCCGACCGATCAGCGGAAGGCCTGGTCCAGGAACTGCTTGGCCAGCTGTGGCGCCGCACTGCCGCTGGCACCGTACTCATCGATGACCTGCTGCAGCAGCTCCTGAGCACGCACGTTGTCACCGCGCATATGCGCAATCCGGCCGAGCTTGTAGAGCGCATCCGGTGCCTTGTCGTGGTTGGGGAACTGCGTGAGCACCTGATTGAACGCCTTCTCGGCAGCATCCAGATCCTGCGGCGACTGCAGATAGAGTTCACCCAGCCAGTAGTGCGCATTCGGCACCAGATTACTGTCCGGAAAAGTTGTCAGGAAGCCCTGGAACAGCTGCTTGGCGCCGACGAAGTCCTGCGCCTTCACGCGACCATAAGCCTCGCGATACGCCTCCATGTCAGTCTGACCGGTTGCAGGCTGAGGTGCGGCCGTAGCCACAGCACCCTGTTCAGCAGTCGCCTGCGGCGCTGGAGCAGCAGGTGCAGCATCCGCAGAGTCGGCCTCAGCAGCGGCCGGCGCTGCGACTGGGACTGCCCTGTCAGCTGAGGAAACCGCGCCGCCCGCAATGCCAGGCAGCGGCTGCGAATCAGCGAGCGGTTCTCCTGCAGCAGCGGCACCAAGTCGCTTGTCAAGCTCGATGTAACGCTCGAGACTTTGCTGCTTGAGCGTTTCGAGCTGATAACCCTGCTCTTCGATGATGCCACGCAACTGCATCACCTCCGCTTCGAGTGCCTGCACCCGGCCGAGCAGCAGTTCAACGCCGGCTGACGGTGCAGGTGCGGCAGGCTGCACCTGCGTGCTGCTACGCTTGCTGCCGCTGGCATCGACGATCGGAGCCTGCGACTGCACGCAACCACTGAACAGCAACAGCGCCGCACTGACGAGAGCGGCGCGCTGGGGATATTTCACCACGGCCAGACCCTTGGATCAGCGCAGGATGACTTCGACACGACGGTTCTGCGCGTGCGCAGCGTCGTCGTGACCGATGGCGGCAGGCCGCTCTTCACCGTAGCTGACCACCTCAATACGGTCGCGGCTGACGCCATTGACCAGCAGGTACTGGGCTACGGAGTTGGCGCGGCGCTCGCCGAGGGCGAGGTTGTATTCGGTGGTGCCCCGCTCATCAGCATGACCTTCGAGACGAATGCTCTGGTTGCTGTTCCGCAGGATATTCACGTATTTGTCGAGCTCTGCCTGCACTTCGGGGCGCAGCTCCGACTTGTCGAAGTCGAAGTAGAACACGCGCTGCAGCGAAGCCAGCGCCGCTGCATCCGCCGACGCCTGATCGTAGGCAGTCGCCGAACCCGACTGATAGCCCGAGGCGCCGTACGGATCGCTACCGGCCTGCGAGCCACTGGTGTCGTCAGTCTTGTTGCTGGCACAGCCGGCCAGCAGAGCAGCTGCCAGGGCAGTGGCGATCAGGTTGCGAAAGTTGTTCTTGTTCATGAGTAGCACGTCCTAGTAAGCAGAGAACCACGTTGAATGAACTTTATGACCAGATCCCATCAGCGCCGGTCGAGGAACGGAGACCACGCCGGCTCGCGAACGTCACCGAATCGTGATGGCAACAGGTATCGGGTACCACCATCAATCGATACCGCAGCCAGGATCGTTCGCCCCTGGTGCAAAGTCGCGTAGATTAGCATAGCCCCATTGGGCGCGATACTGGGCGACTCATCCAGCTGGGTCTTGGTCAGAACCTGGAAATAACGGCGATTCAGCAGCTGCAGGGCGATATTGAAGTTGCCATAAGCGCGGTGCACCATGACCATGCCGCTGGCGTCTGGCAGCATGCGCGCACGCGCGTTGTAGTCACCCTCAAAACTCACCCGTTCGACCTTATTGCTGCCGAGCGTTGCCCTGTAAATCTGCGGCCGCCCGCCGCGGTCCGAGGTGAACAGCAGGGACCGGCCGTCCGGTGTCCAGCTGGGCTCTGTATCGATGGCGAAATGGTTGGTGATGCGCGTCAGCTCCCGGGTCGCCAGATCCATCACGTAGACCTCGGGGTTGCCATCCTTGGACAGCACCATCGCCATGCGGCGGCCATCGGGTGACCAGACCGGCGAGCTGTTCAGGCCGCTGAAGTTGGTGATCTGCTGACGCTGGCGGGTCCGCAGGTTTTCGATATAGATCGCCGGCCGCCCGGTCTCGAACGACACGTAGGCGATGCTCTGCGCATCGGGCGACCACGACGGCGACATCAGCGGCTCTCGCTGTGTGCGCAGCACCTGCTCACGCGCACCATCGGCGTCGGCCATCAGCAGCCGGTAGGTATACTGACCCGACGCGTCGCGCAGGCGCGACACGTAGAGCAGACGGGTGTTGAAGGCGCCCCGAATGCCCGTGAGCTGTTCGTAGACACGGTCGGCAATACGGTGCGCCACCTCGCGCAGGCTGTCGCGATAGCCCTGTTCATGGCCAGTCAGCAGTGGCCGCTGGTTGAGCACATCGAACAGCTCATACTGGGCCGTGTAGCCGTTCTGGAACGGCACCATGCGGCCAATCAGCAGATAGTCGACCTTGAGCGCACGCCAGTCCTGATACACCACTTCGCTGCCCTGGGTCGGCAGACTCAGCATGTCGCGACGATCCATCGGCGCAAACAGACCGGAGCGCTGCAGGTCAGCGGCAATGATGGCAGCGACATCTTCGGACAGCTGGCCCGTGCCGTTCCAGCCGAACGGCACCACCGCAATCGGCGTGGCATTGTCGCGCCCCTGGGTGATCTGGATGGTCAGCTGGGCCCAGCTGGCATTGGCCAGCAGCATCAGCAGAACGACAAACGCGTAACGTAGGCTCACAACCGCAAATCCTCTGGACAGAAATCGAGCTGGAACTGGCGCAGCCGCCGCTCAAATGCGCCGGCCGGCAACTTTCGCACCTCTTCGAACGGGCTGGCCCGTCTTACCGCATTGATCGCGGACTGGTCAAATTCGGCGTTACCGCTGCTGCGAACCACGCTCACCCCCACCACTTCGCCGCTGGACGACAACTGAATAGCGAGCAGCGTGCGCATGCCAGT
>JAJUJZ010000127.1 GCA_029265075.1 Gammaproteobacteria bacterium | reverse complement strand
TGGAAGTGAGTTTTGCGCCGACCCTGAGCTTCACTTCGAGCATGTTCCATGAAGCGAACGCGGACCCGCTGATGAAGCATCACGGTTATGCCAAGCTGGATGCGCGGCTGGGTGTGGGTGCTGCGGATGGTCGCTGGGAGGCGGCGCTGGTGGGCCGCAATCTGACGGACCGGGCGGTGGCGAGCCGGATCACGACGGCCGGTACGGCACCGGGCACGGTGACGATGCTGCCGGAGCGGCCGCGCTCGGTAGCAGTCCAGCTCAATATGCGTTACTGACAAAGCCGCACCTTTCGCGGGGAATTATCAATGGCGAAAAGATTGCAACAAATGAAAGGCGTACTGGGCCTGGCATTCACTGTCATCTCGCTGACGGCAGCTGGCGACGAGGCCGTCGCGCCGTCGTCTGACATGATTGAGCAGCACTGGGGTGCACTCGAACAGTATTGTGGCGACTGTCATAACTATGAGCAGTGGGCCGGCGGCGTGGCCTTCGACGTGCTGTCACTGGATAGCGCCCATGAGGATGCAGAGATCTGGGAGGAGACCATCCGCAAACTGAATGGTCGTCTGATGCCGCCGCCAGGCAAACCGCAGCCGTCTCCGCAGGAGCTCGAGGGTTTCGTGTCGAGCATGGTGGCGTATCTCGATGAAGCCAGTGCGCTTCGTGGTCCGCATGCCGGCATGGTGCCGATCCATCGCCTCAACCGCACTGAATACGCCTATGAAGTGAAGCGTCTGCTCAATCTTGAGATAGATCCGGAGACGTTGCTCCCGGCCGACACCAGGGCTGATGGTTTTACCAACGTTGCCGAAGTGCTGCAGGTTTCCCCCACATTTCTTGACCAGTACATCGCGGCCGCCCGGCTGGTCAGCTTGCGAGCTGTAGGGACGACTAGCGCAGAACCCGATGAAGAAATTTACCTGGCGTCGAATCAGACGGCTCAGCATCTGCATGTGACCGGCTTGCCGCTGGGTACTCGCGGAGGCTTCCTGGTGACTCACCATGCTCCGGTCAATGGTACGTATCGTGTTTCAATCAATGTCAGTCCCTCCGATGGTCCGGGTTCAGTCTTGCGCTCTTATCCGACGGGCTGGCTAGAGTACGAACACGTACTTTTGCTTACCGTAGACGGACAGGAAGTATTTCGCGCCGCGCTTGGTGGCGAGGCCGATCTGAAAGCAGTCGACCAGCAACAGCTACCGGCGGTCGAGCAGATACTGAGTCGATTCCGCGACATTCCGCTCGAGCTGACGGCGGGTCCCCACGAGATTGGCGTAACGTTCATTGCGAAGACCTTCGCAGAATCGGACCGTCGCCTGATGCATACCGTGCCCGGGATGCTGATGGATTCAATTCCGGTGGTATTCGATCTGCGAGTGGCTGGACCTTTCGAGGTTCGCGGCATCGGCATGACGCCCAGCCGCAAGAAACTTTTCGTCTGTTATCCGCAGCGGCCGGCGGAAGAGCGTCCGTGCGCCGAGCAGATCATGAGCACACTGGCGCGTGCAGCGTTCCGGCGGCCGGTCACTGAAGGTGACCTCAGGACGCTCATGAGCTTTTACGATCTTGGCTACCGTCAGGGCGGGTTTGAGGTCGGCGTACAGAAGTCCCTTATGGCGGTACTGGCCAGTCCTGAGTTTCTTTATCGGGTTGAGTCAGTGCCAGTAAATGTTGCCAGTAGTGACGTTTATCCGCTGAGCGACTTCGAACTGGCATCGCGGCTCTCGTTCTTCCTGTGGAGCCAGGGGCCGGATGCAGAGCTGCTGAACCTGGCTGAACAGGGCAAGCTGCGCAGCGGCAACAATCTCGAGAAGCAGGTCCAGCGCATGCTGGCCGATCCGCGCTCGCGCTCGCTGGTCGACAACTTCGCCATGCAGTGGCTGAAGGCCGGGGATATCGATGTGATCGATCCTGATCCGCGCATCTACCCCGATTTCGATGAGCCTTTACGGAGGGCATTTCACAAGGAGCTCGCGCTGTTCGTGGAGAGCGTGCTGCTGCAGAACCACAGCGTCATGGAGCTGCTCACTGCGCGCCACACCTTTGTCAACGAGAGGCTGGCGCGCCATTACGGGCTCCGCAACATCCGCGGTGACCGCTTCCGCCGGGTTGAACTGGAGGATTCCCGGCGCTGGGGACTGCTCGGCAAAGGCGGCATCCTGATGGCTACCTCCTACCCGAACCGTACCTCTCCGGTACTGCGCGGTGCTTACATTCTCGAAGCAATCATTGGTGCGCCGCCCGCCGCGCCGCCACCTGGTGTCGAAGCGGTGCTGGCGGATGCGGCGCCGGGCGAGGTGCAGGATACAGTGCGGGCTCGGCTGGAGCAGCATCGCGAAGACCCGTCCTGTAACCAGTGTCATGGTGTGATTGATCCGCTGGGCCTGGCACTCGAAAACTTCAACGGCATCGGTCAGTGGACGGATAAGGACCGGTGGGCCGGACGCCTGGTCGACGCCAGCGGTCAGCTGGCAGATGGCACCCCGGTCAGAGGCCCGGATGACCTGCGGGAGGCGCTGCTCAGGCAGCCGCAGCAGTTTGCGCAGACGTTTACTGAGAAGCTCCTGACATATGCGCTGGGGCGCACGGTAAAACATTACGACATGCCGACCGTGCGCAGCATCGTCCGCAAAAGCGCCGAGCATGACTACCGGTTCTACCCGCTGGTGCTGGCTATTGTGCAGAGCACGCCATTCCAGATGAAGAGCGTCACTGCGGATGGCAGCGAAGAAGGGGAACCGGCTCCGGTTCACCCTGGCCTGGTCACGATGAGACATTGAGTAGCGACGGTGACTGGCAGGTGCCTTTCGGCAAACCGCCATGAGCCCTGGAACAAAGGAGAACTGCCATGTTCCTCACCAGAAAACACCTCTCGCGTCGCACGGTGTTACGCGGTATTGCGGCGACCATGGCGCTGCCGTTTCTGGATGCGATGGTGCCGGCAGCAACGGCGCTGTCCAGAACCGCAGCAGCACCCCGGCCTCGCATGGGCTTTTTCTACCTGCCTCACGGCGCAGTGATGAGCGAGTGGACACCAGATGGGGAAGGCTCAGCGTTTGAGCTGAAACGCATTCTGCAGCCACTGGAGCCGTTCCGTAAGCAACTCACCATCGTTAGCGGACTGGGTAATAAGCCTGCGGAGAGTTCGGCGGTGCATGCGATCACGCCGGGCACGTGGCTCTCCTGCGTACCCCCGGCGCGCAGCCACGCGCCTCAGGGCGGGGTGACAGCGGACCAGCTGGCAGCCCGCCATATCAGCCAGGATACAGCGCTGCCGTCACTGGAAGTGGCAACGGAAAGTCATGGCGGCAGTGCGGCTTGTGACGGCACCTACGGTTGCAGTTTTGGCAATACCATCTCGTTCCTGACCCCCACCTCGCCCCTGCCGATGGAGCACAACCCGCGCAAACTGTTTCAAAAGCTGTTCGGGCAGGGCCGGACCGAAGAGGAGCGGGCGGCCATCGCCAGCGACTACCTGAGCGTGCTGGACATGGTGCTGGCCCAGGCAAACGACCTGAAGCGACGGGTGGGCGCCAGTGACCGGGCACGGCTGGATGCCTATCTCGACAGCGTCCGAGAGATCGAGCGGCGCGTGCATATGCTGGAGCAGCGAGATCTTTCGGCTTACGAACTGCCCGAGCTGCCAGTAGGAGAAGTGAGCTTTGACGAGCGGCTGCGACTAATGTTCGACATGGTGGCGCTGGCATATCAGACCGGTCAGACCCGGGTGGTGACCATGATGATGGCAGCTGAAGTGAGCAACCAGGCCTATACCCATATCGGCATTGCCGATGCCTTTCATCCGCTGTCGCACCATAACAATAATCCGGTCTCGCTGGAGAAGCTCGTCACGTTGCAGCGTTACCACAGCGAAGTTTTCGCCAGCTTCCTCGAAAAACTGGCGGCGATGCCTGACGGGGAAGGCTCGGTGCTCGACAACGCGATCTTTCTGTATGGCTCCAACATGAGCAACAGCGACAAGCATGACCACTTCCCGCTGCCCTCGCTGATAGCTGGCGGTGGCGCCGGCAAACTGAAGGGCAACCAGCATTTGCGCTACCCGGACCACACCCCACTGGCGAATCTGGTACTGACACTCTTGCAGCGGGGCGGCGTGCCGGTCGAGAGCTTTGGTGATGCGACGGGGACATTTGCAGAAGTGTGAGCGGTCGGCAACATACTTCAGGCCGGAGCAGCGGCCGGCGGAGGCGTGAATGTCAGACAAAAGGGTTGATTTTCCGGCTGGGTTATCGAACAGTACAGGCTTCCTCACCAAGGCGTATTTTTTGACCGCTCCAGATGGGCGCTTAACAGCTGGAGTCGGATGAATCAAGCGGAGTTTACAGAAGGAAGTGTCATGAAGTTTTCGAAAACGGCAATGATGGTAGTGGCTGGCGGCATGCTGGCTTCGACACTGGTCATGGCGCAGCAGAAGGCGACCAGTGAGCGCCAGGCTCAGTTCGCCATCGATACGCGGCAGGCAGTACTCACGCTGCTCGGTTCCAATATGGCGCCGCTGGCCGGGATGCTGAAACGCGAGATCCCCTACAGCCAGGAGCTGGTGCAGAAGAACGCCAGCCGCCTGGTGCAGCTGGCGCATATGCTGCCGGACACTTTCATGGTCGATACCAGTGAGATCGACATCGAGACCGAAGCACTGGACGGAATCTGGAAGAACAAAGCGGATTTCGACGCCAAGACACAAGCCTTCATTGAGGCCGCCGAAGCGCTGGCTGCAGTTTCCCAGGACGGCAACGAAGGTGCTGTCAAGCAGGCTATCGGCGCGGTCGGCAAGACCTGCGGCGGCTGTCACGACGTCTATCGCGCCGACTAAGGTGCGTCTCCGCAGCGGGACAGGCACCTCGCGGCTGCCTGCTTCCGCTGCAGAATGGTTCCCGCAGTCCGGATTGCAGCGTCTGGTCAGGGCGCCGTCGTACGGACCCGGGCTGTTTCAACCGTTACGTTACGAGCGCACTCATGGCTAGACGTCAACTTGTCTGGGATGGTCCCACCCGTCTGTTTCACTGGCTGCTGGTAGCCAGTCTTATCGCCCTCTGGGCTACTGCCAAATACGAATACGAAGAGCTGCATGTGCAACTGGGATACGGGGTCACCGGCCTGCTGATCTTCCGTATTCTCTGGGGCTTTTTTGGGACGCGGCACGCGCGCTTCGGAAATTTTCTGCCATCTCCTGCCGCCGTCTGGCGCTACGCCAGGGGCTGGCTGGGTCTTGGCCAGCATCAGCACTACTTCGGGCATAACCCGCTCGGGGCGATCATGGTGTTCGTGATGCTGATCCTGCTGGGGGTTCAGGTCGCTACTGGCCTGTTCACGGAGGGTGATATCTGGTCAGGCGCCTGGCAGCACACTGTCAGCGGAGAAACCTCGCGCTGGTTGCGATCGATCCACGTACTCAACTTCGACATCATTCTGATCGCGGTCGCCTTGCACATAGCGGCGGTGTTCGCGTATCTGCTGCTGAAAAAAACCGATCTCATCTCGCCGATGTTTTCCGGTAAGAAGCCGGTCAGAGAGCGTGAGCCCGGCGAATTTATCGCTCATTCGGCATGGTTACGCGCGCTGATCATCGCGGTCGTAGTTGCTGCATTTGTCTACTGGCTGGTGGTGATTGCTCCGCCGACACCCGAGCCAGCCTACTACTTCTGAGCAAATTGCGCGGAGTGTCATGAGCGGGAGCCA
The DNA here is from genome assembly GCA_029265075.1 of Gammaproteobacteria bacterium. Taxonomy (GTDB): domain Bacteria; phylum Pseudomonadota; class Gammaproteobacteria; order Pseudomonadales; family CAMLJR01; genus CAMLJR01. The sequence goes on along the minus strand of JAJUJZ010000127.1, from coordinate 438 downwards.
AGGCTTCCGCTTTTTTTTTCCCAACTGGTGGGTATCTCTTCGTTATTGCACTAACTCCTGAGGGACTGCAGAAAAGCTGGTTCGTCTGCAGGAGCCTGCCTCGTGTCCAATAAAGAAGAGAAGATGATATGAGACCATCGGAGCGGAGTTTCAGCCGGCTGCTGGGCGCAGCTATTGCAATGGCATCGACGCTGACGGCCCCTGCCGTGACAGCGCAGGGCGAGCGTCTGGCGCTGGAGGAGGTGATCGTCTCTGCCCAGCGGCGCGCCCAGTCACTGGAAGACGTACCGATCTCGGTCTCGGTTATTGGCGGCGATGCGCTGGTCCGTGAGAACCTGCTCAACCTGCAGGACATTGCCACGCGCGTGCCTACGGTCAAGCTGGTGGAGGGATCTGGCACAGACCTGATCAACATCCGCGGCGTTGGCTCGGGCCGCA
>JAJUJZ010000152.1 GCA_029265075.1 Gammaproteobacteria bacterium | reverse complement strand
GGCGCATGAGCCAGCCCGCTGAACCGTCCGAACTGCAGACCCTGGCCGAGCGCGTCATCGACAGCGGCGCGCTCGGCCGCTCCCGTGTCTACGCGCAGCTGTTACGCTATCTCGTAGAAGCCCGGCTCAACGGGACCCAGCCCAAAGAGGTGGAAATTGCCATCGACGTGCTGGGCCGGGACACTGACTTCGACGTCAGCAAGGACTCTGCGGTCCGCGTCTATATCCACCAGCTGCGCAAGCGTCTGGACCAGTACTACAGCGAGCGGGAGCCGGACGCGCAGCACCGGCTGGTGATTCCCCGCGGACAGTACACCGTGCTGGTGGAGCCCGTGACGGCCGTGCCGGTCAGCGATGACGAAGACGAGCTGGACCTGATCGGTCCGGCCGATCCGCTTCCGGGCAGCCGGCAGGCGTGGCTGCTCGGGGGTGCCGCCCTGCTGCTGCTCAATCTGGGGCTGCTGCTGATGCTGTTCTGGCCGTCGCGCCCCGAACTGGACGTCGCGACCCATCCGCTATGGCATGAGATTCTTGCTGACGACACGCCGATCCTGGTGGTAATGGGCGATTACTACATCTTCGGTGAACGCAATGAGCGTGGGACCGTGACGCGGCTGGTGCGCGAGTTCAGCATCAACTCGCGTCAGGACCTGGATGATCACCTCAGTGCCCACCCGGAGGACGGGCGCCGTTACACCGATCTCGACCTCAACTATCTGCCCATCGGCAGCGCATTTGCCTTCAACTACCTGGCGCCAATTCTGCACAGCGCCGGCAAACCGATCGATATCAAGATGATGTCAGAGGTAAGCGCCCGCGATCTGTCACGCCACCACATCGTCTATATCGGCTACATCAGCGGCATGCGCTCGCTGGCCGACATGGTGTTCTCGCTGTCGGGACTGGCAGTCGGTGGCGGCTTCGATCAGCTGATCCAGCTCGACAGCGGGGAGATCTATGAAAGCAGCGCCGGCCTGCCATCGCCCGACCACCGCTTCACCGATTTCGGCTGGTTCATCACCTTCCCGTCCACCGGCAACAAACGCGTGCTGGCCGTGACCGGCATGCGCGACCCGGGCCTCATCCATACCGCGCTGGCGCTGACCAAGCTCTACGCTCTCGAAGCCGTCGATGCCGCCATCGAAGAGCGCGCCGGCGCCGGCGCCAACACAGCCTTCGAAGCGCTCTATCAGGTGCGGGGAATCGACCGCATGAACTTCGAAGCACAGCTCCGCTATGCCGCCCGGCTTGATGCAACTGCCGTCTGGGAAGACAGCTCCGTCAGCGGTGGCGGGACCGCCTCATCTCTCCCTGACCGGTAGTCAACAGCGCTTTTTTTTGGAGTATAGTGTCGTTATCTCGTCGCTTACGGCGGATAACGGGGCCGAGGCCCACACCGGCGCAACGACTGGATCTGCGGAGCTGAGGCAGCAGTACAGACCGTAGCGAGCGACGCCTCCGGCAGGAGCGTCGAACTAGAAAATAACACCGGCCCGGGCCGGGATGCTGGAACATGAGGGCATGTATGGCAGGTAACGTTGTGTCGGGAACCGTAAAATGGTTTAACGACGAGAAAGGCTTCGGCTTCATCGCACAGGAAGGCGGCGCCGATGTGTTCGTCCACTACACCGCAATCAATGCAACTGGCCGGCGGACGCTGATGGAAGGCCAGAAGGTCACCATGGAAGTGACTCAGGGCAAGAAAGGGCTGCAGGCGGAAAACGTAACTCCGCTCTGACACCCTCGGAAACCTCGCTCCTTATCACGGCGGTGCCCCGCACCGCCGGCTTGATCAAGCCTCTTCTGCTGCACTTTCCGGCGCACTGGCCAGCGCTGAAACTTCCATCGCTGTCAGTGGACGGTAACCCCCCTCCGGCAATGTCGGATCCAGCGCTACCGCGCCAATCCGTTCCCGATGCAGCTCGAGAACAGCATTGCCAACGGCGGCAAACATCCGTTTCACCTGATGATATTTGCCTTCGGCAATGATGACGCGCGCGCGGCAGGGGGCCAGCTGCTCGAGCCGCGCCGGCAGCAGCCGGCGCTTTTCATTGTGCAGGAACAGCCCCCGCTCGAACTGGCCGGCGACACTGGCGTCGATCGGCTCAGCGGTGGTCACCAGATAGTGCTTTTCGGTGCGATGGCGCGGCGACGTCACCCGGTGCGACCACTTACCGTCATCGGTCAGCAACACCAGCCCGGTGGTGTCGATATCGAGACGGCCGGCCACATGCAGCGTCTCGACATTATCTTCGTCCGGCAGCAGGTCGAGCACCGTCTGATGCAGACGGTCGCGGGCAGCACAGACAACCCCGGCCGGTTTGTGGAGCATGAAGTAGCGGGGACCCACTGCCCGTAATGGCCGGCCATCCAGGGTCACGGCGGTCTCTGCACCGACGTCGGCCGCCGGATCGCGGACTACCGCACCATCAACCGTTACAGCGCCTTCCCGGATGGCACGCTTGGCCATGGCACGGGAGAGGTCAGTGACACTGCCTATCAATTTATCGAGACGCATGATGACAACAATCAGCTAAGGTCACGCCGGCAGACGAATAGTAAACACGGAGCCTCGGCCCGGCACCGAGCGCAGCGAGATGGCGCCGCCATGCTGCTGCACGATCTCCTTACACATCGACAGCCCCAGGCCCGCGCCACCCGCGTTGGCGCCCACCTGCACGAACGGTTCGAAGACGCGCGCCTGCTGCTGCAGTGGAATGCCCTCACCACTGTCGCTGATGGAGATATAGGCGTTGGCGCCAGCCTGCCAGCAACTCAGCAGGATATTACCGCCAGCCGGCGTATGGCGCAGGGCATTGGCGATCAGGTTATCGAGTACACGGTCAAGATGCACGCGATCACCCTGAATGAAGAGGTCCTCATCGTCACACGAATGACGAATATCGATCTGCGCCTCCTGCGCTGCCTGACTGAAGCGCTGGACTGCCTGATTGATGAGAGTCGGCACTGATACGGTGTCGAGCTGAAAACGCAGGCTGCGTGCATACATCCGCGACAGGTCGAGCAGATCGTTGAGCAGCCGCACCATCCGCTGCATCTCATCATTCACGGTGTCGAGCAGCTCGCGCTCACGCGTGCCCGGCTGCAGCGTCAGCCGGTCCTCCAGCAGCCCCATCGCCATACGGATACTGGTCAGCGGCGTGCGCAGTTCATGCGACGCGCGCAGCACAAACTCGGTGCGAAGGTTGTCGAACTGACGCTGCGCGGTGATATCGCGCAGCACCATCACCGCGCCGGACTCCGGTACATCCTGAAACGGGACAATCGAATAGCCGAGAATACGCGGGTTATTCTCATCGCCCAGCTGAAACTCCAGCGGCTGCGGATCCTCCTCTTCTTCGCCCTGCCGGATGGTGTGCGCAATGCGCTCATCCATCTGCGGTGAATCGAGCAAATTGCCGAGCGAACGACCGATACATTCACCCTCGGTCTTGCCCAGCTGCAACAGTGCCACCGGGTTGATGCGTTCGATCGAGCCGTTGTGGTCGCAGATAATCAGGCCATCATCGATGCTGTTGAGGATGGCTTCGTTGCGGCGCTGCTCAGCGATGATGGCATCGATGTTGAGCGCATGAAAATGGCGCAGCGCTTCGGCCATCCGGTTGAACTGGCGCGCCACGTTATCCAGCTCGGCAATACCCGACGGCTGCAACCGCACGTTGAAGTCGCCGATGGCAATCTGACTGGTCGCGCGCGACATTGCCTCCAGCGGCTGACTGATGACCCGCGCCAGCCGCAGCGAGACCATCCAGCCTACCACCAGCGTCGCCGTCACCAGCAGCGCCAGCAGCAATGCGATCGAGCGCGCCTGTGAAGCGCTGTTTCGCGCTTCAACCGCGTCCAGGTTCAGCGCGTACAGCGCCTGCACATTACCGCTGAGCTCGTTGAACAGGCGGCTCAGATCGGCTTCTGCCGCCGGCCGCTCGGCAGTGAGTATGCGGTGGACTTCGTTATAACCGGCACGAATACCGTCCAGCAGCAGTCGCGCCTTCTGATCACGGGTGCCGATGTAACGGTCGGCGACATCGAGCCCGGCCCGAAATTCGGTGTCGGCAGCCAGCAACTGGCGCCGCGCACTGCTGTCCAGCGCGATGCGGTTCAGCAGCGACGCCTGCTGCAGGCCCAGCGCGGCGCGCATCTGCGCAATGCCAGCCAGCGACTGGACATTGTTTTCGATGATGCTCTGATTGAACCGCGACAGTCCGACCACGGACACCAGGCCGAGCAGCAGACCGGCAGCGGCAATGACGAGAACCGCACCATAACTGATCAGCAGCCGGCTTTTGATCTTGATCGC
>JAJUJZ010000199.1 GCA_029265075.1 Gammaproteobacteria bacterium | reverse complement strand
GCAGGGTGGTGAGGTCGACCTCGATCTGTTCCGGCAGCGTCGAGCCGATCGATACCACGGTGGCGTCGTCCGCCAGCCAGTCGCCGTCCAGGATGGGGGTCTCGTCGTGTGACCGGGCCGCGCAGATCACCACATCGCAATCCGCGACCGCGGCCCGCGCGCTGTCGACGGCGGTTATATCCATGCCGTGCGAGCGAGCGAACGCGCTGGCCAGTGCTTCGCGCTTGGCCGCGGTGGGGCTGAACACCCGCACCGACGCCAGCTCGCGTACGGCAGCGAGCGCTGACAGTTGCCCCTGGGCTTCAAAGCCGGAGCCCAGCAGCCCAACGCTCAGGGGACGGGCCGGCGCCAGCAGGTCGATCGCCAGCGCCGAGGTGGCAGCGGTGCGCAGCCCGGTAATCTGGTTACCGTCGAGCAGCGCTTCCAGCGCCATGGTCTCGCCCTCGAACAGGGCGATGAGATAGCTGGCGGTGCGGTTCTTCATCGACGCTGAGATGAGCTTGGTTCCAAGCCGTCCGGTCGGGGACGCCGCCGGCAGGGCGCGCAACCACTTGCCCTCGCCGCGCGCCATCGCACGCGGCGGCACCATGCCGTCGGTAAGCGGAGCCGCGTAGGCCTCGCGCATGGCGGCGACGGCGTCGGGCCAGCTGCGCGCGCGGGTCACATCGGCATCGGTGAGAAAGAGAGTCGGGGGGACGGAGACTGAGCGGTCTGACATCGATAGCGCCTCGAGTTCATGGGATGGGCCTGCATGCCCGCAAGCAGAACATGAATGAGACTATGTGGTCTTCGGCTACCGCGAAACTGCTATCGCTGGCAAATCAGCTATAGCCAAAAATGAATGTCGGGTGCCATCTGAGCTCGCGCCGGTATTTGTTTTATGGAAAGCGATCATTCGGAAATCAAATGGCGTTTGCCGTTGAGTTCGGCGGAGGAGGCAGGCCTACTTGAAGCGGTTCAGCCTGGTGCCGGTGTGTCCGGACAGGCCTACGGATAAGGAGAACGCATATGACCCGAACCAACCCGGTACTCGGCTGGTCACTCGACCCCGCCACTATCACCTTCGTGGGCCACGACCTGCAGCGTCCCGAGTGCATTCTCGCCGAGCAGGATGGCACCTTGTGGACGGCAGATGCGCGCGGCGGCGTGATGCGTATCAATCCGGACGGTTCACAGCAGCTGATCGCCCAGACCACTCAGCAGCGCAGCGATGAGCGCTCCCTCGAGCAGATGATTCTGGAGGGCACCCTGCCCAATGGCCTCGCCTTCGACCGGGAGGGCAACATCATCGTCGCCAACTTCGGCACTGACGCGATCGAGCTGATGACACGCGCGGGTGAGACCCGCGTGCTTTACGACAGCATGAACGGCCGGCCACTGGGCAAGACCAATTTCGTACTGGTGGACAGCCGCGACCGCATCTGGTTTACCGTCACTACCCAGGTGCAGCCGTGGACCCGCAGCATCAACGAAGGCACTGCCGATGGCTATGTCGGTGTGATCGACGAACACGGCATCCGCATGGTCGCGGACGGCTTCCGCGGCACCAACGAGATCCGTTTCGACGCCAATGAAGAGTGGCTTTATGTGGCCGAAACCAATGGCCGCCGCATTTCCCGCTTGCGCATCGGTGCAGATGCCGCGGTGCTGGAGCGGGAGGTCTATGGCCCGGCAGACCTCGGCGGTTATCCCGATGGCTTTGCCATCGACAGCACCGGTAACCTCTGGATCACCCTGATCGTGACTGAAAAGCTGGTGGTACTCACGCCGGAGGGTGAGCTGATCACGCTGCTCGATGACGGCGTGCCCGAAGCGCTGGCGCGCTACGAGCAGCACGCTGCCGCAGGCACTGTCACGCCCGCCATCATGGGCGCCTGTGCCGGCAAGCTGGCACCGATGATGGCCAGCGTCACCTTCGGCGGGCCGGATCTGCGCACGGTTTACATCGGTAGCCTCATGGGCACCACGCTGCCCAGCTTCAGGGCGCCGGTTGCGGGACTGGCACCGCTGCACTGGCGTTGATACTCATTTGCGAAAGTAACAGCCGCTGAGCAGACGAGTTAGCTGGCGGCAAGCTGGGGCGGACGGAGCAGTCGCGCGACGCCTGCCGCCTTCAGCTCCTCGTCGAGGAACTGCCGGATCTGCTGAGCGGATTCCATCTTCAGAATGGCATCCAGCAGCTGCTGCGCTTGCTGCATGGAGATGGAACGGATCACAGACTTCACCTTG
>JAJUJZ010000165.1 GCA_029265075.1 Gammaproteobacteria bacterium | reverse complement strand
GTGGAACTGCTGCAGCAGATTCACAATCAGTGCGAAGAGTCGAGCGCCCGTGATCCGCAGACCTGGGAAATGCTTCGCGACGCCGGCATCAGCAACGTGCGGATGACGGGCTGCCCGACGATGTTCCGCTCCCTCAAACCAGAGTGGGAGCTGATTACCAAGCCGAGCGACCAGATAGTGGTCACCGCGCGCAAAGGGCAGGACCGTAATATCGCTGTGATCCTGCGCGAACTGCGCCGCCACGGTAAAGAGGCAATCATCGCGGCACAGAAGGATCATGATCTGTACTGCGCGCGGCGCCGTTTCCCCTGGCTTGAGGCGGGCCCGGCTTCGCTCTACGAGTTCAGTATCAAACCCTACCAGGCACTGGTTGATTACGCGTACGGCGCCATTGGCTGGCGGCTGCATGGCAACATGTTCCATCTGGCGCACGGTAATCCGGCGGTGTTTTTTGCGAACTGCTCGCGCGTCCGCTCGTTCACCGAAGCGTTTGGGCTGCCCTGCATCTATGCCGAAGATGGTGAACGCATTGCTGATGCCGATCTGGTGCGCGCGGTCGAACACCTGCTGGCCGCCGACACGTTCTCACGGCTGCCGGAACGCTATGCGCACTATCGCGCGGAGATGGTTCGGTTCCTGGAACGCAACGGTCTCCCGCACCGTCTGACTGCTGATCCCGCCCTCTGACCCGTTGCCCGCCCAGGAGTCTCTGAACGGTGCTGCAGCTTCTGTCACGTCGTTACGCTGCTCCGGCGGCCGCTGCATTCGGCAGTCTGTTCATCTCGCTGCTTGCCTGGCACAGCCGGGGTGCGATCAATAACGACGGTGTTCTCTATCTGCAGGCAGCGCAGGCTTTCCTCGAACGTGGCCTCTACGCCGCGCTCGAGGTCTACAGCTGGCCGTTTTATTCGGTACTGATCGCGCTGGTATCGCTGGCGGGCATGTCACTGCCGACCGCGGCCTACGTTCTGAATGCCATCACCTTCTCGCTGCTGGCCTTTGGTTTCGTGGCTGTACTGCGCTTGCTCACGCCTGGCCGCGCGCAGGTGCCATGGATCGGGGTAGCGGTCATTCTGCTGCTGCCCGAGCTGAATGAGCTGCGCAGCGCGGTGGTACGCGATACCGGCTTCCTCGCGTTTTTCCTGCTGAGTCTGTGGGCGCTGCTCTCTTTTTTGCGTGATGGCGGCTGGCACAAATTGATGGTCTGGTCCGTGGCGGTGGCACTGGCGACGCTGTTCCGCATTGAAGGGTTCATTCTGGCGCTGGCAGGACCGTTCGCGTTGCTGCTCTGTCCGCCACGTCGCGTGGTCGGGGCCTGGCTGCTGGCGGCCTGTGTCCTGTGTGCAGTAGTGGGTACGGTGGCGCTGGCCCGGTTCGCTCCGGAGAGTCGCATCACCGAATTTCAGCACTGGCTGACCTGGATGCTGGACATTGGCAATACGCTGCGGGCCGCATCAGATCGTCTTGCCGAGGCGGTGCTAGGCCCGTATGCCCGCAGCTACGCCCAGGATGCGCTGGCGGCAGCACTGCTGGTGGTGTTTGTCGGCAATGTCATCAAGGGGCTGACGGTGGTGCATCTGGGGCTGCTGGCCTGGGGGCTGCGCCGGCCGGGACTGCAGCTCGATGCTGTCAGCCGGCGCACCCTCTGGGTCTACGGCATCGGCGTCGCGCTGCCGCCCCTGGTATTCGTTGTTGCCCACCAGTTTCTGACCCAGCGGTATGTATTCGGGGTAATTCTCGTCCTGCTGCTGCTGGCGACCCTCGCGATAGCGCGGTTGCTGGCGGCGCTGTCCGGTCCGCGGGCACGCATGGCCATGGCGCTGGTGCTGCTGCTGGCGTTCGGCGCTGCATCGGCTCGCAAGCTGATCAATGACGACACGTTGTCGGTGGCAGGCCGGTGGCTGGCCGCTCAGCAGGGTGCTGTCTGGACCGACAGCAAAATTCTCGGCTATTACGCCGAGGATGGTGGCACTCGGGAGGTGGTAGTGGACGAGGGGGCCAGTCCTGAAGGGCTGGCTGACGGCGCTTATACCTGGGTGGCGATAGTCGCCCGCCATCCCGATCCGGCGCTGGTTGCCGTTCTGGAAAGTCGGGGGGCCGCCGAACACCGGCGTTTTGCCGGCCGCTCACGCGATGTGGTGATCTGGCGACTACCGTAACTCTCGCGCCAGTTCCGGCGTAGCAGCAATCAGCTGCGTGCCGCGGGTTCCGACGGTACCGCCGGTGCATTGCCACCCGCGCTGATGGTACTCATCAGCAGTTGCCGCAGTTCATCGCGCTTGCCTTGCTGGGCCAGCTCCTGCAGACGTAGCAGCAACGGCACCAGGGCGGACCAGCGCAGCATCTCTTCATGCGCACGCTTGATCGACGGATGCAGGGTCGCCGTGGCATCAGCGCCAATCAGCAGCTCTTCGAACAGTTTTTCACCGGGCCGCAGGCCGATGTATTCGATAGCGATGTCGCCGCCCGGATTCTCTTCGGTGCGCAGCGTCAGCCCCGAGAGTCGTACCATGCGCCGCGCCAGATCGGCGATGCTGACCGGCTCACCCATATCCAGCACAAAGACATCCCCACCTTCCGCCATGGCGCCGGCCTGGATCACCAGCTGCGCTGCCTCCGGGATGGTCATGAAGTAGCGCGTGATCGCGGGGTGCGTAACAGTAATGGGACCGCCATTGCGAATCTGCCGGCGAAAGCGCGGAATAACCGAGCCGGAAGAGCCCAGCACGTTGCCGAACCGGACCATGCTGAACCGGGTCTTGTTCAGCTGAGCGACGGCGCCGGTAGCGCCAGCCAGCGTCGGCGCTGACTCCTTGCTGAGCGCTTGCAGCACCATCTCAGCCAGCCGCTTGGTGGCACCCATGACGTTGGCCGGGCGTACGGCCTTGTCGGTGGAGATCAGCACGAAATGCTGCACGCCGGCCTGGATGGCGGCCTGTGCCGTGGCGACAGTGCCGAAGACGTTATTCAGCAGGCCTTCGCTCTCGTTGGCTTCGACGATGGGTACATGTTTGTACGCGGCGGCGTGATAAACGGTCTCCACCTGCCACCGCTCCATGGCACTCTGCACCGTAGCCTGGTCGCGCACGGAGCCAAGCACTGGAACCAGCCGGATCGGAGCGGCGTTGGCCGCCCGCTGCGACTCCAGTTCGTCGTGAATCCGATAGAGGTTGAACTCGCACTGTTCGAACATCACCAGGGTGGTGGCACCGCTGGCGTAGATCTGGCGACACAGTTCGGAACCAATGGAGCCGCCGGCGCCGGTGACCATGACGCACTTGCCGCGGATGCAGCGGTCCATCAGCTCGGTGCGGGGCGGCACCGGATCGCGGCCCAGCAGGTCGGCGATATCCACTTCCTGCAGGTCGTTTACCTTGATGCGACCGCTGGCGAGATCGTTAAAGGCCGGCACGCTGCGAACGTGGAGCGGATACTGAGCCAGCGCGTCGAGAATCTCGCGACGCCGCGAGCGGGGCGCTGAAGGCAGCGCCAGCAGAATCTCGTTGGCGCCGGTCTCCTTGATCATCCTCGCAATCTGCGTGGGTCCGAATACCTGCAGCCCGGAGATGATGCTGCCACGCAGCGTCGGATCGTCATCGATGAATGCCACCGGCGTCATCTG
>JAJUJZ010000038.1 GCA_029265075.1 Gammaproteobacteria bacterium | reverse complement strand
CTCCCTCTCTGATACCATCGCGGCCCTGCGTCAGGAAGTGGAAGAGACCGAAAGCACGCTGCGGCTGCGGGAGCAGGAAGTGGCCGCGGTCGAGGCTCGCTATCAGCGCGACATTGACCGGTTCCGGGAACTCAAGGACGTCGTCGAATGGCGGCGGCGCCGGCAGGCGGGCGGCTGAGGCCGCCCCACTGCCTGGCCAGTGACCAGTCAGTTCTCCTGCTGCGCCTCCGCCAGCATCGCTTCGATATCAAACTCCGGATCGAGATAGCGGCCGGCCAGTGCATCGAGTCGGCCAGACGCCAGATCGACACAGAACTCACCGCAGCGGTTGAGCACCGGCTGCGGGTCGGGCGCATTCGCCAGCCACTCTTCCAGTACCTTCAGCATGCCGGGGACCCAGCGCTGGGCGTCGGGGTCCGACAGGGTGGAGTGCGCGAGATCAGTGACGGCATCACCCGGCTGGATGGCGAACGCGCGCACCCCGTACTCGCGATTTTCCGCATCGACGTGTTCGGTCAGGCGAATCTCGGTCGCCTTGCCCACCGCATACGCTGACAGATGTGGCTCGATGCGAGTGCCGCCCCTGGAGGCGACATTGATGATGCGTCCGCGTCCGCGCTCGCGCATGCCGGGAATGAGCGCGCTCATGAACAGCAGCGGCCCGCGCACATGCACCGCATGCGCTGACCACCATACATCCGGGTCGGCGAAACCGATCGGTCCATAAGGACTGGCGAGACCGGCGTTATTGACCAGAATCGACACTGCGCCGAGCTGCTGTTCAGTAGTGCGCACAGCGGCTTCGACCTGCGCGCGCTGAACTACGTCGCAGGTCACCGCGATGGCGCGGCCGCCCGTCTCATTAATTTCCTTTGCTACCGCCTCGATCGGGGCAGCGCGGCGACCCATGACGGCAACCGCGGCACCGGCGCCGGCCAGCGCCAGCGCAATGGCACGGCCGAAACCGCTGCCTGCACCCGTGACGATAGCGACATCGCCGGCCAGCTGTTTTTTCGTATTGGTCACTGTATGCCTCGTTTGATTCAGGAATGAGTGGATCAGTGGACTGAGTTGGCAGCGCGACGGGCTGCGGCGATCAGCGCGCGTCGTTCTGCTTCGAACGCCGCGCGGCCGGGATCGATTTCCTGCTCGCCGGGGAGTGCGGCCAGCACCTCCTCGAAATGTGCCGCCAGCTCATCGCGGAACTCGCCGTGCGAAAACACGTACGGGCGGTTGTAACGAATGGCTTCCACCACTTGTTCGCCGACTTCGATAGCAGGCATGCCGGCGCTGGCACCCGCAGCGGCACCGGGATTCTCCGGCACTGCTTTGCCATCGCGCTCAATGGCGGCACGGTAGCGAGCGCCTTCATGACCACGGCTGCGGGTAAGGCCGGGCGCGAGCAGCGTGACGCCGATATTGTGGAAGCCCAGCGCAAGCCTGAGTGAATCCGTCAGACCCCGGATCGCATATTTACTGGTGGCATAAATGCCGTGCGGCGCCGGTGCTGGCAGCATCCCGGCAATCGAGCCCGTATTAACGACATGACCACCCTGGCCGTGCGCTTTAATCAGTGGCACAAAGTTGACGATGCCATTGACCACGCCGCCCAGGTTTACCCTGAGCACGTAATCCCACTCTTCGTATCCTGCTTCGTCCAGCGGTATTGCGGTCCCGACGCCGGCATTGTTGCAGAGAACATGGACCGCGCCAAAGCAGGCGCGGGCCTTGACGGCAGCCTCTGCCATGGCGGTACGGTCCGAGACGTCGAGCTGAAACTTGACCAGACGGTCAGGTTCGGCCAGCGGTGGCATTTCGTCGAGGTGATCTTCAAGCAGATCCGCCACAATCACTTTCATGCCGGCGTTAAGAAAGGCCTCGGTCATGCCGAGGCCAATGCCGCTGGCGCCGCCGGTAATAAAGGCGACCTTGTCTCTGAGATCACGCATTACACTTTCTCGCGCGGTACCGGCTGCCACATTTTGCCTGTCACCGGATGCGCATAATGGAACGGCACGACGCGCGTCCTCGGCCAGGTTTCGGGAGCATGGTCGAGCAGTGCATCCGGGCCGCGCGGATCCTCCGGGAAGGTCCTGGTCAGCGGCATCAGATGCGCTTCGGTGTGCGCCCAGCCTTCTGGCATATCGGCCTGCCAAAGCATGTTGTAGTTGAGCACCTTGATTTTCCAGATGCCATCTTCCTTGACAAAGATGTTCTCGTAGATTCCGCCCTCCAGGTTCTGCTCCGGGAAGTTAGGAACTTTGCGCGGTGCGCTGCGGTGAACGCCACCCTGCATGAAGCAGCGTGCCCGGATGCGGGCAGTGGTACCATCCTCATCGATATGAATGATGTCCTGCATGATCAGATGGTCGAGCAGGAACCCATCGATGGGACCGTTATAGCCTTCGGTAAAATGTTCGCGAAACCAGGTGCAGTAGAGTCGGCGCACCCCTTCCTTCCCCTTATAGATACCATTGAGAAAGTAGGTTTCACACTCATCGGCAAACAGATCGACGGCCTCGTCATAGAGACACTTGTCGATGTAGTAGCCGTAAGCGTATTGCAGATGGCGAATAGCGTTGATGTCTTCGAGCGCTGTGACCTGGCGCTTCAGCGTTGCCAGCTCCTGTTGCAGAGCCGTGATTTGTGAATCCTGGTTCATGGCATTCTCCTGAGTTCAGGCCGTGAGTGACCACTGTGTGCCAGCTGGCACACAGTGGAAGAGGTCTGGATCAGAATTCCTTCTTGATCGACAACGCCCATTCCCGCGGGCGGCCGGGCTGACCGTTAAGGAGGCCGTAGCCGAGCGGCAGATAGCTGAACTGCTGCACCATATACTCCTTGTCGGTCAGGTTGGTTACAGCAAAAGTGACCGACCAGTCCTCCGCCTGTGGCTTCCAGACAATGGCTGCGTTGGCCAGCGTGCGGCCGGGCGTGCGCGCAATCGGATCGTTGTCAGCCTGGTAGAACACCTCGGACTGATAGGTCCAGTCGATCCGCGGCGTGACCGAACCCCAGTTGCCGAGCTCGAAGCGGTAGTCGATGCCGAGGTTGGCAGTCCAGTCCGGTACCGCTGTCTGGTTCTTGCCGTTGAGATCCGGCGAGGTGAAGTTGGCGTAGCCCACTGCACCGCTGATGGTGAGTCCGGAGATTGGCAGGATGGTGAACTCAGCCTCGAAGCCATCGATGTCGGCGGTGCCGATGTTCATCGGTGCCTCGTAAGGCAAACCCTGCGCATCGATTTTCTGTTCAGTAACAATGCGATCCTGGTAGTCGCTGTAGAACGCAGCGACGTTGAGCCGTACGCGGCGATCCCAGAATTCGCTCTTCAGGCCGAGCTCGTAAGCAGTCAGCTCTTCGGGACCGAATGAGGTGAGCTGACTGGCATTGAACGGCCGCGGATTAAAGCCGCCGGAGCGGAAACCGGTTGCCACCGAGCCGTAGACCGTCATCGCATCGTTGATCGCATAGGTGAGCGCGATGCGATAGTCGACCCGGTCAAATGCGCTGACCACAGGGTCGGGCACTACCAGAAATGGCGGGTGCGCGAAGTCGTAGGTCTTTTCTTCATCTGTATAGCGCAGGCCAACCACGGCATTAAGACGATCGGTCAGCGCATAGTCGAGGTTGACGAATACGGAATAGTTTTCGGTTTCGAATTTGTCATCCTGATAGAACTCGAGGCCGTAGAGCGAGTTCTGCACACCACCTTTCAGGGTCTGCTCGCTCTTGAAATAGAAGAGCCCGGTGGTGTAATTCAGACGAGAATCCAGGGCGCTGCCGGTCAGGCGGAACTCCTGCGTGAATTGCTCGACGGTTGGCAGATATTGCAGGTTCTGCACCTGCAGCGGTGAACCGTCGTTATCGGTGCTGTATTCGCCTTCCGTCTCACGGTAGTTAGTAATCGAAGTGAGCATCATGTCAGGCGTGAGCTCGTAATCGATCACTGCATTGAGGCCCCACGAATCGACCGGTGCGCCGCGAGTCAGCCGGGTGCCAAGGGTCGGGTCGGAGTTGGTCGCGTAGGTCTTGTAGATATCGTCAGTCAGGAAGCGTTCATCGAGGGCGATGCCATACAGCGGCAGATTCACGCGGTCGTTGAAGTCCTGCATTGGTCCGCTCTGTTGCAGAGCCAGAACGGTAATGGCCGGTGCTTCCGAGTCGTCGTTGTAGATATCACCGGTGAGGTTGATTTCGAGCCGGTCGGTCGGCAGGAAACGCAGCGCCAGACGCATCGCCTCTACGTCACGACCGCCGTAGGTGCCGAGATCGCAGTCCGCGCCCGGACCCGCTGCAGGCAGCTCGCTGGGAAGCGAGCCGGCCTTGTCAGGATGAGCGCAGGCGAAATCGATGATGTCCTGGTAGCCATCACGCTGTTCTGAAAGAGCGGAGATCCGCATAAACGCCTTGTCTTCCACGAGCGTTGCTTCAAATGCACCGCGGAAGGTCTGACGGTCCAGCGAGCCCACGGTCGCTTCGATAAAACCGCCCTGAGTACCGTCTGGCTTGCGCGTGATCAGGCGCACCGCACCACCCACTGAGTTCTTGCCGAACAGGGTGCCCTGCGGGCCGCGCAGAACTTCCGCGCGCTCCAGGTCGAGCAGATCGAGCTGCGAACCGTAAAGCGTCGCGTAGTAGACGTCATCGACATAGATACCGACTGCCGGCTCGAAGGCGAAACTGGTATCGCTCTGCCCAACGCCTCGAATGAACGCGGTAATGGCGTTGCCGAATTCCGCTCCGGTGGGACGCAGCTGCACGTTCGGCGCAATGTTATCGATATCGGTAAGACCCGAAATGCCACGCGCCTCCATATCGGCGGCGGAGATCGCCGTGATGGCGATCGGGGTTGACTGCAGGTTCTGCTCCCGGAACTGGGCGGTGACCACCACCTCTTCCAGCGCTCCGGCCGACTGGGCGATGGCCTGGCCACCGCCGAACAGCAAGAGACTGCCGGCAATGGCTGCTGCCAGCGGCTGGCGGCTGCGGACGAGTTGAATAGGAGAGCGTGCCATTAATTATTTCCTCCGGTGGTTGTTGTTGGCCGCGCGCAGCCTGACAGTGGGCTGGCTGCCCACTGCTGGCGTGCACCGGCGGTTATGCAAGAGGTGCGGCGCAGTCCGGCTCTGGAGCTGCGCGATCTATGGCTGGGAGGATTAAAGACAGGTGTCTACACAACGAACAATCGGCTCACACTCATACCGATTATGAGCACTGCTCATAGTGGCCGCAGGCCCCGGTCAGCAAGGGATCGCCGGATGAGATCGCGAGCCCACAGGTTGAATGGATCGCTGCGGAAGCGGCGATGCCAGAACTGAAATACCGGAAATGCGGGAAGTTCAAAGGTCGGCCGGAGGATTTTTACGGCAAACTTCCGTGTTGCTTCGCGAGCCAGCGTCACCGGAATGGTCGCGATGAGATCGCGCTGCCGCTCAATGATGAAAGGCGCCATGAACGTATGCGGTGTGGTCAGCAGAGCATTGCGCTGTACCCCTAGCCGCTCCAGAAATGGCTCCAGTGGCAGCCGGTCGCCGCGCCCGGTGGTAATGACAACGTGGCGTGCGGCGGCGTAGTCGATGGCGGTCAGTGGATCAGAAAAGGCGCTGTCGGCACTCGCCAGCAGTGCAAACGAAGTGTCGTAGAGCTTCTGCTGGAACAGCTCCCCTGGTACGTCGATCGGGCCCGCCAGCGCCAGGTCAACCAGCCCGGTTTCCATGGCATCGTTCAGCCGCTCCGGTTCGATCTGCACCGTTTTGAGGTTCATGCCGGGCGCCTCTTCACGCAGGCGCTCCAGCACACCCGGCACCGTGGAAAACTCGCCCATATCGTTGACCGCCAGCGTCAGCGTACGCTCGGCGGCCAGCGGATCGAAGTGGCGCTGGACGAAGAGCCGGTCGCGGGTAATTGTGACGATTTCGAGAACGATGGGGGCCAGAACCTCAGCCTTGGGGGTCGGGGCCAGCCCGCCCCGGGCCCGGACAAAAAGTGGGTCGCCGAACAGATCGCGCAGACGGGCCAGTGAATGGCTGACCGCGCTCTGTGTCACGCCCAGCTGCTCGGCCGCGCGTCCGGTATTACCGTGCTGCAGTAGTGCTTCGAACACCGCCAGCAACTGAAAATCGAGCCGCCCCAGCTTATGTTTCATTCTTACGCCTCGCACACAGCCGGGTCGAAGCTTACCTCAGCCCAGACCGAAGGGATGTCATCTCAGCTGTCCGGATCCTCTCCCAGGAAGCCGCCGGACTGACGTCGCCACAGCGCAGCGTAGAGGCCGTCCTGGCGCAACAGCTCCTCGTGGGTGCCGCTTTCGATGATGCGGCCCTCGTCCATGACGACCAGCCGGTCGAGCATGGCGATGGTCGACAGGCGGTGGGCGATGGCGATGACGGTCTTGCCCTCCATCAGCTCATAGAGCTGCTCCTGGATGGCTGCCTCCACTTCGGAGTCGAGGGCGGAGGTGGCTTCATCCAGCACCAGAATGGGAGCATCTTTCAGCAGCACGCGGGCGATGGCGATGCGCTGGCGCTGGCCGCCGGAGAGTTTGACGCCGCGCTCGCCGACGTGGGCGTCATAGCCCGTGCGCCCCTGCGGATCGCTCAGCGCCGGAATGAACTGGTCGGCATGGGCGCGTCGCGCTGCCTGTTCGATCAGGGCCTGATCAGCATCGGGCCGGCCGTAGCGGATGTTGTCGCGGATCGAGCGATGCAGCAGCGAGGTGTCCTGGGTGACCATGCCGATATGACGGCGCAGTGATTCCTGGGTCACCGCGGCGATGTCCTGACCATCGATCAGCACCTGCCCGCTGTCGAGGTCATAGAAGCGCAGCAGCAGATTGACCAGGGTCGACTTGCCGGCGCCGGAGCGGCCCACCAGCCCCACCTTCTCGCCGGGCCGGATCACCAGTGACAGGTTGTCGAGCACCGGCCGGTCGCGTCCGTACCCGAACACCACATTTTCGAACCGAATCTCACCCGCGCGTACCTCCAGCTCGCGGGCGTCCGGTTTGTCGGTCACAGTGGGCGGCAGTGACAGCGTGTTGATGCCGTCCTGCACGGTGCCGATATTCTCGAACAGACTGGCCACTTCCCACAGCACCCAGTCAGACATCGAGCGGATGCGCAGCACCAGCGCGATGGCAACAGCGATGGCGCCGAGACCCACCACGCCGTGCTGCCAGGCGAGAATCGCAACGCCGGCGACACCTGCCAGCAGGAGCGCATTGGCACTCTGCAGGGCAAAGGTGAGCTGGGTGACGAGCCGCATCTGGCGATACACTGTCTGCATGAACTCATCCATCGACTCGCGCGCATAGGCGTGTTCACGCTGGGTGTGGGCAAACAGCTTCACCGTCAGGATGTTGGTGTAGCTGTCGACGATGCGGCCGGTCATGTGCGCCCTGGCATCAGCCTGCGCCATGGAAATGTCCCGCAGCCGCGGGACAAAATAGATCATGATGCCAATGTAGGCAACCAGCCAGCCGACCAGCGGCGCCATCAGCCACGGCTCAGCCTGCCCGACCAGCAGCATGCCGCCGGTGAAGTAGACGACCACATAGACAAAGACATCCAGCAGCTTGACCACGGTCTCGCGGATGGCGAGTGCCGTCTGCATCACCTTTTGTGAGACCCGGCCAGCAAACTCATCCTGAAAAAAGTGCATGCTCTGGTCGAGAATCTGCCGGTGAGTGAGCCAGCGGGCGATCATCGGATAATTGCCGAAGATGGTCTGGTGGGTGACCAGCGAGCGGAAGAAGACTGCGGCCGGGAATCCGACAATGATGAGCACACCCATCGCCAGCAGGCGTCCGCCATGCTCCTCAAACAGGCGATCGGGATCGGTCGCGCCCAGCCAGTCGACCAGCGAGCCGATAAACCCGAGAAAGAAAATTTCGATCACCGACACCACCGCGGTGGTGAGCGACATCAGCAGCAGCCACGGCAGCAGCGGGCGCGAGAAATAGTAGAGAAACGGGAACAGCCTGCGCGGCGGCGTGGTGGGGCGCAGCGGCGGGAAGGGGTCGACGCGGGTCTCGAAGAAGTGAAACATGAAAACTCGGCAGTTGCGGGATGGGGGCACGAGCGGGTGATTCTACCCAAATGTGGGCGCCCTTAACGAAAATGCCCGGCAGCGCCGGGCATTCTCCACCGATCACCGACTCAGCTGCGGAGGCGGCGGCGTACCCCTGCCAGGCCGAGAAGGCCAAGCCCGAACAGCGCCACCGTGCCCGGTTCGGGCACTTCTGCCGGCGGCTCTTCCGGCGGCGTCGACCAGCGCAGCTCCTTGAGCTTGAACGCATCCTTGCGGGCGATTTTCTCCGCTGAGCCGACGATATCGGGCGCATTGAATAGCGGGTTATAGGCGCCGATCAGCCACTGGGTGCTGGCGATTTCAGTGTCAGTGCTGGTCCAGCTGGTGCCATTGTTGAAATAGTCACCGATGGCAATCCAGTCGCTGTCCGCGTTGACCATGCTCCAGGTTTTGCCGTTGAGGTCGTAGGTGCCGGGTCCGGTGTAAGCCAGGATGGTGACATCACTGTCGTTGCTGTACCAGCCGAGCCGGAATGCTTCCAGAATCACGGCAGTGGAAAAATTGATTTCCAGCATGTCGTGATCGTCGATGTTGTCGATGGCGTGCTGTGGGTCAGAGCAGCGCCGCTGTTCGTCGGTATTGCAGATACCCCAGCCGCTGCCCGTCCACCACGTGACGGTGCCTTGCCGCAGCACGTTGTTACTCAGGCCGCCGGTGTCGGCCCAGCCCCTGACGGTTGTGACAGAGGCAGCATCGACTGCGCCTGCACCAAGCGCTGCAATGAGCAAGCCGATCCGCATCTGAGATGCTGTTCTCATAGAGTTTCCTTCCCTGAAAACGCCGTGATGGCGAAGTGCTGGATGAGCTGGAAGCTCGGCAAAGAGAGTGCCAGCTCCATATCCGTTTGAATTAACTGGACTTTACGCTTGAGGCGAGCAGCGGCTCTGTTCACTTTTTCGACAGCGGCTGAGCTGCCACGGTGACTGGCGCGGTGGCGGGAACATATCTGACCAGCGACCTTAGGGGTGCGTTACTCGAGTATTCACGGGACAATTGCTGAAGTTGGCATAGCGAGTGTGCGCTTTCTCCCGCTTTTTTCTGCTGCTGAGCTGGCCCGGCCGCGCGCCCTCGACTATAAGCAATGCAATTCCCTGTGTTGAAAGGAGCCTCTGCAAGAGGCCGGAGCCCCTTTTGCTTGTCATTTGGCGCACATTAATCAGGATGTTAGGTGTGGCGGCGGCCATCGGGCTGCTGGCGCTGCCGCTCGCTGCGCAGGGGGGACAGCTGAGCTACCGGGTGAAGAGTGTCATGCCGTTCGACACTGGTTCTGGTCTGCTGCCGGAGTCGTGCTGGTGGCGCTGGTTGCGGCCGGCTGACAGCATTGCCCGACCGCCCGTCGAACAGCTGCCGGTGCCAGTCCTGCACTCCCCGTTCGCGGCAGCCTTCGATGAGCGCACGCATCTCGCCATCGTGGCAGGTGACATCCGCATCGCGGCCGATGACTTATTGTTTGCTGGTTACCAGCGGCGTGGCGCTGCGGCGCACATACGGCGCAACGATGCTCAGCAGTTCACACTATTCAGCGTGCGCGCCGACCCATCCCAGCGCTATTACGGCAACACGGTAACGGCCAGCCTCCCCAGCGAGCGCAGCATCGGGCTGCGAACCCAGGTCCGGCTGCGCGACAACCTCCATCTTACGGCGAGCTACCTCGGCGGCGAGACCACCTTTCTCACGCCCGACACGGTGTTGCTGAAAGACCCCAATGTCTATGGCGGCGACAGCTGGAACCTGGCGCTCGATTCGCGGCTGCTGGATAACGCCATGCGGGTCTATCTGGAGTACGCCGAATCCGATTTTGATCGCGATGGACTTGGGCGCGGCGCCGGTGCGGAGCGTGGCCGCGCGACCCAGGCCATTGTCCGGCTGGCATCGGGCGAGTTCCTGCCCCGTGGACCGTTTGATTACTGGACGAGCGACTGGCGCTATCGGGCGGTCGACGGTCGCTACACGTCTATCGCCAACCCGCTGCTGCCGTCGGATCTGGAGACGCTGGGCAGCTGGTTCCGGTTCGGCGTCGGTCCACTCTCGGGCGAACTGGCGTGGCGGGCTGAAGAGAATAACCTGGCGCGTGCCTTGCGGCCCACGCAGCGGGCGGAGCGCTCGGCGCTGGAGCTGGTGTTCTCGCCCGTTGAACTCACCAGCGACGGCTGGCTCTGGCGTCGCATCGGTACGCCGTCGCTGATCACAGAGGTAGGCCAGACCCGGCGCCGCAAACGGGTGCCGGATGCATTGACGCTGGTCAGCCGCGAGCCGGTACGGCAAACCGATGAGCTCCGCACTACGCTCAATTTTTCCCGGCCGCGATTTGAATGGAGTCTGCGCTGGCAGCAGATCGACCAGTACAGCGTTGCCACCCCAATCGCCAGCGTCGGCGGTGCCCGCTTCAGCGCGCCGCCGGATCGTCACCGTGAGCTGGCCGGCCTCAAGCTCGGGCTGATGCCGAGTGAGCGGATCGACCTTGACCTCTCCGTGCTCTGGAACACGCGCTGGGACGACACGCTCGACACCGCGTACGGCGAGCCCCGACAGCGGCGCCACTACGGTCTGGATGGCCGTGTTGCGCTGTTGCCAGACCGGCTCTCACTGCAGCTGCATTACCGCAATGGGCGCGATTTCGAGACCCTCAGTCAGGTGGGGCTGGTCGACGATCATCTGCAGTTCAATAACGCCTTTCTGCAGCTCAACTGGCACGCGCTGACGGCCAGTGGCCGCAGTCCCGGTCTCGATCTGTTCGTGCGTGGGCACTACAACGAGCAGCTCAACGAACGTATCGATCAGCGCACCGAATTCTGGTCGGCGCATCTGGGGCTCAGGCTGTTCTGGGAAAACGCGGAGTGAACTGCGGGCAGAGCGGCCGCCCTAGGACACCTGGTTGTGTGCCAGTGCCACGGGCTTGAAAAAGCCTTCAATGAGTACCGGCCACTGCTCCTGCCAGTGCTCGGTGGGACGACGCCTGAACTCACTGCGCACGAACTGGCACACCCGCCCCTCGACAGTGGCCATCAGCAGATTGGCCGCCATCGCCACCGGAATGGTGGTGCGCATCTCCTCCCGCAACTCCGCCTCGCGCAGGATCTGACGCAGCTGCGTTTCCAGCCGGTCGAAGAACTGGGCCATGCGCTGCCGCAGTCGTTCGGTCTCGCCTGCCAGCACGTCACCGGTGAGCAGTCGGCTGATGCCAGGGTTACGCTCGGCGAAGGCAAGCAGCAGGCTGAGAATTTTGTCGCAGCGCGCGTAAGCCGACTGCTCCTCGGCAAGAATCAGGGTGATCCGGCTGAAAACGGTCTCCTCGATGAACTCGATGAGTCCCTCGAACATCTTCGACTTGCTCGGAAAATGGCGGTAAAGCGCCGCCTCAGACACCCCGACGGCGCGGGCCAGTCCGGCAGTGGTGATACGTTCGCCCGGCGCCGCTTCCAGCATATGCGCCAGCGCTTCCAGTATTTGCTGCCTTCTCGGCGACTTTTTATTCATGATGGCAGGCGTGGCGGTAACGGAGAGGAGTACTGAATCGTAGTCCCTCCCCGTCGACCCTTCAACCGCCGCCGCTCTCGCACGGGTGCCGCTGGTCGAATTTTGAGCAATTTGCCGGGCTGTGGCCAGGGGCGGCCTCGTCACTCCTCTACCGGCCAGGATGCTGAATTTCCACGAACAGGTGATTTTCGTTCTCACACCCTGTACGCGCCACATAGGTGAATGGCGTGCTCACCCTGATTTGCGGCGTCACCGTGGTCGCGGCCGCCAGATGTTGCGGATGGCTCGCATGTTATGCACCCCGCGGATCGCAAGCGCCGGAGAAGGTGCCTCACCAGGACGAGGCATATCCGATCTTCAGCTTCAGAGATCGCAGCAGTGAAAGGTTCTGGCGAACAGCAAGCTGGGTGCTTTTAAGAAGCTCGTCAGTAGGGAGGCTGTGGAAGCCATCAGGACACTCCTTGTCCGAATAATGATAGAGCTGGCAAGCTTATCGCTCTGCCGTGCACCCGTCTGCGGACTAGGCCCGGTTGGTGATCAGTGTGCCGACGCCGGTGTCTGTGAACACTTCCAGCAGCACGGCGTGCGGGACGCGACCGTCGATGATGTGGGCGCTGGTGACGCCGCCTTTCACCGCGTCGAGTGCGCACTGGATCTTCGGCAGCATGCCGCCGTAGATGGTGCCATCGGCGATCAGGCCGTCGACCTGCGCGGTGCTGAGGCCGGTCAGGACCTTGCCGCTCTTGTCCATCAGACCGGCGACGTTGGTCAGCAGCATCAGCTTCTCGGCTTGCAGCACTTCCGCCACCTTGCCGGCGACAAGGTCAGCGTTGATATTATAGGAGGCGCCGCTGTCATCGAAGCCGATCGGAGCCAGTACCGGGATGAAGTCGCTCGCCACCAGCGTGTGGATGATGCTGGCGTCGATGTGCTCGACTTCGCCCACCTGGCCGATGTCGACCAGCTCGGGTTCGGCCATCCCTTCGGCGCGGTGATTCACCCGCAGTTTGCGTGCGCGGATCAGACCACCGTCCTTGCCGGTGAGGCCGATCGCCTTGCCGCCGCTGCGGTTGAGCAGCGTAACCAGCGCCTTGTTGACGCTGCCGCCCAGTACCATTTCCACCACGTCCATGGTGGCGCTGTCGGTGACCCGCATGCCGGCGACGAACTGGGACTGGATGTTGAGCTTGCCGAGCAGTTCATTGATCTGCGGGCCGCCGCCGTGCACCACCACCGGATTCATGCCGACGGTCTTCATCAGCACGATATCGCGGGCGAAGCTGGCGGTCAGATTGTCGGCCACCATGGCGTTGCCACCGAACTTGACCACGATGGTCTTGCCGACAAAGCGCTGAATGTAGGGCAGTGCCTCGGTAAGGACTCGGGCGACGTCGGCAGCGGCTTCACGGGACAGAGACATGGTCATCCTCAGATTGATCAGGGGCGGCCATTAGAAACCAATCTCGAGGCTGGTATCAATCGCCGTCAGCTGCTCGCGGAACAGCTGCTGGATGCGTTCCAGCGCCGCTTCGTCGTCGGCCTCGAAGCGCGCCGTCAGGGCGGGCGTGGTGTTCGAGGCGCGTATCAGCCCCCAGCCATCGGGATAGTCGACCCGCACGCCATCGAGCGTGGTGACCTTGCCGTCGCCGAACTGGCCGTGCGCCGCGAGCGCAGCGACGAGCTCGAATTTGTGCTGCTCACTGGCCGGAATCTTCAGTTCCGGCGTCGCGATCGTGGTCGGGAAGCTGCTCAGCTGGTTGTCGAGACTGGGATCGCTGGTGCTGAGGATCTCGATCAGCCGGGCACCCGCATACATACCGTCGTCAAAGCCGAACCAGCGCTCGTTGAAGAAAATATGGCCGCTGAACTCGCCGCCGACCAGAGCGCCGGTCTCCGCCATCTTCTCCTTCATGTAGGAGTGGCCACTCTTCCACATGATCGGGCGGCCGCCAAAGCTGGAGATCACGTTATTCAGCAATCGCGAGCACTTGACGTCGAAGACTACATCGGCGCCGGGATTGCGGGCCACGACGTCCTGCGCCAGCAGCATCAGCAGCCGGTCGGCGGCGATGATCCTGCCACTGCCGGTGACCACGCCGATGCGGTCGCCATCGCCATCGAACGCGAGTCCCAGATCGGCACCTTCGCTCACCACCACCCGCTGCAGATCCCGCAGATTGGCGTCGACGGTCGGGTCGGGATGGTGATTGGGGAAGCGCGGATCGACGTCACAGAACAGTGGAATCACCTCGCAGCCGAGCGCTTCGAACAGCCGTGGCGCAATCAGGCCGGTGACGCCGTTGCCGGCATCCACCACGATCTTGAGCGGCTGCGCAATGGCGACATCGTTGGTGATGTAGTCGATATAGGCGTCATCGACCTGCTCGGTGCGGTAGCTGCCGCGCCCGGCCGCAAAATCGCGCGTCGCAATCCGATCCTGCAGGGCCTTGATAGCGCGACCGGACAGGGTGCGGCCGCCAAGCATGATCTTCATGCCGTTGTATTCGGCCGGGTTGTGGCTGCCGGTCACCATGACTCCACTCTGGGTGCCGAGGTGGAAAGTGGCGAAATAGAGGACCGGCGTCGGCACCATGCCGACATCGATGACGTCGCGTCCGGTCTCTTGCAGCCCGCGTATCAGCGCCCGGGCAATCCGTTCGCTGCTGTCGCGGCCGTCGCGTCCTACCACAATCTGTTGCTGGCCGCGCGCAACGGCCTCGCTGCCGATGGCGAGCCCGATCTGATAGGCAACCTCGTCGGTGAGCTGCTCGGCGGCGATGCCGCGGATGTCATAGGCGCGGAAGATGGTGTCCGGCACGGGCGCGGGATCGCCCGGCAGCTCTTCAACCAGCAGTTCGGGCGCGGGCGCCGGCGTGCGTACCGGAGCTGGCGCTACGGCCGGGGCTGGCGTCTGCACGGGCGCGGAGGTGGCGGCCGCGGGGGGGCGCAGACCAAGCTGCTGACGCGTCTCGGCAAAGCCGGGCAGATCGAACGTGCCTGTGCCAGTCAGTGCCGCCAGGTTGCGGCGCAGCGCCGCGCGCAGATCGTGCGCCTGCAGCAGGCAGCCGAGCAGGATGCCGACCAGCGTGCCCGCCAGTGACAGCCACAGCAGCAGGGGCTGTGTATCGAAATGGTGGAGCCAGCTGCTGGCAGGCACAAATTGCAGCTGCCAGTTGGGGACGTTGAGATTGGCGATCTGTATCTGGTCGCGCCGGTCGCCCTGCCCTACGGCAACAATGGTTTGCGGCTGGCTGCCGATCTGCTGCAGCAGGGTGACCTCGCCCTGTGACTGCGACACCGTCGCCAGCCACTGTCCCAGCTGACCGGCCGGCACCGACAGCAGAATCACCGCGCTGGCGTAGTTCTGCTCGCCGGTCACCACCGGTTGCGCAAAGGTGATCAGCTGGCCGTCGTCACTGGGATAGGATTCCGGCGGGATGACTGTGCCCCCCGAGGCGCGCCGCAGCATATCCATCTCGATATTGTTGCGCAGCTGCACCTCATCGGGGTGGAGGCCGGCGATACCCAGCGGACCGAGGGTAATCAGCTGTACGCTGGCGACTTCCGGAAAGGCAAGGCGCAACGCCTGCTCCGCTTGTGACTGCGCGGCTGCGGTAGCCGGTGGTGTTGCCAGCAGCGGATCGCTGGCGATACTGCGCAGCCGGAACTGCCAGCGCTCGACCAGCTGATTGACCAGCTGCGCCTGCGCCCCCGCCGCCTGCGCGGCAGCCACCGCCATCCGCGTCTGGGCGCGGTCGGGGTGAACGTACAGGATAAGGAGGAGGTGACAGATGGTGCCGGCGAGCAGGCC
The DNA here is from genome assembly GCA_029265075.1 of Gammaproteobacteria bacterium. Classification (GTDB taxonomy): domain Bacteria; phylum Pseudomonadota; class Gammaproteobacteria; order Pseudomonadales; family CAMLJR01; genus CAMLJR01. Next base: position 6,625 of record JAJUJZ010000038.1, on the reverse strand, counting down.
AACGGCCGCCCCTCGCAGCAGCAGGCGCATCAGGCTGTTCTGAGACGGGTCGCGCTTCCTGCGCGCGGTCTGATCCGGCGATTTCCTGGCCATATATCCCTGCAATCTCTTACACCGGGAGGGGTTTTCCGGCTATTCGCAAATATTGCTGGGCAGCGACGCGCGTTGTCCAGCTGACAATGTCGCAGTATAGGCTGCCGGCCGCTGCCTGCTCAGGCGAGCTGCAGCCGGTAATGGCGGGCGACCAGAGCCACCAGCTCGGTGGCCAGCTGCCGTTTGGAGCATTGCGCGAGGGCGAGCTCGCCCTGCGCCCAGAGCACCGTGACGGCATTGTCGTCGCTGTTGAAACCGATGCCCGGCACGCTGACGTCGTTGGCAATCAGCATGTCGAGCCGCTTGCGCTCAAGCTTGTCGCGCGCGTGGTCAAGCAGCGCGTCGGTCTCGGCGGCAAAGCCAACAGTGAATGGCCGTGGCCGGGCCGCCGCCACACTCGCGACGATATCGGGGTTGCGCACCAGTTCAATGGTCAGCGTCTCGCTCTGTTTTTTGATCTTCTGGCCGGCCACCTGCGCTGGCCGGTAGTCGGCCACGGCGGCTGCGGCGATGAAGATGTCGGTGCTGGCCAGCTGCTGCATGGCAGCGTCATACATCTGCTGCGCGCTTTCGACGTCGATGCGCTGCACCCGCTCCGGCGTGCAGAGCGTGACCGGGCCGGCGATCAGCGTGGTAATCGCCCCTGCGTCGGCCGCGGCAGCCGCCAGCGCAAACCCCATCTTGCCGGAGCTGTGATTCGACAGATAGCGCACCGGATCGAGCGCCTCGCGCGTCGGTCCGGCGGTGATAGTGACGCGTACACCATCAAGCAGCCGGCTCTGGAACAGGGCAGCGGTCTCGGTGACAAGCTGGTCCGGTTCGAGCATGCGACCGGGCCCGATATCGCCGCAGGCCTGGGCACCGGCCGCCGGCCCGAACAGGTGAATCCCGCGTTCGCGGAGGGTTGCGACGTTGGCGGCGGTCGCCGGATCGGCCCACATCCCCTGGTTCATGGCTGGCGCCAGCGCGATGCGCGCTGCGGTGGCAAGGCAGAGCGTGGTCAGCAGGTCATCCGCCATGCCCTGTGCCAGACGCGCCATGAAGTCGGCACTGGCCGGCGCCACCAGTACTGCATCCGCCCAGCGCGCCAGCTCAATATGTCCCATGCCCGCCTCGGCGGCCGGGTCGAGCAGGTCGAGATGCACCGGATTGCCAGACAGCGCCTGCAGGGTCAGCGGCGTAATGAACTCGCACGCCGCTGGCGTCATCACGACCCGCACTTCGGCGCCGTGATCGCGCAGCCGGCGGATCAGCTCGGCGCTCTTGTAGGCCGCAATACCACCGGTGACGCCGAGCAGGATGCGACGATTGGCGAGACGGGTGCTCATCGCGTGGCCTCGCAGGGAAAAGAGTGGAATGGCTCGGTTTGCACGGTTGCTGCCCCGTCGCTGTTGGTTGGGTGATCAGGCGGCTAAGATACCATCCGCCGCACGGGAGGCGGCCTGATTCCACTACATCGTTCGTTCCAGGGAGGGAGCATGGCGATTACTGACTGGCCGCTGGCAGAGCGGCCGCGCGAAAAACTGCTGAGCCGGGGTGCTGAGGCGCTGTCCGACGCCGAGCTGCTGGCGATCTTTCTGCGCACCGGGGTGCGCGGTACCAGTGCGGTCGATCTCGCCCGTCAGCTGTTACAGCGCTTCGGCGGGTTGCGACCACTGCTGGAGGCGCGCATGACAGACTTTTGCGCAGCGCATGGTCTCGGCACTGCCAAGTACGCGCAGCTGCAGGCCGTGCTGGAGATGGCGCGCCGGCATCTGCTCGAGACGCTGCAGCGCGGCGATGCGCTCACCAGCCCTGCCGCCGCCCGGGCTTATCTGCGCAGCCAGCTGCGGGATGAGCCGCGCGAGGTGTTCGCAGCGCTGTTTCTCGACAACCAGCACCGGGTCATCGTCTACGAACCGCTCTTCTTCGGCACCATCGACAGCGCCGCTGTCTATCCGCGCGAAGTGGTGCGGCGCTGCCTCCACCACAATGCCGCGGCGCTGATCGTGGCCCACAACCATCCGTCGGGCGTGGCCGAGCCCAGTCAGGCCGATCGGCAGATTACGCAGCGCCTGCGCGATGCGCTGGCACTGGTGGATGTGCGGCTGCTCGACCATGTGGTGATCGGCGACCTCGACACCGTGTCGCTGGCGGAGCGCGGCTGGCTGTAAGCGACGTAATCGACGGCTGACGGCGGTCTATCAGCGGATCGCACCGCCCCGTTCCTAACCGTCCGGTCACCGTGTAAGGTGTTGCCTCAGCGGTACTGCGGCACGTGCCCGCGCAGGGACGAGCGCCGACAATTCGAAGCACGATTGAAAGGAGTCTGCCATGCATTCCCGTCGTCGTTTCCTGGCCAGCACCCTGGCCGCCAGTGCGGCCCTGATCGCGAGCCGCGCACTGGGCCAGCTCGATACTGACCGGACCATGGCGATGCGCGCCATCCCAGCTACCGGCGAGGAGCTGCCCGTTATCGGCATGGGTACATCGGGCAGCTTCGAGGTGGGTGCCGATGCCGCCGCGCGTGCGCCGCTGCTGGAGGTGCTGCAGCGTTTCTTCGCCGGTGGTGGCCGGCTCATCGATACTGCTCCCAGCTATGGTCCGGCCGAAGATGTGCTGGGCGATCTGCTCACCGCCGGCAACCACTACCCACAGACGTTCATGGCGACCAAGGTATCGGTGGTCGGGCGCGATGCCGGTCTGGCACAGTTCCAGCGCTCACTGGAGAGGCTGCAGACCGACAAGGTGGATCTGCTGCAGGTCCACAATCTGCGCGACTGGAAGACGCAGCTGGCGCTGCTGCGTGAACTCAAGGCGGAAGGCAAGACGCGCTACATCGGCCTCACCCACTATCTCGACAGTGCGCATGACGAGCTGGCCGACATCGTACAGGCTGAGAAGCCCGACTTCCTGCAGATCAATTACTCGGTGGTTTCGCGCAACGTGGAGCGCCGGCTGCTGCCGCTGGCACAGGATCTGGGGGTGGCGGTGCTCATCAATCGCGCGTTCGAAGACGGGCGCCTGTTTCGCGAGGTGACCGGCACGCCGGTGCCCGAGCCGCTGCGCGAGACCGGAGTGACCACCTGGGCGCAGGCATTTCTGAAATTTGCGCTCAGCCACCCGGCGGTGACCACGGTCATTCCGGCCACCGGCAAGCCAGACCGCCAGAGCGACAACCTGAAGGCCGGCTTCGGGCCCGATCTGGATGAGGCGCAGCGGCGGGCGCTGATTGCCGTGTTTGCATGAGGCGAGAGTTCTGACCAGCGAACGTCGACCCGGGCTACTGCACCGGCTGTTTGTGCTGGAGCGCAGCGAGGCGCCCGCCGTGCTGGGCGGCGGTGCGCTCTTTTTCCTGCTGTTCACCGGTTACTTCATGTTGCGCCCGGTGCGCGAAACCATGGGCATTGCCGGGGGCGTGAGCAATCTACAATGGTTATTCACCGGGACCTTCGTCGCCACGCTGATCGCGCTGCCACTGTTCGGCTGGCTGGTCTCGCGCGTCGCCCGCCGCCGCATTCTGCTTTATACCTACGGCTTCTTTGTCAGCAACCTGCTGCTGTTCGCGGCCGGTTTCGCGGTCGCGCCCGATGCGGTGTGGCAGGCGCGGGGCTTCTACATCTGGCTGTCGGTGTTCAACCTGCTGGCGATTTCGCTGGGCTGGAGTCTGCTGGCCGATCTCTTCTCGGCCGAGCAGGCCAGGCGCCTGTTTGGACTGATCGCCGCCGGGGCCAGTCTCGGCGGTCTCTGCGGCCCATTGCTGGGAACGCTGCTGGTCCCCGTCACCGGCCATTCCGGACTGATGGTGCTGGCCGCCCTGTTCCTGAGCGGCAGCGCGGGAAGTGCGCTCTGGCTGCAGCGCTGGCGCGATAGGCATCCGCTGCCCGCCGAACCGCCGAAGCAGCGCCGGCGGCCGCTCGGCGGGCACCCGCTGGAGGGGGCCACCGAACTGCTGCGATCGCGCTTCCTGCAGGGCATTGCGCTGTTTGTGGTGCTGCTGGCCAGTGTCAGCACCTTCCTCTATTTCGAGCAGGCGCGGCTGGTGGCAGAAACCTTCCCCGACCCAGTGCGGCAGACGCAGGTCTTCGGCATTATCGACGTCGTGGTGCAGACGCTGGCGATTCTCACCCAGCTATTCTTCACCGGCCGGCTCGCCAGGCGGCTGGGCGTGGGTTTCCTGCTGGTGGCGGTACCGCTGCTGATGGCGCTCTGCTTTGCCTGGCTGGCGCTGGCTCCGGCCTTCGCAGTGCTGGCAATCGTGATGGTGCTGCGGCGTGCCGGCGAGTATGCGCTGGTGCGCCCGGGCCGGGAGATGCTCTACACGGTGGTCGATCCCACCGAGAAGTACAAAGCGAAAAACCTGATCGATACGGTGGTCTATCGTGGTGGTGATGCGCTGAGTGGCTGGGTCAAGCGTGGCCTCGACCTGCTCGCTGAGCAGCCCGCGGCGGCAATGCTGATCGGTGCCGGCGTGGCGCTGATGTGGGCTGTTACGGGCCGGGGCCTCGCCCGCAGCTTCCAGCAGCGGTCGGTGCTGCCCGCGGCAGCCTCGGAAAACGGCCATCGTCGCCCTTGCTAGGCGAGCTGCGCTCTGGTATAAAGTCGCGCTCGTTTGCGCCCGGATTCCCGCCAGCGGCTCCAATGCCGGCTCGGCTGGGTCATCGTGAGCGCCACCGGATCAGATTGCGTAGCGTCGGGCCCTCTGCGGCACGGGGCAGTTAGAGGCGAATTCACCATGTCCAGAGTATGTCAGGTTACCGGCAAGCGGCCGATCACCGGAAACAATGTCTCCCACGCCAAGAACCGCACCAAGCGCCGGTTCCTGCCGAACCTGCAGCGGCACCGTTTCTGGGTGGAAGCTGAAAAGCGTTTTGTTACCCTGCGGGTGTCTGCCAAGGGCATGCGTGTTATCGATAAAGTAGGCATTGATTCGGTTCTGGCCGACATCCGTGCCCGTGGCGAAAAGGTTTGAGGAGCTGAGGCATGGCGAAGAAAGGTGCAGTAGACAAAATCCGTCTGGTATCTTCTGCCGGTACCGGCCATTTCTATACGACGTTCAAGAACAAGCGGAACTCGCCTGACAAGTTCGAGTTCAAGAAGTACGATCCTGTCGTACGGAAGCACGTTATCTACCGGGAAGCCAAGATCAAGTAGCCTGCGCCCGCTTGATCGAGGAGCCCCGCCGTCGAGCGGGGCTTTTTGCTATGGGCCTGAAAAAGCAATAAGGGGAACAGATTCATGCAGCAGCAACCTTCGATCACAGTATCGTCGCAGGATCTGCAGCGCCTTGAAGCGCTGCTGGACACCATTGATACCCCGGCCGCTGATGCGCTGGCGGAAGAACTGGAGCGTGCCACTGTCATCGAACCCGATGCGGTGCCGCCCACGCTGATCACCATGAACTCCAAGGTGCGGTTCCGGTTCGAGGATACCGGTGAAGAGGTCGAGCGCACGCTCTGCTATCCGCGCGACGCAGGGCAGGAAGGTGCGGTCTCGGTATTCGCACCGATTGGCAGTGCGCTGCTTGGCCTGTCGGTGGGCGATGTCATCGACTGGCCGGTGCCCGGGGGCAAGGCGCGCCGCGTGCGCATTCTCGATCTGGTTTATCAGCCCGAACGCGCCGGCGAACTGCATCGCTGAGTGATTCCCCTCCCGCTTCATGATCGGCAGGCGTGGCGTGCGGCGGCCCATCGTGTGCCCGGACCGGTCATGACAGTGGGGGCGACTGACAGCCCTCTCTGACCCCTGCCCGCTACTCATATCCGTTATTGATCTGCCCTGCCGGCACCATGCCGGCTGCAGTGGCGTGTGCCACTCATTCCGCACCTCAAAAAAAGACGGCCCGAAGGCCGTCGAGAAAGAGAGCGGCAGTGCCTCACACCAGTGGCGTGGGTGGCATGCCGCGGGCCGGGTCGGCAGGAGCGCGTCCGCCGTTGGCGTGCGGCATGCCGGGGTAGTCCACGTCTGCGTCAGACGGCGAGGCGCTGGTGGCGTCCCGGTGCTGGCTGGCCGATGCCTGCATATCGTCCCTGATCCTGCGCCCCGCCTCTTCGCCCTGTTGCTGCAGCGTCGCCATCTCGCGCCGGGCCATATCGGTCGCGTCGGATTTGAGCCGGTCGGCGGTAGCCCCCAGCATCTGGTCTTCGCGCTGGGTCGGAGGCAGGAGTGCCCCCAGCAGCGCGCCGATACCGATTCCAATGGCCCCCAGTGCCAGCGGCTGCTCATCAGCAAGCCGGCTGAAGGCGTGCTGAGCGCGATACGCCTGGCTACGCGCAGAGCTCGCCAGCTGACGGCCGGACGCATCGAGCTGATGGCGGCGGTGGCGGGCTGAGTCGGAGATGCTGGTGCCCAGATGCTGTGCTTTTTCCTTCAGCTGGGAGGTCTTGTCGCCCAGGCTGGAGCCGTCGCTGCGGGCATGGCCACTGGTGCCATAGGGGCTGAAGCCGTCATCATAGGCGTAGGCATCGTAGCCGCCGTAGTCAGGCTGACGGCGCTCACCCAGCATCAGCCCGAGGGCGCCGACTCCGAGCAGAATGGTTGAGACAGGGTGGCT
>JAJUJZ010000046.1 GCA_029265075.1 Gammaproteobacteria bacterium | reverse complement strand
TCGCGGTTGGTAGCCGCCACAATACGCACATCGGCGCGGCGCGTTACCGGATCTCCCACCCGCTCGTACTCTTTATCCTGAATAAAGCGCAGCAGCTTCGGTTGCAGCTGCAGCGGAAAATCACCGATCTCGTCCAGAAACAGCGTGCCGCCATCGGCCTGGCCAACTCGCCCTTCGGTGCTCTCCGTCGCGCCGGTGAACGCGCCCTTCTGATGACCGAACAGCTCGCTCTCCAGCAGCTCGGCAGAAAGCGAGGGGCAGTTGATGGTCACGAACGGACCACTGGCACGATCGCTCCAGCGGTGCAGCGCTTTGGCCAGTTCTCCTTTGCCGGTGCCGCTGTCGCCCAGAATCAGCACGGTGGCATCGGTGGTGGCCACGTTTCTGGTGGTGTCGAGCAGTTGCATCATGATGGGCGAGTCGCTGCGCAGATCGAGATCCGAGCTTTGCAGCTCGCTCTCCAGCTGCTGGACCCGGCTCTCCAGACGCCGAGCCTCCGCCTGCGTCTGCGCTGCATGACGTAATTGCTCCGGCGAGCACGGCTTGACCAGATAATCGGACGCGCCGGCCTGCATCGCTCCCACGGCACTGTCGACCGAGGAGTGCGCCGTTACTACCACCACCCGCATCCAGGGGGCGGCGGCGCGCAGTTCGGGTAGCAGATCGAGCCCCGACTCCTCGCCCAGCCGCAGATCGAGGAAGCAGACGTCAAACACTTCCCGCTGCAGCAGCATCATCGCCTGTTGCGATGACTGCGCAGCGGCAACGCGAAAGTCGGCATCCTCGAGACAGTAGCGAAAGGTCTTGAGAATTGCAGGCTCGTCGTCAATAAGCAGCACTCGCCCGGCCGGGCGACTGTTAGCCGAAACATTCATGTAGCAGATGCATCCTTGGCGGCAGCCGAAATCGCAGTCAGGGTCGTTAAGTTACCTGATCACTAGCAGTTTTGGCACCCGCGCGATCACGCCGCAAATGTGACAGCGATCCATGCAGTTTGCAGCGCTCAAACCGCGCTGCCGTGCATTTTGCACTCGGATCAGCTCAGCAACGGAAACCTAACCCGCTGTATTTGAAGTGAATAACACGCTCACTCAGTTGGCACGAATTCTGAAACACCAGCAGAGATGCTTTGGCATCAGCAGTGCAGCGCTCACCCGGCCGAGGTGATCGCGGCCCAACCAGGCAAGGAGAGTCCACCATGCTGTACTACGCACTCGCATTTCTGATCGTCGCGCTGGTCGCCGGTGCGCTGGGATTCGGAGGAGTGGCCGGCACGGCCGCAGGGATCGCCAAGATTCTGTTCTTCGTTTTCCTGGTGCTGTTCGTCATCTCGCTGTTTGTTGGCCGCCGGCCCAAGCTCTGACGAAACAGGCAACACGCACAGGAACCGGACCAATGGCCGCCGCCTCTTGGGCGGCAGGCCTTCTGCATGCTGGATATCACACCACTGACCGGGAGGTCGATTGATGGAAAACCCCAACTCACCCAATGGCATGAGCAGCGAACGTACGGCGATCGAGGCGCAGCGCGCCAAATTGCAGCAGACAGCCCAGGAAACGCTGGGCCACCTGCAGCAGAAAGGAGAAGAAGCGCGTGCCCAGCTGGCTCCTAAACTGGACGCAGCGCGGACCAGTGCACGCGAATTGCAGCATCAGGCTGAAGCAACCGTACGCGAGCGACCCTGGGTGGCACTCGCGGTCGCTGCTCTGGCAGGTATCGCCATCGCGAAGCTGCTGAGCTGATTTTTCGAGCTCGGGCCTCCGGCCCGAGCCCATTCTTTCTCGTCTTTACACTACTGTCGATCTTTCTTACGGCTGAGCTTCATCCGTCGCCGCAAGCGCTTTAGAAATTCCTTTCTCATCAAGATATTAGCAAATAAGGTCCAGTTGTTGCTATGCAGCAGCTAACGTGACCCATATCACAAATATCAGGCCGAGGCCTGTGATCTGCCATCCCGCTGGCGGCAGATCAGGAGATTTAAAGATGAGTGACCGTTGGCTTATCCGAAACCGTAAATATGCACTGGGCCTGGCAATCGTAGCCCTGCTGCTGGGCTCCACGGGCATCCCGATGTGGCAGATGTTCGCCCCCTCACCGGCCATGGCGCAGGACGACACCTTACCGACGCTGCCTCCCGCACGCGCGCCCTTCATTGCGAGCGTTCCTGAAGCACTCGAACCGGAACTCCTGCCGCCGTTGCCACCACTGCCGCGCGCCATCGCGCAGGCTAAGGTAACCGACACGCCAATCATGGAACCGCTGACCGACGCACTCGGTGGCGGCGAGCCTCGCGGCACCGGCGGCGGTGGCGGTGGGGATGACGGCGGCACCAGCGTACCCGGCAGCACCTTTGGCCCTGGCGAGTTCGACTTTCTGCCCAGTTACCGGAGCGGGGGCATTGGGGGCGGCGTCGGCAGCGGCAACACCGGCACGGGCGGCGGTTCCGAAAATGGCGACGACAGCGAGGACCAGCCCGGTCAGGAAGGGTCCGACGAGGGCGAGTCCGAGCAGGTGGGGCCCGGTCAGGGTCAGGCACCCGGTGACGAAGCCGGCACACATCCCGGTCAGGAGAGACCCGGCCAGGAGCCAGAGGACGAGGCGGGCAACCCCGGCAATGGCCAGACACCGGAAATCCCCGGGCTGCCGGGCTTCCCGATCGATCCGCCGCCGTACGAAGACGACAACCCGCTCCCGCTGCCGACCGACCCCATCAACGGTCCCGGCCAGCAACCAGTGGCCGTAATGGAGCCATCCGCCGCCTGGCTGTTCATGCTCGGCTGCGTCGGGCTGGTCATGGCCCGGCGGCAGAGCCGCCAGAGCTGAAACGCCGGCTCAATGCTCCCGCGTGGCGTGGAAGCTGATTTCGGGCCAGCGTTCTTCCATCAGTGAAAGGTTGACGCGAGTGGGCGCGAGGTAGGTCAGATGACCGCCGCCGTCCACCGCCAGCCCCTCTTCCGCCTTGTTGCGAAAGTCTTCCAGCTTGCGCGGGTCGTCACACTCGACCCAGCGCGCCGTATAGATGTTGACCGGCTCGTACACCGCTTCTACCTTGTACTCGTCCTTGAGGCGATAGGCGACCACTTCGAACTGCAGCGTACCGACCGCGCCGACGATGAGGTCGTTGTTGCGCAGCGGCATGAATACCTGCGTCGAGCCCTCTTCTGAGAGCTGCTTGAGACCCGCCTGCAGCTGCTTCGATTTCATCGGATCCTTCAGGCGGATGCGACGGAACAGTTCCGGTGCGAAATGCGGGATCCCGGTGAATTTCAGCACTTCACCTTCGGTAAAAGTGTCGCCGATCTGGATAGTGCCGTGATTGTGCAGGCCGATGATGTCGCCGCTCACCGCTTCGTCAACCAGCTCCCGCTCGCCCGCCCGAAACGTCACCGCGTCGGCAATGCGTACGTCCTTGCCAATGCGCACGTGCCGCATCTTCATGCCCTGTTTATAACTGCCGGAACAAATGCGCAGAAACGCGATGCGGTCGCGGTGCTTGGGATCCATGTTCGCCTGAATTTTGAAGACGAAGCCCGAGAACTTTTCTTCGGCTGGCTCGACTTTGCGCGTTTCCGTGTCGCGGGCGATCGGTCCCGGTGCCCAGTCGACAAAGCCGTCCAGCATCTCGCGCACGCCAAAATTGCCGAGCGCGGTTCCGAAGAACACGGGCGTCAGCCGGCCGGCCCGATACTCGTCGAGATCGAAGGCGTGACTGGCCCCACGCACCAGTTCGATCATGTCGGCAAACGACTCGGCCTCATCACCGAGCAGTGCCTGTGCCTTCGCGCTGGTCAGCCCTTCGATGCGGATATCGTCGGTGAGCGTGTGACCCTTGCCCCGCTGATAAACATGGATGGTATCGGTGTAGAGATTGTAGACACCGCGAAAATCGGGGCCTGAGCCAATCGGCCAGTGGATGGGCGCAGCAGCGATCCCGAGCACCGATTCGATTTCATCCAGCAGCTCGATCGGATCACGAATGTCACGGTCGAGCTTGTTGATGAAGCTGATGATGGGCGTGTCGCGCAGCCGCGCCACATTCATCAGCTTGATGGTGCGCTCCTCGACCCCCTTGGCGCCGTCGATCACCATCAGGGCCGAGTCCACGGCCGTCAGCGTGCGGTAGGTATCCTCCGAGAAATCTTCGTGACCAGGCGTATCGAGCAGGTTGATGATGCAGTGCCGATAGGGAAACTGCATCACCGACGAGGTCACCGAAATCCCCCGCTCCTGTTCCATGGTCATCCAGTCGGAAGTGGCGTGGCGGTCACCCTTTTTGCCTTTTACCATGCCCGCCACCTGGATCAGGTTGCCGAGCAGCAGCAGCCGTTCGGTGATGGTCGTCTTACCGGCGTCCGGGTGGGAGATGATGGCGAAAGTGCGGCGCTGGGCGATGGCCTGCTCGAAGCTGGAAGGCATGCTGAATCAAATCTCTGTTACAGGGTGATGATGGCGCGGGGCGCGGCGAGAGGAGCGGCATTATAGCGCCGCTCCGGCGGTCGATGAGCAGTCGCCTCAGCCGCGCTGACGGGCGCGCTCCAGCAACGTTGCGAAGCGATCCAGCGACATCAGGTGGGCGTAGAGCCGGCCCATGATGCCGCGATTGATCAGCATTCGCAGCGTATCGGCCTTCAGCCCCTCCAGCCGCGCTTCATTGAGCCGCAGCATGCCGGCGACGCTGAACTGTTCAGCATCATCGCTGGTAGCCTGCATGCTGAAGGGCTCGAGAATGCCGTTCTTGTCGATCAGATCGCATACTTTTTCGGTGCGCAGCAGATCCGCTTCATAGTCACTGATGAAGCGCGAGGTCTGCTCCCACCACGGCAGCGGCTGGCCCGCCTCATCGGCCACCGGTTCGCCGCGTTCGGCATCGATACGGGCGCTCTCGACGCAGATGATACGCTCCCCCGAGCTCTCACCACCGTGCCGCACCGTCGCCATGCAGAACGGATGACGGCGCAGATAGGCCGGCCGATAGGAGCCCGCTGCCCATTCGCCGGCGTCATTCACAAACAGGTTCTGCCCTTGCTGCAGGCCCAGCAGTGCGACGATGCGCAGCGGCCCGTCGGCGCGGGGCCGGATGAACACGACCGGATAATCGCGCGCAGCCAGCGGCAGCTCGGCAAACGAAATCGGAATGGCATTGGTTTCACGCAGCGGTTCCGGTACCGCCGGCACGTCCCGCAGGATGCGGTGATGTTTGAGAACGGGTTCGATGGGGCCGTAGGCAAAAGGCGCGGTGATCTGCATGGACGCTCTCGTGGTCGACTGTAAAAGTCGGCCATCTTAGCCGATCAGTCCGGTTCTGCGCAGGGTGTGGCGCCGCGCGCCCGCCATTCAATCGCTGGCGGGAAGCGCATGCAGGACGCATTCCCAATGAACGCGTCCTGAGTCCTCAGCGACGCTGCTCAGACCTTGCGCAGCGCCCAGGAAACCAGCGTGCCGCGCCGCCCGGTCGCCGCAATGCGGCTGTCAATGACGTGCACGCCTGCGACGCCCGGTGCCTGCTGCCTGCTGGCGAGACTGGCTGCCAGACTGAGCGCCCAGTCACCGGCGCTGCTCGACAGGGCACGCTCCAATGCGGTGCTGTAACCCTGACGCACGGTGTGCACCAGCTGGCCGGGGCGCTGATCGTGCAACGCTTCATGCACGGTGATCAGCCCGAACTCGCGCGCACACGATTCGAGCACATGGAAATCAGCATAAGTCGTCAGTCCGGCAAACTGCAGCGGACCATGGTGGGCGGCCAGCCTGGCACGCAGGGTGCCGTACCAGAGGCTGCCAGTATCGGCGGTCGCCGCCATCACCTCGGCACCAGTAGCAGCCAGCGCGCGTCCGAACTGCTGCGCTTCGGGAAAGCGCTCATCGAACAGGGCAATGGTAGGAATTCGCTGCCCAATACCGGCTGCGCCCTGCACCATGCCATGCGCCTGGGAAAGGCCCAGCGCCGCGGCACCGGCGATGGCACCTGACTTGATGAATTCGCGTCTTTTCATTATCTCGCCCGTTGTCATTGTTAGATTGCGAGTATAGCGGCGCAACGTTATCCGTGCCGCTCGTCTCTTTGTTATGACTCTTTATCCTGCCAGCTCTTTCTGCCAGCCCGGCTGCCGCCACCCCGGCCACTCACAATGGCCTGCTTCTGACTGCAGCCGAACTGTACTATGGTTTAATATACGAACGTATACTTATTTGCAACCGCGGCCGTCAGGCAGGTTGGATGCTTTAAAAACAATAACGCCAGTGATCGACTGAATCGGCACTGCTTCTCGGAGCCCATCCATGAGCCGAGCATTTCCGCCAGGCCTGAGCGAACAGCAGTTCGAGCGGGCGCTTGCTGCCTTTGCCGCCGTAATCGGCAGCGAGGCAGTGCTGTCGACCGACAGCGACCGCCACGCCTACCGCGACATCTATGATCACCGCCCGCAGGATCGCCATCTGCCCGGCGCTGGGCTGGCACCGGCCAGTGTGGAAGAGGTGCAGGCCATCGTGCGCATCGCCAGCGAACATCGCGTGCCGCTGTGGCCGATCTCACGCGGCAAGAATATGGGCTATGGCGGCTCCGCCCCACGGCTGGCCGGTACCGTGGTGCTGGACCTGTCACGCATGAACCGCATCCTCGATATCGACGTGAAGCATGGTCATGTACTGCTCGAGCCTGGCGTCACCTTCTTTGACCTGTTTGCGGTATTGCAGGAAAACGATATTCCGCTGTGGCTGTCGGTACCCAGCAATTCGCTTGGCAGCGTCGTCGGCAACGCGCTCGATCGCGGCAACGGCTATACGCCCTACGGCGACCACGCCTCCAAAGTGTGCGGCATGGAACTGGTAATGCCGGACGCCACCCTGCTGCGGACCGGTATGGGAGCGCTGCCCGACAGCGTGACCTGGCAGCTCTACAAATACGGTTACGGCCCCTCCTGGGACCAGGTCTTCATGCAATCGAACTACGGCATCGTCACCAAGATGGGGCTGTGGCTGATGCCGGAGCCGGAGTCGACGCTGACCCTGAAGATGCAGTGTCCCAACGAGGAGGACATCGGCTGGATCATCGATGCGGTGGGGCCGCTCCGCCGCCGCAACATCATTCAGCACAATCCCAACATCGGTAACTTCATGCAGTTTGCGATGACGATGACATCGCGCAGTGACTGGTATGACGGTGCCGGCGCGGTGCCGGCGGAAGTCGAAGCCGCCATCATGCAGAAACTCGGTCTCGGCTGGTGGCACGTCAACCTGACACTCTATGGCTATGACGAGGTCAATGAGTTTCATGCCGGCCTGGTGCGCAAGGCGTTTGCGGAACACACATCGCAGCCGTTCGAAGTGCACAAGTGGCATCGCGGCCAACCGCTCGATATTGAATCCGGCGCCGGCGTACCGATGACACTGCCGCTCAACATGGTGAACTGGGCCGGCGGTCGCGGCGGCCACCTGGAGTTTTCCCCCGTACTGCCTCAGGATGGCGCCCGCTGCCTGCGCCAGCTGCAACGGTCACGCGCACTGTTCCGCCAGTATGGCGTCGATTACTACGGCTCATATACGGTGGGCGAGCGCCACGTCAATAAGATCAACATGATCGTCTTCAACAAGGACGATGCCGACCAGACGCAGCGGTGCCATCAGCTGTTCCACGATCTGGTGGCGGAAGGCGCTGCCGATGGTTACGGGGAATACCGTACGCACCTGAGCTATATGGATACCGTCGCGGCAACATACAGTTTCAACGATCACGCGCTGCTGCGCCTCAATGAGCAGTTCAAGGATCTGGTCGACCCCAAGGGCATCATCGCGCCCGGCAAGCAGGGCATCTGGCCGAAAACACTGCGGGAGCGCAAGACATGAAACAACACGGCACTACGACAACGCTTGTTATGCTCGCTGCGTTGCTGATCAGCGGCTGGGCCGAGCGCGGCAATGCCGCAGCCGGATCGCCATCGTCACCCGCAGACTATCCCGCCGCGGGCTTAGCCAGCACTGTTCCCCCCGTTACAGATACACCGGCGGCGCGCCTGTATCGGGAAAAATGTGGCGTCTGCCATCAGGTGTGGGGTGACTTCCCCGGCTCCGGCGTGGAATTCCTGCAGCGCACGCGTGGACCGGCGGCTGCCATGCTGGACGCTCGCACCGATCTGCAGCCCGACTACATCCGTAGCGTGGCGCGCACGGGCCTGATGGTCATGCCGCCGATCACGCGGGCGGAAGTGAGCGACGCACAGCTCGAGGAGATCATCGATTACCTGACTGCCAGCGGACCGGCCTTTCAGCGGCTGCAGTAAGGCAGGCGTTACCAGACTCCCAGCGCACGCAGACTCGCCTTGCCCAGTTCGAGGCGCAGGGCAGCGTCCTCGCCGCTGTGCATTTCCATGTTGAGCGCAAAGGGAAAAATACCGGCGTCAGTCTCGACCCAGCCCACCCACCAGCCAACCCCTGGCCGCGGCGCATTTTCCCAGCCGGTCTTGCCGTAAAGCGTGCGTCCGTCGGCTGCTTCCAGTCGCACGATGTCGCGTGTGGCAGCCTGAAGCTGCGCCGGTGCCGGCAGTTCATCTGCAACCAGGCGCGCAATGAACTGCACCTGTTCAATCGCGCTGATGGCCAGCGGGCCGTCCAGCCAGAAACGATCGACCTGCGTGCCCGTCTGGTTGTTACCGTAATCCAGACGCGCGAGCTGTACGCCCATGGCTTCAGGGCCGATGCGGCGCGCCAGCGACTGGTAGATCGGCACCGCCGACAGGACGATCGCCTCGCGCAGACTCATGTCGCGCTCCCAGTCCGGATAAGGCTGTGGCTGACTGCCATAGGGCAGCACCTCATCGACGCTGGCGATGGCACCGGTCAGCAGCCCGATCAGGGTGTGCGGAATTTTGTAGGTGGAGGCTGGCACGAAGCGTGCGCCGGCGCGCGTCTGATTGTGACCAGTCAGCTGCTGCCGCGCGACGTCATAGAGAACGAAAGTGCCTTCAACGCCGGCGCGCCCGAACAGGGCCGCGACTTCGGCATTGTCGCGCCACTCCTGAGACAGCGCCGGCAGGGAAGCCATCAGCGCGACCACAGCCATCCATTGCTTTACGCTCCATCTCATCATGCTCACGGCGCCCTCCGGTGCGGCGTTTTCGGTCAGAACAGGTCGCGCAACCAGCGGAAGGCGCGGCGCACCGGTTCTGGTGCGGCTGGCAGTACCGCCTCGCCACAACTGCTGGCGCGGGTCGGCGCGGACCCCGCGGTAAACGGTAACAGCTGCGCGCCGGGGCAGCCTTCCCGACTACGCAGTCCGGTATTTTCTTCAACCCAGACATACTCCACGTCGCTCAGCTCATCCAGTGTCAGCCCGACGTGACTGCTGGCCTGCATGAACGACAGCCACGCCCGGAGCGCACCGCTGGATCCGGTCAGCCCCGTCGAACCATTACCGTCGCGTCCCATCCACACCACAGCCAGCAGATCACCGGAGAAACCGGCAAACCAAGAGTCGCGCAGACCGTCAGAAGTCCCCGTCTTGCCCGCCACGGCCAGCCCCGGCAAGGCGTTCACGGCCGCGCGGCCAGTACCGCTGCGCATCACCTCACGCATGGCAAACTGCAGTCCGTGCATCACCGCCGGCTCGAACACGCGCTGTAACTGCTGCGGGTAACGCGCCAGAGGCGTGCCGTTAGCCGAGGTAATAGTGCGAATGGTACGCAGATCCATGCGCACCCCGTCGGCAGCAATGGTCTGGTACATCATCGCCACTTCAAAGGGCGACAGCTCACCCGCACCCAGCAGCAGCGCCGGCACCGATGGCTGTGGTCGCGCCACCCCCAGACGCTGGAGCGTATCCAGCACCAGCGGCAGACCGACCTCCATGCCTAGCCGGGCTGTAGCGGCGTTGTATGAGTGTGCCAGTGCTTTGTAAAGCGGCGTGGGACCATTGAACTTTTTGTCGAAATTGGTCGGACTCCACACCTGCCCCTGTGGTCCCTTGACGTGGACCGGCGCGTCGCTGAGCAAGGTCGCCAGCGTGTAGCCCGGCTGTTCGAGCGCCGCCAGATAGACGGCGGGCTTCACCAGCGAACCGATCGGCCGCACTGCATCGAGTGCCCGGTTGAAGCCGGCGAACCGGCTACGGCGGCCCCCGACCACCGCCAGCACATCACCGCTGACGACATCCGTTACCACCATCGCCCCTTCCAGCTGCTTCTCCTGGCTGGGGTCGAGCTGGTCGAGGGTGTTGCTGAGACTGCGTTCGGCGTGATGCTGAATGAGCGGATCGAAACTGGTGAAAATGCGCAGCCCCTGCTCGCGCAGGTCGGCATCGTTGTAGTCGCGCTGCAGCTGGCGGCGCACCAGATCGAGATAGGCAGGGAACAGGCCATCGCTGGCGCCACTCTTGGATAACCCCAGCGGCCGCTGGCGCGCCGCCAGCATCGCCGAGCGCTCGATCAGCCCGTGCTCGGCCATCAGGCTCAGCACCAGATCGCGCCGCTGCTTGACGCGTTCGGCACGGCGGAACGGATCATACTGAGACGGCCCTTTCACCATGCCGACCAGCATGGCGATCTGCTCGGGGCGCAGCTCATCGAGCGGCCGGTTGAAATAGTGGCGGCTGGCAAGGGCAAAGCCGTGTATGGCCCGCGGCCCCTGCTGGCCGAGATAGACTTCGTTCAGATAGGCCTCGAGGATGGTCTCTTTGCTGTAATGCAGCTCGACCAGCATCGCCATGATCGCTTCGGTGCCCTTGCGCAGCAGCGTGCGATCGCTGTCGAGGTAGACGTTCTTCACCAGCTGCTGCGTAAGCGTGCTGCCGCCCTGCACAGTGCGACCGGCCTGCAGATTGGTCACCAGTGCGCGCCCGATGGAGCGCAGCGACAGCCCCCAGTGCTCGAAAAACGTCCGGTCCTCAATCAGCAGCAGAGTGTGGATCAGCAGCGGTGGCACCTCGTCAAGGGTGACCAGCTCGCGGGCCTCCGAGCGCCCGGCCAGCACACTGCCCAGCAGCACCGGTTCGAGCTTCACCAGGTCGAGGTCCCGACCGCGCGCATCCTGCAGCGCCGCCACCCGCCGCTCCGACATGAAGACGCGGATACGGCGGGCCGGCTGATGACCGTCATCGAAGGTGAATGCGCGCAGATAGATCTGCCAGTTGTTGCCGACGCGCACCATATCGCCCGGCTTATCGGCGCTGCCGGTTTTACGGTAGCCAAGCAGCGTCAGCTCACGCTCCAGATCAGCCGGCCGCAGCGGCATTTCCGGATATAGGTGCAGCGGTCGCGCGAACACCTGGGCCGGCGCCTGCCACAACCGCTCTGCCAGCCGGGTACGGACCTGGGCGTCCAGCCAGACCACACCGATAGCCGCCAGCACGGCAGCGACCAGTGTGACCTTGAAGAGCACTATCAGCAGGCGGCGGCTGCGACTGCGGCCGCGAGACGAAGATTTGCGTTTGGCCATGAGGCGAGATTATCTGGGCGGGATGAGCAGAGCCGGCGCTGTCGGCCGGCTCAGAAAGCGGAACAAATGTTATTGCATGATGGGCTCGCCAAGGGTCGGTCCCCAGGTGCTGGGATCGCCCACGCCGGGCTCACTGGAAGCCGGGCCGATGAACGAACCACCGGTGGCCGGTGCGGCGCTCAGCAGGAAGTCACGCAGCTTCTGATCGTTGAACATGCGCTCCAGCGTCTGCTTGAGCAGATCGTTCAGCCGCGTTTCATTATGATGCTTCTCCGGCAGCGTCATGCTGCGGTAGGACGACGACGTCTGATAGCGACCGCTGAAGGTCTCGCCGCCGCGGCTGGCCTCGGCCCGCAACACCGCCGTCATATCGATCTGCTTGCCCAGCTGCTGGTCCGAGGTGGCATTCTCCCAGCGGATATCTTCGATCACCACGGTCAGCTGCACCGCATTCGGGTCCGGCGAGTTGACCACCAGTCCTTTGGAGGCGAGCAGGCCATTGGCGGCACGCACCATCGCCTCTTCCAGGTCGTCGGCAATGGTAATCGTGGCGGAGTCACCATAAACCCCTCCAAGACGCCCCAGCACCTTGTCGGCGCGCTGGTCACTGGCGGTCACCAGCACCGGCTGACCCTGACCCCAGCGTTCACCGCTGATATCGAGCACGGGGCGGACACTGAGTTGCTGCGGACTTTTGGCGCAGCCCGCCAGCAGGACTACGGTTGCGGCTATCAGGACGAACGTTCTTCTCATGTCATTAACCTGGTGAGTTCAACTCGATCCGGCCTCAGGCCGGCCTTTGCGTGGCGAGGTAATTGGCCACAATCCACGACCGGTTGGCAAGTGCCGCCGGAGCCGCTGGCCGGTTCAGTGATGGTGGTGCCCGGCGCCATCAACCCCGCTCAGCCGCTGTACCGGCAGTCGCACGGTGTGCGTGCCGCCGGCGGCGTCCTCCAGGGTGAGCTCGACTTCGTCGCCCGCCCGCAGCGGCTGCGTGAGATCGATCAGCATCAGATGCAGCCCCCCGGGAGCCAGCTCGACACCACCGGGTGGCACCGGCAGTGTTTCCAGCTGCTCCATCCGCGCCCGCCCTTCATGCTCGACGTGGCGGTGGATCTCGACCCGCTGGGCGCACGCACAGCTGGCACCTGTCAGTTCGACCGGCCCGGACCCGCTGTTGTCCAGCCGTCCGAATGCCGCTGTCACCGGATGGCCCGGCGGCATTTCGCGTACGTAGCCGTCCCGCAGTGACAGCGCCGATTCATTCGCGCCCACATTGCCGGTCAGCAGAGCCAGCCAGAGCCCGATAAGGAGGTTGCGCTGCATGGTGTTACCTTCATTGGCAATCCGGACGCGACTATAGCAGAGCGCCGTCCCCGACCGCGCGGCTGCGGCCCGCACAGACTGCGGCAATGTGCAGAAAATGCGACTTTTCACCGACGGCGTCTGCGCCGGGACGGGCGCCCCTCTTCAGTACGGCATCTTCGCTACAATGGCAGCGTCACATCTGGCCGGAGCACGGCCGTCCCGCCCACTTTCACTGCGGAGCCACCGATCACGATGTTCGTCCGCCTTTCGCTATTGCTGCTCCTGATTGCGCTGCCGCTGTCCGGCTCACTGAATCTGGCCTCTGCGCAACCGGCCGCGGCCTTCGGTACTGCGAACCCGGACCCATTCAGCCAGGCGCCCCGCTTTCTGCCAGTCGAAGAAGCGTACCGGCTCAGTGCGGCCTTTATCGGCGACCAGCTCGTTCTGCACTGGGAAATTGCTCCGGGATACTACCTCTATCGTCACCGCTTCTCTGCCACCACTGAAGCCGGGGCAGCGCTGGAGCTGCTGCTGCCACCCGGCCTGGCCCATGAAGATGAATATTTCGGGCGCGTGGAGGTGTTCTATGAACAGGTTGAGGCGCAGCTGGCCAGCCTGCCTGCGGAACCATTCACGTTGCTGATCACCTCCCAGGGCTGTGCCGACGCCGGCCTCTGCTATCCGCCGCAGACTGAACGCTGGCAGATCGATCCGCAGCGGGCAAGTGCCGGGCCACTGGGTAGTGTCGCGCCAGGCAGCGGCACGGTTCCCACGGCCGGGACCGCAGACGCCGGCACCAGCTGGCTGCTGATGGCGCTGTTTGCGCTGCTCGGCGGCGCCCTGCTGAACCTGATGCCGTGCGTATTTCCAGTGCTGGGCCTGAAAGCCATGAGTTTCAGCCGCGCCCGTGAGGGAGCGCTCTGGCACGGGGTCAGCTACACCGCTGGTGTGGCACTCAGTTTTGTCGCCCTGGCAGGACTGCTGCTGGCGCTGCGCAGCGGTGGGCAGGCACTCGGCTGGGGCTTCCAGCTGCAGCAGCCAGTGGTCATCGCGGCGCTTGCCTGGCTGTTCGTGGCGCTCGGGCTGAGTCTCTCCGGCCTGTGGAGCTTCGGCACTGCCTGGATGGGCGCCGGCCAGCGCTGGACCGAGCGCGGCGGCCTGGCCGGGAGCTTCGCCACCGGCGTGCTGGCGACGGTGGTCGCCAGTCCCTGCACCGCCCCGCTGATGGGCACGGCCATGGGCTTCGCGCTGCTGCAGCCCACATTTTCGGCGCTGTCACTGTTCGCACTGCTGGGCCTGGGGATGGCACTGCCGCTGCTGATTCTCAGTGCCAGCCCGGCGCTGCTGCGCTTTTTGCCCCGGCCCGGCCCGTGGATGGAGCGCTTCAAAGAGGCGCTCGCCTTTCCTCTATATGGCAGCGCCATCTGGCTCTGCTGGGTGATCGGGCGTCAGACCGGCAGCAGTGGGATGGCGCTGGTACTGCTGGGCGCGCTGCTGATCGCGCTGGCGCTCTGGCTGCTGCGCTTCGGTCTGGGCGGCCGCCTGGCCGGTGCGGCTGTGGCCGGTGTTGCGGTGGCGCTGCTCGCCAGCCCCCTGCTGCAACCGGGTGCAGGCAAGGGCGCTACCAGCGGCGCGCCCGAACTGCATGCCGGCGCAACGCCCTACTCTGCAGCGCGCCTGGCCGAGCTGCGCGCTGCGGGCACGCCCGTGCTGGTCAACGCCACCGCTGACTGGTGCCTCACCTGTCTCGCCAACGAGCGGGTGGCGCTGGGCAGTGAAGCGGTGCAGTTACACCTGCGCGCCAAGGGCATTGTCTATATGGTGGCCGACTGGACTCACTATGACGCCGCCATCAGCGCCTTTCTCGCAAGCTTCGGCCGCAACGGCGTTCCGCTCTATGTCTTCTACCCGGCGGATGGCGGAGAAGCCCGAGTGTTACCGCAACTGCTGACGCCAAAAACGGTAATTGCAGCGTTGAGCGAGTAACTTCTCCACCACATGGCGGCATTTTCGCTGCAAATCCAGAAACTCCCACTGATCATCGCCGAATCCACCGCCAACAGCGGCGAACTGGCCCAATTGGATCCCTCGCAGTGCCTCTTTCTGTAGCGCTGTGAACGATTTGGCACGATTTGAGGACGATCTGGCCGGGAACGTCGCCAAATACGCATTCGACGTTGAAACGATTCAGGGCCTTGAGGCACAATCGCCCACCACCGCCGGCAGCGCCGGCTGCGCGGAGTTCTCAATGGCATCCATACTGGTTCTGCATGGCCCCAACCTCAACCTGCTCGGCGTTCGCGAGCCTGGCCATTACGGCTCGGTTTCTCTGGCCGAGATCAACAACGTCCTCACGGAGACGGCCAGAGCCGCGGGACACCATCTCGCCGTGCTGCAGAGCAATGCCGAATACGAACTGATCGAGCGCATCCACGCCGCCGGCCATGACGGTACCGATTTCATTCTGATCAACCCGGCCGCATTCACGCATACCAGCGTGGCATTACGCGACGCACTGCTGGCAGTGAAGGTTCCGTTCATTGAGGTACACCTTTCGAACGTGTTCGCGCGGGAGCCATTCCGCCATCACTCCTACTTCTCCGATGTCGCCGTTGGCGTCATCTGCGGGCTGGGTGCTCACGGTTACGAGCTGGCCCTCCAGGCCGCGCTGCGACACCTGCAATCTGCCGCCTGACGGCATCAATTCACCTGAACACTGCAACTAGAGACCGACGATGGATATACGCAAAGTTAAGAAGCTGATCGAGCTCCTTGAGGAGTCGAATATCGACGAAATCGAGATCAAGGAAGGCGAAGAGTCGGTTCGGATCAGTCGCAACCAGCTGCGCGGCCAGCCTCAGTACATCCAGGCAGCGCCCCAGGCTCCAGTAGCACCTGCACCAGCGCCGGCTGAACCGGCACCGGCCGCAGCGGCCCCGGCTGCCGATGCAAAGCCCGCGCTGAACGGCCATATCGTCAAGTCACCGATGGTGGGTACCTTCTACCGCGCTCCCTCTCCCGGCTCGCCCGCCTTCGTCGAGGTCGGCAAGCACGTAAAAGTCGGTGATGTACTCTGCATCGTCGAAGCCATGAAGATGATGAACCAGATCGAAGCCGACAAGGCGGGCGTCATCGAGGCGATCCTCGTCGAGGACGGCCAGCCGGTCGAATTCGACCAGCCGCTGGTCACCATCGTTTAACTGGCGCCTGATTGCTCGGGTGATCTGCCGGCGGCCCGGAATCAGGGGTCGCCCTTTCAGGAGTTCCGAATGCTCGACAAAGTAGTGATCGCCAACCGCGGCGAAATCGCCCTGCGCATCCTGCGTGCCTGCAAGGAGCTGGGCATCAAGACGGTGGCGGTCCACTCGACAGCCGACCGCGACCTGATGCATGTCCGCCTCGCCGATGAGGCCGTCTGCATCGGCCCTGCACCTTCGACGCTCAGCTATCTCAACGGCCCGGCCATCATCAGCGCCGCCGAAGTGACGGATGCTGTCGCCATCCACCCGGGCTATGGCTTCCTGGCCGAAAACGCCAGCTTCGCCGAGCAGGTTGAAAACAGCGGCTTCGTCTTCGTCGGCCCGCCGCCTAATGTCATTCGCATGATGGGCGACAAGGTGTCGGCCATTGCCGCCATGAAGAAGGCCGGCGTACCGACCGTTCCCGGCTCGGACGGTCCGCTCGATGATGACAATGAGCGCACGCTGTCGATCGCGCGTCGCATCGGCTATCCGGTCATCATCAAGGCAGCTGCCGGTGGCGGCGGCCGCGGTATGCGTGTGGTCCACACCGAAGCGGCCCTGCTGAACGGCGTGCATGTCACGCAGTCAGAGGCCAAGGCCGCCTTTGGCGACCCCACCGTCTATCTCGAGAAATTCCTTGAGAACCCGCGTCACGTCGAGATTCAGGTGCTGGCTGACGGCCAGGGCAACGCCATCCATCTCTACGACCGCGACTGCTCGCTGCAGCGCCGTCACCAGAAGGTCATCGAAGAGGCACCGGCGCCGGGCATCCCGGACGATATCCGTGCCGAAGTGGCCCAGGCCTGTGTCGATGCCTGCATCAATATCGGTTACCGCGGTGCCGGCACCTTCGAGTTCCTCTACGAGAACGAGCGCTTCTACTTCATCGAAATGAACACGCGGGTACAGGTCGAGCATCCCGTCACGGAGATGGTCACCGGCGTCGACGTGATCAAGGAGCAGTTGCGCATCGCGGCCGGCCTGCCTCTGTCGGTCAAGCAGGAAGATGTGCAGATTCGCGGCCACTCCTTCGAATGCCGCATCAATGCCGAAGACCCGCGCACCTTCGTGCCCAGCCCCGGCAAGGTGGTTCACTTCCACCAGCCCGGCGGCCCCGGCGTACGGGTCGATTCGCACCTCTACTCGGGCTACACCGTGCCGCCGCATTACGACTCGATGATCGCCAAGATCATCACGCACGGCGACACGCGGGAGCAGGCGCTGCGCCGCATGCGGCAGGCGCTGGACGAGCTGGTGATCGACGGCATCCGCACCAACACAGAGCTGCACCGGCAGCTGGTCCGCGACGCCGAGTTCCAGAAAGGCGGCGTCAACATCCACTATCTGGAGCAGAAGCTGAGTTCCTGACAGCTCTGAAGGAGACCTCCTGTGGCCTGGCTGCAGCTCCGCTTCGACAGCGATCGCCACCACGCCGCGGCGCTCGAGGATGCCCTGCTCGACATCGGCGCCGTCTCGGTGACGCTGCAGGACCAGGCCGACGAGCCGGTACTAGAACCGGGGGTGGGCGAGCGTCCGCTCTGGAGCCAGACGCAGGTGGTCGCCCTGTTCGAGGAGAGTGTCGATCCGCTGGCCGTCATTGCCAGTCTCACGGCGCACTATGGCGAACTGCCGCAGTGGCAGGTGGAACGGCTGGAAGATCAGGTGTGGGAACGTGCCTGGATGGATGCCTTTCAGCCGATGCAATTCGGGCAGCGTCTCTGGGTCTGTCCCAGCTGGAGCGAATCGCCGGCGGCAGACGCGGTGACGCTGCGGCTCGACCCCGGGCTCGCCTTCGGCACCGGCACGCACCCCACCACCGCGCTCTGTCTCGAATGGCTGGATGCGCAGCCACTCGCTGGCTGCACAGTACTCGACTACGGCTGTGGCTCAGGCATCCTGGCGATCGCAGCACTGCTGCTGGGTGCCGAGCGCGCCATCGGCGTTGACAATGATCCGCAGGCGCTGATCGCCACCCGCGACAATGCGCGCCGCAACAGCATTACCGACGAGCGTCTGGTCACCTTTGCGCCCGACGAGGTGCCCGCTGATCTGGTGGCCGACGTTACCATCGCCAATATCCTGGCCGGCCCCTTGCAGGAGCTGGCACCACGCCTGCTGAACCATACCGCCAGCGGCGGCCGCCTGGTACTGTCGGGGCTGCTGGCCGAGCAGGTCGAAGCGGTGATGGCTGCCTACCGGCCAGCATGCAGTTTCGCGGCGCCCGCGCTGCGCGAAGAGTGGGCCCGGCTGGACGCAAGTCGCAGCTAACGCACCCCCCCTTCACAAGCGACGGCTGAGCGGTTCAAATGCACGGAATTGAAGCAGCCACTGCCAGCACGTCGGTAGCATCATTCGGGAAGGCCAATGGATAATCGCGTCACCCAGTGCCCGCGTTGCAGCACTTCATTCCGGGTCAGCGCTGCCCACCTTGCGGTGGCCGCCGGCGCGGTGCGATGCGGCTCCTGTCTGCACATCTTCAATGCCCTGGAAAACTGGGTAGACGCTGATCCCGTCATCGACCCTGCTGAAACCGACAGTGATCACCTCGAATTTACCTTGCTGGACGATACCGTTGACGAACCCGCCGAGCCCGCTGCGCTGATCGCCACGGCAGAGCAGCCGCCGGCGGCGCCAGAAAGTGACAGCGCGTCGGTCAC
>JAJUJZ010000162.1 GCA_029265075.1 Gammaproteobacteria bacterium | reverse complement strand
GCAGCCTGCGAAATCAGCACGCGCGCATCGACACCGAGTTCGCCGGCCGCCTGCCGCGCCAGCGGCGCCACCTGAGTGACAAACTCGGCGGGATCGGCGGCAAAACCTGTATCCGGCCGGGCGCTGGCGTCGATTTCCGCACCGGCCCGGTCGACCTCGGCCGGCAGCGGCGCCGCTGCCAGCTTCTCCCACAGCCGCTCCATCGCGGGATCGCCATGCAGCCCCCGCATGCTCGCCAGGACCTGCTTGCGCTGCAGGCTGTCATCGTTGCCTTGCTGTGCCAATGTCGCAGTACCCGGCTGACCGCCCAGCTGCCGTTCCAGCACCTGCGCCAGCCCCATGCCGCCGCCCTGTGCCAGCGTGAGCGTCAGCTGCTGGTCGAACATCTCCTGGTAGAACTCCATTTCCGAGCTCGCCAGCGGGTTGCCCTCGGCAAACACGGCATTGGCATCACGCATGCTCTTCATCATCATCTGCAGCATGAGTGATTCGAACTGGCGCGCCACTTCCGCCAGCGCAGCCGCCTTGTCGCCGCGGGCACGGGCCGGCAGATTCTGCAGGCTGCCCAGATCGGTGAAGACCTGCGGCGACATGCCAGCCAGAGGATCGTTCGCCCTGATCATGCCCGCACTCCTGCACTCATCAGATCACCACCACATCGGCGTTAAGCGCTCCGGCCTGCTTGAGTGCCTCGATGATGGCCATCAGGTCACCCGGTGCTGCGCCCACCTGATTCACCGCCCGCACGATCTCATCGAGCGTTACCGCGCGATCGATCTTGAACATGCGGTTGTTCTCTTCCTCGATGGTGATGGCAGATTGCGGAGTGACCACGGTCGCCCCGCCCGCCAGCGCATTGGGCTGACTGACCTGCACATTCTCGGAGACAGTAACCACCAGGCTGCCATGCGTGACGGCCACCGGCTCGACGGTGACGTTGTTGCCGACAACGATTGTGCCCGTGCGTGAATTGATGATGACCTGTGCCGGCGCTTCGCCCGGCTTCACCTCAAGGTTCTCCAGCACCGACATATAGGCAACACGCTGATTACTGTCGCGCGGCGCGGTGACGTGAATCGACATTGCGTCCAGCGCCGATGCGACGTTCGGGCCGAGCAGATCGTTGATGGCATCGGCTACGCGCTTGGCGGTGGTGAAATCGGCACGTTTGAGGTTGAACACCAGACTGCCGCTGTCCATGAAGGCATTCGGCGGTTCCCGCTCGACGATGGCACCACTGGGAATGCGTCCTGCCGCCGGCGTATTGACTGTAACGCGCGAGCCATCTGCGCCCTCGGCACCAAAACCTCCCACCACCAGTTCACCTTGCGCCAGCGCGTACACCTGGCCGTCCGCCCCCTTCAGCGGGGTCATCAGCAGACTGCCGCCACGCAGGCTCTTGGCATTGCCGATCGAGGAGACCGTGATATCGATGGTCTGGCCGGGCTTGATGAACGGCGGCAGCGTCGCATGGACGGTAACGGCCGCAACGTTTTTGAGCTGGAAATTGGCGTTTTCCGGAATCACCACGCCAAACTCGCGCATCATGTTGCGGAAGGACTGGGTGGTAAACGGCGTCTGTGTGGTCTGGTCGCCCGTGCCGTTGAGCCCGACGACCAGGCCATAGCCCAGCAGCACGTTGTTACGCATGCCGGCAATGGTGGCGATGTCTTTGAGCCGTTCAGCATGGACTGGTGCTGGCAGCAGCAGCGTCAGACACAGCAGACTGAACAGCGCGACCTGAGCTGGTCTCACTCGGATAATGCTCGCGAGAAATTGCTGTGTACGTTGCATCAGAGGGGAGCGACGGAACCACTGGATTCCTGCCTGCGCGGGAGTGACGGTGCCTGCTGCGCCGTGCCGCTTACGGAACGACGTCACCCCCGCAAAAGCGGGGATCCAGGTGCTGCCGGACCGGCTTTTGGCTGCCGGAACAGCACGAGTGACAAAACGTAACAGCGTCATGCAAACACCCTAAAAAGGCCAGTATTCGGAATTGAAGAAGCGCGTCGCCCAGCCCTGCCGGCTCGGTTGTGCCAGCTCACCGGTACCGCTGTAGCTGATGCGGGCATCGGCGATTTTGGTGGACGCGATGGTGTTGTCGCGCGCGATGTCCTGCGGCCGGATGTAACCGCGCAGTCGCAGGAACTCTTCGCCACGGTTGAGCGTCACCCACTTCTCGCCACGCACATCAAGCAGTCCGTTAGGAAGTACGTCGGCCACCATGACGGTGATCGAACCCTGCAGGTTGTTGCTCTGGGCCGCACTCGCCTCGCCTTCGAAGTCGCGTCCCTGGCTGACATCTGTCGACAGATTCATTGCACCATCTTTTGCCGTGACAACACGGCCGAGGACGGTGCCGGCATTGAAACCGATTGAGCTGTTCTTGCCGGTTTCGGCGGTGGCGCGTTTGCTGGACACCGTGCGTTCGGTCAGCACGACTGTGATGATGTCGCCGATGCGGTGCGGGCGGTTATCTTCGTAGAGCGAAAAACCGTAGCCGCTGCGATAAATCGCACCGGCCTGAGCAGGAGGCGGCGCCATCGCCGGCGCTGCCACCGGCGCATAGGCCGGATCCCCGGGCCGCGCATCGGGCGCGATCGTGCAGGCAGTGAGCAGGCTGAACAGCGTCAGGGCTGCGGTGGCTCTAAATAACGACGCCATGCTCCCGCGATCGTGATGGGCGTAAGGCTGATGTGCCGGCCCCGGTCGCCGGCGCAGCGCAGCTACGTAACGGCTGTTGTGGATTGCGCCTTGCCCCTGGTTCTGGTTAAGCATCAGCTTCACCCTGCGCTTACAGCGTCTGCGTGATGAATTGCAGCATCTGATCTGTGGTCGAGATCACCTTGGAGTTCATCTCGTACGTGCGTTGCGTGGTGATCATGTTGACCAGCTCTTCCACCACATCAACGTTGGAGTTTTCCAGCGCGCCCTGCTGCACCCGGCCAAGACCGTTATTGCCCGGCTGCCCCTGCTGCGGCGCGCCGCTGGCAGCGGTTTCCAGGAACAGGTTGGAACCGATCGCCTGCAGCCCGGACGGGTTGATGAAATCGGTCAGCTGAATCTGGCCGATCTGCTGGGGCTCGGCCTCACCGTGAATAGTGACTTCAACGATGCCGTCTTCACTGATGGTGATGGTCTGGGCATCCTGAGGGATCGCCACTCCCGGCTGTACCAGCAGGCCGTTGGTGGTCACCAGCTCGCCATCCGAGTTGATGTGAAACTGACCGTTGCGGGTGTAGGCGATAGTGCCATCCGGCATCTGCACCTCGAAGAAGCCGCGCCCATTCACGGCGATATCGAGCGAGCGTTCGGTGATCTGCAACGAGCCTTCGGTGAACTGCTTGCTGGTACCGGCGACGCGTACGCCGGTGCCAAGTTGCATCCCGGAGGGCAGCTGGGTGATCTGCGACGACGCTGCACCAGGCTGGCGCCGGGTCTGATAAAGCAGATCCTCGAACATCACGTCATCACGTTTGAAGCCGACCGTGGCTGCGTTGGCGAGGTTGTTGGCGATGGTCGTCATGCGACGATCCTGCGCGCTCAAGCCTGTTTTGGAGACCCAGAGTGCTGACATCATGACGGTGTTCCTCGTATTACTGGCCGCCTTGCGGCGTTTCAGTGCTGAATTCGGTTTAGCTCAGACGCAAGAGCTGGCTGGCGGAGGCGCTGTTCTCCTCCACGGTTTTCATCATCTTCATATGCATTTCGAACTGCCGCGCCAG